>CAIVQX010000190.1 GCA_903908165.1 uncultured Methylococcaceae bacterium | reverse complement strand
TTGAGCAACAGAGCCTGCAGGAATCAAGTTGATAGCTTGTTTTATTGTCGTTTCACGTATGCAGGGTAGAAGCTTTCCTGTGTTGGAGGTCGCAAATTCTGAACGGCCTTTTTTAAAATCTTCATCGTTAAGTACGCAGCCATTATGATTTTGTAAATGAACCTCCTGTGTATTTTTAGATAATCGAATTGAAGGGATTTTGTTGGTAATGGAAAAATAAAGAATATCTCCAGGGAAAATTGCTTGAGGTTTGGAGGGGGAGTTTTTGTTCCATAGTTCAGACCATTGCCACGGGTGAGTTAGAAATTTACTTGATATATCCCATAGGGTATCGTCTGCTGAAACAGTATATTGGTCAGGGTGGGTAGGGTTTATTTGTATTTCTGAAGCCCAGGTATTTATACTAAGGAGCAAAATAATTATAAATCCTAATGGTGTTCGAGAAGCCATAGTAACTTGGAGGATCATTTTAGTCTTTATAGTTTTAAAGTTTATATGAATTAATATAGAATTCTAGTACTGAATTATTTTTAATGGAGAGTTTGTTGAGTATTTTAACTATTCTCGAATTTCCGGATGACCGATTGCGCAAAAAGGCTGCAGAGGTCAAAAGGATCGATGATAAAATCAAAAAATTAATCGATGATATGCTTGAGACAATGTATCAATCTCATGGCGTTGGTTTGGCTGCTACTCAGGTTGATGTGCATCAACAAGTTATTGTCATTGATGTAAGTGATGAAAAAAATGATCCTTTGTTTTTAATAAATCCTGTCATTATTGAAAAGGATGGTATTAAGGAATCTGAAGAAGGTTGTCTTTCGGTGCCGGGTTTTTTTGAAAAGGTAAATCGAGCTGAACATATAAAAGTGAGAGCACTTAACAGAGAGGGACAGGCTTTCGAATTTGTGGCAACCGAGTTATTGGCTATTTGTGTGCAGCATGAAATGGATCATTTGAATGGGAAGTTGTTTGTTGATTATATTTCATCATTAAAAAGACAGCGAATTAAGAAAAAGTTGGAAAAAATTCATAAGATGGATAAAAACTGATCATGAGGATTATTTTTGCCGGAACGCCAGAATTCGCCGTTCCTAGTCTTCAAGTGTTACTTGATTCGGATCATGAAGTGTGCGCAGTTTATACACAGCCTGATCGTCCTGCGGGTAGAGGAAGGCATAATCATACAGGTCCAGTGAAAGAGCTGGCTTTGAAGCATTCAATTCCAGTGATTCAACCGCTTACTCTCAAAGATGATGATGAGTTACAACGGCTCGTATCATTTAATGCTGATTTAATGGTGGTGGTAGCTTACGGCATTATTTTACCTCAAGCAGTACTTGATGTACCAAAATTGGGCTGCATTAATGTCCATGCTTCACTGTTACCACGCTGGCGAGGAGCTGCACCCATACAGCGAGCATTAATGGCAGGAGATGAGAAAACGGGAATCACTATTATGCAGATAGTTCATAAGTTGGATGCAGGTGATATGGTACATAAGGAAGACTATGTCATTGGCGCTAAAGATACCGCCAGTGATTTACATGATAAATTGGCTAAATTGGGTGCTACAGGTTTAAGTAAAGTGTTAGCTGGATTAGTGGCTGGACAAGTTTTAATAGAAGCACAAGATGAGTGTTTGGTGACTTATGCTGAGAAGCTGAGCAAAAATGAAGCGATGATAGATTGGAGTCAGACAGCTAATAAACTTGAGTTAAAAGTTAGAGGTTTAAATTCATGGCCAGTGGCTCAGACGATTTATCAAGACAAGGTATTACGAATTTGGCAAGCTCAAGCTTTAGCAACAGAGATTGATTTAGATCCTGGCCGTGTTAGTTGCGCTAATAAAAATATGGATGTGGCGACTGGAAAGGGGGTGCTACGTTTGCATGAGGTCCAACTTCCCGGAGGAAAGCGGATGTCATCTCAAGCATTTCTTAATGCACATGATATTGATGGAGTTAAATTAGGTTGAATGTTCATTGAATACTAGATTGATTGCAGTAAAGGTATTAACGAGGGTTTTACAAGATGGTCAATCCTTAACGGTGGCATTGGATAACGCATTAGGGGTAGTTGAATCAGCTAAAGATAGGGCATTCATTCAAGCACTTTGTTACGGGGTTTGTAGAAATTATCATCGGCTTGATTATATTTTGAGTCAAATGTTGGACAAACCGCTAAAAGACTTGGATGTTAAGGCATTAGCTTTAATAGGTTTATATCAGTTAAAATTTATGCGAGTAAAATCCCATGCAGCCGTCTCGGAAACTGTTTTGGCGGCTCGTAAGAAGCCATGGGCAAAAGCACTTATTAATGCGTTACTTAGAAGCTATTTAAGAGATCAAGAGGGCTTAGAACAGAAAGCCAATAACGTAAAGCCTGCGCTAGTCAGTCATCCTGATTGGCTTATACAGCAAATTGAGCAAGATTGGCCATTGCAGGCTCAGCAAATTTTTCAGAAAAATAATGAGCAGCCACCTATGGTTTTGCGCGTTAATTTGGCACATATCAGTCAAGATAATTATTTGCAACAGTTGAAAAAGCAGGGAATTGAGGCAGAAACTGTTAGCTTTTGTCGTTCTGCAATTATTTTACATAACCCAATAGTGGTTGACTTATTGCCCGGATTCAATAAAGGGTGGGTTTCTGTTCAGGATACTGCGGCACAATTGGCAGCCAATTTATTAGACGTGCAAATTGGACACAGAGTTCTTGATGTGTGTGCAGCGCCAGGTGGTAAAGCGGCTCATATTCTGGAGTATCAGCCAAAAGTAAAAGAGTTGGTGGCTGTAGATATAGATAAAATACGCTTGCAGCGTGTTAATGATAATCTTCAGCGTCTCAATCTATCAGCCAAGCTTATCGTGGGTGATGCATTAAAGCCAAAAGATTGGTGGGATGGTCAACTTTTCGATCGTATTTTATTGGATGCACCTTGTTCTGCGTTAGGTGTTATTCGTCGTCATCCAGATATTAAGTTATTAAGACGGCCAGATGATATTAATCCACTACAGGTTTTACAGCAAAACATAATGTGTGCTGTTTGGCCTTTGTTGGCTCCCGGTGGGGTAATGCTCTATGCAACTTGCTCCATTTTAAAAAAAGAAAATGAACGACAAATTGAGACTTTTTTGGCGAAATATGCGGATGCTATTGAAATACCTATCAATGCAGATTGGGGTTTGGCAGGACACTATGGTCGACAAATTTTAACGGGTGAGTCGGCAATGGATGGTTTTTATTATGCACTTATCAGGAAGAAATAAGCGCCCGCGACATATGCTTTGTAGCACTTTGATATTCCTGTTGTTGCCTTTTTTAGGTTATGGGGCAGAAGTGAAGCAGGCGGAAATGAGGTTGCAGGGAGTTAACTATGTATTAACGGCAGACATTGTTTTTCAATTGAGCGAAAAATCAAAGGATGCCTTGCAAAATGGTGTTCCATTATTTTGGGATTTACAAATTAAATTGCTGCAGCATCGAGATTTTCTTTGGGATAAAAAACTGGTTTATAAGTCAATACGCTATAGCATCCAATATCTGGCGCTGTTAAATATGTATAGGGTCAGAAACGAAGATAGTGGTGAATTTTATAATTTTTCTACGCTACCTGCAGCTCTGGGGTTGATGTCTTCAATAGCCGGCTTCCCTGTCATAGATAAATTAAAAATTGATCCCGAAAAAAAATATGTATGCTTTGTAAAAATAAATTTTGATCGTAATTCTTTGCCATTACCATTGCGTCCAATTGCTTATATTGACGCAGAATGGTATCTCTCCAGTGATTGGATGCCATGTCCACTGAAAAAATAAAACTCCCCGTTAATTTGTCTGTATTAATCCTGTTTGGGTTAATATTAATATCGTTGCAGATGATGAGTTCTGCAATGCAGGCCTCTTCAGAATTAAGTGAAGTATATTCTTGGTTGTTATTATTTAATGCGCTTGGGTCAGTAGTATTATTGGTATTAGTTGGTGCCAATATTTATTCATTAATTCAAAATACAAAGAGACGTGAAGCAGGTTCACGTTTAACAACTCGAATGGTCTCTCTTTTTGTGGTGTTGGCGTTAGCGCCAGCGGTTATAGTATTCTATTTTTCAATGCAATTTTTACACCAAGGAATTGATAGTTGGTTCAATGTTGAAATAGACCGTGCTATGGAGGATGCTTTAGAACTAAGTCAAGCATCGCTGGACCAAAGGACCCGCTGGCATTTGAAGCAAACTCAGCAATTGATTGAAAAGCTTGAAAATTCATCTGATAATTTGGTGGCTCTTGATGTTGAGAATTTGAGAGAGTCATCCGGAGCTTCTGAGATGACTCTGTTTTCTCATCAAGGTCGAATTATTAGTTCAAGTAGTGTTAACCCAGCTGATATCTTGCCGAGTTTGCCTGACGAACATATCTGGTTACAGTTGCGTCAAAATGGCATATATGCCGCTTTGGCTCCTGTGCATGAAGAAGAACTAATGGTCCGGATTATCGTTAGTGTCAAGTCTTTGGATCGGCAGTATTTACAGGCCTTATATCCTGTTCCAGTAAGAATCGCCGATTTGTCTGATTCGGTAGAATTTGCTTTTGTACGTTATAAGGAAATGAATTATTTAAGAGAGTCATTGAAAATTAGTTTTTCTTTAGCACTCTCGTTGGTTTTATTAATGAGTTTATTGGCGGCTATTTGGGTCGCATTTATTAGTGTTCGTCATATTATAGCGCCTGTAAAAGAGCTGGTAAAAGGGACGCAGGCAGTGGCTTCTGGTCATTATGGACAACAGTTGCCGGTTGTTACGCAGGATGATTTGGGTTTCTTGGTAGAGTCTTTTAATGAAATGACTCATCGTATCGCGCAAGGAAGAGACGAGACCAGAAAGGCTAGTTTTGAGGTGGAGAATCAACGAGCTTATTTGGAAACTATATTGGCGAATTTAACAGCCGGTGTAATCAGTTTTGATGAATCATATAAAATTCGCACAGCTAATCAGGCGGCTTATAGAATTTTCCATGTTCATGTTAATCAATTCATTGGGTTAAGTTTATTAGAGCTTGTTCAGAGTTATTCAGAATTGGCGGAGCCTTTGAAATCAATTCATCGTTTATTGATACAAGCAGATGATATTTGGCAGCAGCGAATTGCATTTTTGGGTCCTAATGGTCGACAGGAATTACTTTGTAGAGGGACTCCTTTATTTTCACAGGAAGGTGCGCATGTTGGTGCAGTTGTTGTTTTTGATGACGTGACAGATTTGATTCAGGCCCAAAAAAATGCAGCATGGGGTGAAGTGGCGAGAAGACTTGCTCATGAAATAAAGAACCCATTGACTCCAATTCAATTATCTGCAGAAAGGATGCAACATAAGTTGGCGGATAAGCTGGGAGTCAATGATGCGTCATTTTTGGAGAGGTCAACTCAAACAATTGTTCAGCAGGTAGAGGCAATGAAAGAAATGGTAGATGATTTTTCTGAATATGCTAAACCCTCTAAAAAGCAGGCTGTTGATATTGATTTGTTTCGCTTGGTGCAGGAGGTATTGGCACTTTATGCATTAAGATCTGGGGTAAAATTTAAAACTGAATATGAAAAGGGGTTGCTGTTCATTAATGGTGATCCGGTCAGCATACGACAGGTGCTTCATAATGTAATAAAAAATGCATTGGAGGCAATAGGTGCTCAAGGTCTAATCGAACTCAGTATGCGTAGGGTGTTAAAAAATGATACGAATTTTATAGAAATAGCACTTTATGATGATGGGCCAGGTATTAAAGAGGAGCAGGTTGAAAAAATTTTTGAGCCTTACGTAACAACTAAAGCAAAGGGTACCGGTCTTGGATTAGCCATAGTAAAAAAAATAATAGAAGAGCATGGCGGTGCAATATGGATTGACACTAGTCGTAATGTAGGTGCAGGCTTTATAATCCAATTTCCCGCATGTAACCCGGAACAGACTTAAATTATTATGAACATAAATACAGCGCGTATATTAGTCGTAGATGATGAGCCCGATATTCGTAGATTGGTCTGTGAAATACTTCAGGATGAGGGTTATCAGGTTGCTATGGCGGAAAATGCAAGTGAGGCTCGAGAACTAAAGAAATCGCATCAGCCTAGCTTAATCTTATTGGATATTTGGATGCCGGATACTGACGGGATAACGTTGTTAAAAGAATGGGTGGCCGAAGATGCTATGTTGTGTCCAGTGGTAATGATGTCGGGGCATGGTTCAGTTGAGGCGGCTGTTGAGGCAACTCGCTTGGGCGCTTATGATTTTCTTGAGAAGCCATTGTCATTGGCAAAATTATTGCTGATAGTTGATAGAGCTCTCGAAGCGGGTAGTCTTCAGGTTGAAAATGCAGGGTTAAGGCGGCAATTGGTTGCTGACATTGAGCCGGTAGGAAAAAGTGCCTCGGTCTTTAAGATAAAAGATCAGTTGAAAAGATTGGCTCAGCACGAAACGCGTGTATTGTTTTGCGGAGAAGCAGGTGTTGGTAAAGAGCTTTATGCGAGGTATTTACATAATAACAGCGCCTATAAAAATGGCCCATTTGTTGATGTGGCGGTGGGTAGCATATCCCCTGAGAATTCGGCCGTAGAGTTTTTTGGCAAAGAAAGTCAAGGTAGGGTTTTTCCTGGGTTGTTGGAAAGAGCGCATAAAGGAACACTGCTCTTGACTGAAATAGGTGGCATGGATAAGGAAACACAGTTGAGACTGCTTAGCGCCTTGGAATCAAGTTCTTTTTTAAGAGTGGGCGGAAGCGAAGCCGTGCATGTAGATGTTAGAGTGGTTGCTTCAACACGGATTGTTATGGATGAAGAGGTTAGGTCGGGACGATTCAGGCAAGATTTATACTATTTATTAAATGAAGTTACGCTCAATATTCCGCCACTTAGGGAGCACAGTGAGGATGTACCTGGGTTATTAGGCTTTTACGTCGATTATTTTGTAAATCATGATAAATTGTCTTTTAGAAAGTTTTCAATGGCCGCGCAAAACTTTTTACGGAATTACAGCTGGCTAGGCAATGTAAGAGAGTTAAAAAATTTAGTACAGCGATTAATGATCTTGGGGGTTGGCGAAGAAATAGAATTGGATGAGGTCAAGGCAGCATTAGGAACGGTTGTTAGTGATGGTTTAGCGACATCCTCTTCAGTCCCCGAGTTTTTCAACTTACCATTAAAAGATGCTAGGGACCATTTTGAAAAAGCTTATCTTGAGTATCATTTTGAGCGAACAGGAGGGAGTGTGGCTAAGCTTTCTGCGGCAGTGGGGATGGAGCGTACGCATCTTTATCGTAAGCTGCATTCTTTGAATATTAAATTATAAGCGGTATATAAATATTTAGGCCTTGATGGGGTAAGATGTATTGCGTTATAATGCTCGGCTAAGATAAGCATGTGTTGATTCATCGCGTATGATTTAAGTGTTATAAACGCAATGACTCGAAGATTATAAAATATTTGAATTTTTAATCCGTGCCTAACATATAAATAAACATTGAAAGAAATGATAATGTTTAGTACAATTCTAGCTCTTTTATTGAGCCTTTAGAGAAAGACTAAGTAACGATGAAAACATTTAGTGCAAAAGAAGCAGAAGTTAAGCGCGATTGGTATGTAGTTGATGCAGATGGGAAGACGCTAGGCCGCCTTGCTTCTGAAATTGCGCTACGTCTTCGTGGTAAACATAAACCAGAATACACCCCGCATGTTGATACAGGCGATTATATTATTGTAGTAAACGCAGAAAAAATTGGCGTGACTGGCAATAAAGAGAAAGATAAGTTATATCAGCATCATACAGGTTATATTGGCAATCTGAAAACCGTTACGCTGGGTAAATTAAGAAAAACATTTCCTGACCGTATTCTTAATAATGCAGTTAAAGGTATGTTACCGAACAATCCATTGGGTCGCGCAATGTTCAAGAAATTGAAAATTTACGCAGGACCTGAACACGATCATCAGGCTCAACAGCCAAAAGTATTAGAATTATAAGCGAGTAGACCATGGCAGCAGCTCAGTATTACGGAACAGGTCGTCGTAAAAGTGCAGTAGCACGGGTTTACGCAACATCAGGCACCGGAAAAATTATTATTAACAAGAAAGCCATCGAAGATTATTTTGGTCGAAAAACAGATCAAATGGTTTCGCGTCAACCACTTGAGTGCGTTGATATGGTGAGTAAATTTGATATAAATGTTATTGTTAAAGGCGGTGGTCCTTCTGGCCAAGCTGGTGCTATTCGTCACGGTTTGACACGGGCGCTGATGGTGTATGATGAAGCTTTACGACCAGCCCTCAGAAAAGCGGGTTTTGTAACGCGTGATTCTCGTATTGTAGAACGTAAAAAAATTGGCTTACATAAAGCTAGAAAGCGTCCTCAGTACTCAAAACGTTAATTATTTATTTTTGACTTCTAATAGTAGTTAATTAAAATAACACCTAAAAGGTCGCATTCGAAAGGATGGGGCCTTTTTTTATGGGCTAAATAAATCCAGAATTATTTTCTAATAGAGTTATAATTTTCATCATTAATGAGATATTAAGTTAGTTAGAGTGTTAATTAACTTATTTTCTATTAGAAAATATGATCTTATTAGCGGTTCTATATAACTAAGCCACCAATTATTTACAAAGATGTCGACAGACGCTAAAAAAACAACTCATACAACAAGCACATCGCAAGCTCTTGAGTTTAAGAGCAGTACTTTTTCCTTGCCCGTTTTAATGTTATCTACTGATAACTTAGATGCTATTGAAAAAAAGCTTCAACAGAAAATCAGTTTAGCTCCCGAGTTCTTCAAAAATACGCCTTTAGTTATTGATCTTCAGGAAATAAATAAACAGGGTTGTCTTATTAATCTTGAGAAAATTATTGATATTATTCGTAAAATGGGTTTGTTTCCGGTAGGGGTTCGTGGTGGAAACATTTTGCAGAATAAAAAGGCGCTCGAGTTACTTATACCGGTTTATTCAGGGAATTCTAGTGAGATTTCTGCAGACAGTAAAAAACAAAAAGAAGTGCTATTGCCACCAAAAGATAATGTAGAAATCGAAGCGGACGTTTTAGAGACAACATTAATTACTCAGCCAGTACGATCTGGACAGAGAATTTATGCGGCAGGTGATTTGGTTATTTTGGCACAAGTAAGTGCTGGGGCAGAAATTATCGCTGAAGGTAATATTCATGTTTACAATACACTAAGAGGACGAGCTTTGGCCGGTGTGCAGGGAAATATTGAAGCGCGTATTTTCTGCTTTGATCTTCAGGCAGAACTTATTTCCATTGCTGGTAATTATAAAGTCAGTGAAGATTTAGATGAGTCTATGCGTAATAAGCCAGTGCAAATTTATTTGCAGGGTCAATCATTAATCATCAAAGAAATTGTATTACACCATTAAACGCGGAGAAAATTTGTGGCGAGAATTATAGTAGTTACATCGGGTAAAGGCGGTGTTGGTAAGACAACAACAAGTGCCGCCATTGCCATGGGGCTTGCAAAAAAAGGTCATAAAACAGTGGTCATTGACTTTGATGTAGGATTGCGCAATTTAGATTTAATCATGGGCTGTGAGCGCCGTGTAGTTTATGATTTTGTAAATGTTATTAATGAAGAAGCTACCCTAAATCAGGCTTTAATTCGTGATAAAAATTGTAATTTACTTTATATTCTACCCGCTTCACAAACCCGTGATAAAGATGCTTTAAGTCAAGAGGGTGTCGGAAGAATATTGGATGAATTAAAAAAAGACTTCAAATATATAGTCTGTGATTCTCCGGCCGGTATTGAAAAAGGTGCGCATTTGGCCATGTATTTTGCAGATGATGCTTTTGTTGTTACAAATCCTGAAGTGTCCTCAGTTCGTGATTCGGATCGGATGCTGGGGATTTTATCCAGTAAATCACGCAGGGCCGAACAGAACGAAGAGCCCATCAAAGAGTACCTGCTGTTAACGCGTTATTCACCTGAAAGAGTGAAGTTAGGTGAAATGCTTAGCGTAGAAGATGTGCAAGATATTTTGTCATTACATTTGTTAGGGGTTATTCCAGAATCAAAGTCAGTATTAAATGCATCAAATTCCGGAATGCCTGTCATTCTTAATGACAAGAGCGATGCAGGTCAAGCCTATGCAGACATTGTTGACCGTTATTTAGGTGAAGATATACCTCATCGTTTTATAGATAATGATAAAGGGTTTTTTAGGAAACTTTTTGGGGGTAATTAATGAGTTTATTAGATTATTTCAGATCATCTAAAGTTAGTTCAGCCTCTTTGGCAAAAGAAAGATTACAGATCTTGGTTGCTCATGAGCGGACTTCAATTAATCAACCTTCTTATTTGCCAAAATTACAAAAAGAATTATTGGAAGTTATACGCAAATATGTGAATGTTAGTGAAGATGCCATTTCTGTTAGTTTTGAACAGGATGACAAGCAAGAAACGCTTGAATTAAATATAGTATTACCAGATATGCAAGCCAAAAATAGTTAATAACTTTTATTTATAGTGATACGGGTATTCTAAGATGCAAAATAAAATTGATGATGCGGCGGGTCAGGTCTGGCGTTATTTGGATAAAAATGGTTCTGCCAGTGTTACAAAAATAACGAATGAAACTGGGCTTAATAAAAATGATGTACAGCGTGCAATTGGCTGGTTGCTTAAAGAGGACAAGTTGATATTTGAAATGGTAGGTCGTACCGAAACGTTGTCGTTGAAATAAATTCGGTCAAAGGAAAGGAAGCGAAGCTTGTTCTTCGTTTCTTTTCCTTTGTGATGTTATAGTAGATAAGTGTTTATTTTTTGATTATTAAAAAGTAATAAGTGAGTTTTTTCATCGAAATTGATGAGATAAAATAGGCCTTCAAAAGGTATGTGTACAATCTTTGTGCTAGTAACTTGATCAGTATGAAGATTTTTAAAATGACACAGTAGCTGATTTTTCCAAGTCTATTGAGAAAGGTATGCATTGCTTTAAAGCTTACATTACGATTTTTAATCAGCCTGATGCGACATAGCCACCTCATTAAGCCACTCACATAAAGCATAAAAAGACTTAATCCTGCTAGAAACCAAATAAACTTACCATTTTTGCCGAGAGCTTCTCCCGTATGTAATGGCCATATCCAAGAAGCAAAAGTTTCGCCTAAGGTAAACTTATTGGGATTCCTGACTTCTTTAACTTGACCACTCCAGCGGTCGACCCATACGCTCGTAAACGGATGTCGTTGATTAATTTCGCTGCTTTGTCTAAAGTTGATGCGATAAATTCCTGTATCACCGGTTGGAGTAGAGAGTCTTCTTAATTTAGCTTTTGGAAAGGCGCCTTGTGCAACGAAAAAAGCGGCTTGCAAGCCTGTTGGGTGATTATTAGGAATGGCTGAGCTGGTAATCGTTCGTCCAGTTTGCCCATGCTCCATGCCGGATGAGCTTGTTAAGGTTTCCAGTAAACTAGGATAACTTAGGAAAAAACCTGTGAAGGCTAATAGTAGCAAGGCGGTAGCATTAAGTGCACCTAAGCAACGGTGTATATCAAAAGTAAATTGCATCAAGCCAGCTTTGTGCCGAATTTTAAATGTTTCGGTTACTGCCTTAAGTCCCGGCCACCATAAATAAAGTCCTGAACCACAAGAAATAAATAATAGCCCTCCTAACATACCGACGGCGTTCCAGCCAAAACGATCTAATCTAAATTGTGTATGTAAATCAAGCAACCAAGTTGTAGCCGTTTTGCCCCAAAAGCGACTCATTACAACCTCACTGGTATAAGGATTTACTGATACCATTAAGGGCGCATAAAGTTCAAAAAATGTTTCTGTCGGTTTTTCATACCATGCGGTTATCATGCCTTGAGGAGAGTTGGGCATTTCTAATGTCCATGAACCGTAACGGGTTGGATGTGCAGCATGCACTGATGCCATGATTTTATCTAGCGACTGATAGTTACCTTGCGGTTTTTCGATAATCAGTTGTGGATTGAGTAGCCCATCTATTTCTTCTCGGTAAAGACTTATGCTGCCAGTAATTCCCATTAGAGCAAAAAACAAGCCAACGCTAAGCGCTAAATAGAGGTGAACCTTAAGCCAAGTTGGCTTTGTAGGTAAGCGGAAGATAGGTTTTCGCATTAAGGCATTGATAAGCGGTTAAACCAATATTATCACATACTAGTTGCGCTAAAGTCCTAGCTGATATTAAGTGATAATTAGCATGTTATATAATAATCTAAACATTCTCTCTTGAACTCTATAGAATATGACGTTTATGTGTTGAGATAATTTGTATGAAGTTTAAAGTCTTTTTTTTAGGTTTTTTTTTATGGCTCTCAAACAATAGTTTTGCTGTAGAAAAAACTACAATTCGTATTGGTGTTCAAGCGACTGGTACCTTAGAATGGGAATTGCGAATTTTACAAGATAACCCACAACTACAATCCGCTGATTTTGAGCTACACTTGCAGCCACTGGCGACAGCAGAAGCGGGTAAGATTGCATTGCAGTCAGGCGCGGTGGATATGATCGTTTCTGATTGGGTATGGGTGTCTAGCCTTAGAGCTACCGGTGCTGATTTTACTTTTTACCCCTATTCAACTACCACGGGTGCGTTGATGGTAGCCGATAATAGCCCTATCCATTCCATAGCTAATCTTAAGGGTAAACGGTTGGGTATTGCTGGTAGTGAATTGGATAAAAACTGGTTGCTATTACAAGCTTTAGGGCAAAAAGAGCGGTTGAACTTGAATGAATCGGTAGAGAAAATAGTAGGTGCGCCACCTTTAATCAATGAACAAATCAAACAAAAGCGTGTTGATGCAGTGCTAACGTACTGGCATTTTGCGGCTAGACTTGAGGCACAGGGATATCGGCAGTTGATTGATGGCAGAGGACTTTTGAAAGGTTTAGGTGTAACTGAAAATGTACCTAGTATCGGTTATGTGTTTAGGCAAAGCTGGGCTGAAAAAAATCAGCAAGCGATTATCAGTTTTTTTAAGGCGAGCAAGCAAGCAAAAAACAGTTTATGTACAAGCGAGCAAGCTTGGCAAAAAGTATTGCCTTTGTTGCATGCTGACGATGTGCTGACGCGAAGCAAGCTCCGTCAGCGTTATTGCGAAGGGGTTGTAGTGGAATGGGGTGAAAAAGAACAAAAAGCGGCGAGGCAAATTTATACGTTGTTACGGGCTGTCAGTAATAATCGCTTGACCGTACAATCAGAAAATCTGCAGCCAGGCACTTTTTGGGCGATAGAATAACTTGAGGTATTTGAAAAGAACGATGCCGGTTTTGTCCTTGCTGGTTTTGTTAGCTGTATGGCAAGCATTGGCAATTTATCTTAATAATAATCTTTTACCCACTCCGGCAACAGTGGCAACAGTGTTTTGGTTGGAATCTGTTTCAGGTCAGCTGCCTTATCATATGGGAGTTACTTTGCTCCGATTGTTGGCTAGTTTTTCTATTGCCATGTTCTTGGGTTGTGCAATAGGTATTGCCTTGGGGCGTAATAAAAAACTGGATGCTTTTTTTGATAATTGGTTAGTTATTTTTTTGAATGTACCAGCGCTAGTAACTATTATCTTGTGTTATGTTTGGTTCGGATTGGTTGAGTCGGCTGCTATCTTGGCTGTTGTAGTGAACAAATTGCCCAATGTTATTGTGACAATCAGGGAAGGTACGCGGAGGTTGGATCAAGACTTATTGGAAATGGGGTGTAGTTTTCACTTTAGCGCCCGTAAGATGTTGGTCCATGTCATCTGGCCACAACTACATCCTTTTGTGATGGCGGCAACGCGATCTGGTTTGGCCTTAATATGGAAAATTATTTTAGTTGTTGAGTTGTTGGGCCGTAGCAATGGTATGGGCTATCAATTACATTTATTTTTTCAACTATTTGATGTGGCCAGTATTTTGGCTTATACGATAGCTTTTGTTGCGATCATTCAGTTGATAGAATTAATGATATTAAAGCCGCTGGATAAAAAATCATTGAGGTGGCGTCGATGAGTGCTATTGACATCAATATCCACTGCAAAATTTTTCCTGCTATAGGGAAAGCAGGTGAGAACTTGGCCATTAAAAACCTTCAATTCTCGATTGATTCAGGTGAGTTTGTTTGTTTGGTAGGACCTTCGGGTAGTGGTAAAACGACCTTATTAAATCTAATTGCTGAGTTGGATGAGGATTATGAGGGGGAAATTACAGTTGGCTGTAATGAGACGGACTCTAAAATCGGCTATATTTTTCAGAATCCACGTTTGTTACCTTGGAGAACGGTACGGGAAAATATAGAACTAGTAATGAATAGTGGGCACTCTTCCACTATCGTTGATGAATTACTGGGGGTGATGCAGTTAACAGAGGCACAGCAGGTTTATCCGGAACGCTTGTCGTTAGGAATGAGTCGTAGGGTATCAATTATTCGTGCTTTTGCAATAGAGCCTGATGTGTTACTCATGGATGAGCCATTTGTATCACTGGATGCGCCAACAGCGCGGCAGGTAAGGGAACTATTGGTAAAATTGTGGTGTAACCGTCCACATACGGTGTTGTTTGTGACGCATGATTTACGAGAAGCAATCACATTGGCAGATAGGATTATTTTTTTATCGGCCAGACCTATGACTGTTGTTAGTGAGATTGCGGTGACTATTCCGAGAGCTGGGCGCCATAACGAAGGCGTGGTCGAAGTGTTTCGTCAGCAATTATTAAATGATTATCCTGAGATAAAACAGTTGCTGTAAGTGAGTGGTTAATATTTTTAAGCAAAAAAAACCGGACTTAAAGGTCCGGTTTTTAAATTAAATAAAAGGCTAAATTAACTAAGCAATAGCTTTTACTTTTGAATTGAGTCTGCTCTTGCCGCGTGCCGCTTTATTTTTATGAATAATGCCTTTGTTAACTGCGGAATCAATGATGGGCACTACAATTTGGTAGGCTGCTTGTGCTTTTTCTTTATCGCCTGCGTTAACAGCGGCAATAACTTTCTTTACAAATGTTCGTAGGTTGCTACGTTGTCCTGCGTTGCGAATACGGCTTTTTTCCGCTTGTTTCGCGCGTTTTTTAGCTTGTGCTGTATTAGCCATAGTGTCTCAATGTATTAGAATTAGTTAAATAGCCTTGTATTATCTTTTTAAATGTTATTATTGTCAACTTAAACATTATTTAGATGGAGTCGCTTTGAGTCACCAGCTTTTTAAATCAACGGTCATTGTGGGAAGTATGACGTTGGTCTCGCGTATTTTAGGCTTTATTCGTGATATGTTAATCGCGCGTATTTTTGGTGTCAATGCGGCGACTGATGCTTTTTTTGTCGCATTCAAAATACCTAATTTTTTTCGGCGCTTGTTTGCAGAAGGGGCGTTCGCGCATGCTTTTGTACCTGTTCTCAGTGATTACAAAGAGCAAGGCAGTAAAGTAGCACTAAAGTTGTTTATAGATAGGACTGCTGGTGCTTTGACGTTAATTTTGATGCTGATTAGTGTGGTAGGTGTGTTGGTAGCACCTTTACTTATTTTACTAATGGCTCCTGGATTTGATTGGCAGGGAACCGAGCATGAGTTGGCAGTAATTATGTTAAGAATTACTTTTCCATATTTGTTGTTTATAGGTTTGGTAGCTTTTGCTGGAGCTATATTGAATGCATATGGCAAGTTTGCTGTCCCTGCTTTAACACCGGTTTTTCTTAATATTTGTATGATTGGAGCGGCAGTTTGGCTTGCGCCAGTTATGGATGAGCCGGTTGTAGCGTTGGCATGGGGTGTTTTTGCGGGTGGGGTTGTTCAGTTATTGTTTCAGATTCCGGCATTGTTAGCGTTGAGAATGATGCCAAGGTGTAGGTTAAGATTTAATGATCCGGGTGTAAAAAAAATTATTGGTCTGATGGCTCCGGCGATTTTTAGTGTATCTGTCACACAGATTAATTTATTACTGGATACATTGATAGCCTCTTTTTTAGCGGTAGGCAGCGTTTCTTGGTTATATTATTCCGATCGTTTGGTGGAATTCCCCTTGGGGATATTGGGGCTAGCGCTGGGTGCTGTTATTTTGCCGAAGTTAGCAAAAGATCATGCGTTAGAAGATGCGATTGCTTTTTCAAATGTACTGGATTGGAGTTTACGTCTTGTTTTATTGGTATGCATGCCTGCGACTATAGGTTTGGTGTTGCTGGCGGAGCCTATGCTCTCAACGCTATTTCAGTATAATGAGTTTAGCTCGAGAGATGTTCATTATTCAGCAATGAGTTTGAGGGCGTATTCGATTGGCTTATTGGGTTATGTCATGATCAAGGTTTTGGTGCCAGGTTTTTCGGCCAGACAGGATATGAAAACGCCAGTTCGTTACGGTCTTTATGCAATGGTAGTCAGTTTGCTTTTAGATATTGCGTTGGTTTTTCCTTTTGCTCATGCAGGACTGGCTTTGGCAACTTCGTTGGGGGCTTTTTTTAATACAATTTTATTATTAATAAAAATTTTGCAAGAAAAGGTTTATCGCCCCGTCAGTGGGTGGGGGCTATTTTGTTTTCGTGTTTTTTTGGCCAGTACAGCTATGTCATTAGCGCTTTATTATTGGGTTGATGTTAGTTGGTGGAATCAATGGAGCTTATCAGAGAGAGTTATTAATTTATTTAAATGGATTCTAATAGGGCTACTCATCTATATAGCGACATTATTGGCAGTCGGATTACGTTTGAGGGATTTATCTGTTACCCAGAAACGCCAAAAAATAAGTGTAAATTTACATAATATTAGTGATTAGTAACTGGTGATGATCATCACATTTAGCCGTTGCACATGATAGAATAAAATTATTTTTGCTGGCAAAAAGATCATGCATTTAATTAGAGGCCTATCTCATCTTGAACCATTCAAGAACGGTTGCGTCCTGTCCATAGGAAATTTTGATGGTTTGCATTTAGGTCATCGAGCAGTTATTCAGAAGCTTGTTGATCGCGGCAGAGTGCTAGGATTACCAAATGTGATTATGATTTTTGAGTTGCAGCCTTTGGAGTATTTTTTAGGGGATAATGCGCCTTCACGTTTAATGCGTTTGCGCGAAAAAGTAATTGAAATGGCTAAACTGCCGGTTGATAACTTATTGATAGTGCGTTTTAATCGAGAATTTGCTAACCGTGATGCCGAGCAGTTCATTGATCATATATTAATTAATACACTTAATGTGAAGCACCTTGTAATTGGCGATGACTTCCATTTTGGTAAGGCTAGGCGGGGTAATTTTGCAATGCTCAAAGAAAAGGGTAAGCAAAATGGCTTTACGGTTGAAGATACCGGTTCTTTCCAATCAGAAGGTTTACGTATAAGTAGTACTCTTATTAGGGATGCTTTGGTTGCTGGTGATCTGAAACAGGCAGAAAAACTGTTGGGACATTGTTATTCAGTGTGTGGAAGAATAGCTCATGGTGATAAACTTGGTCGTACTATTGGTTACCCTACTGCAAATATAAAAATGCACAGGAAAAATACTCCTGTTAATGGTGTGTTTGCCGTTACCATGACAGGGATTGACGGATTGGAATTTGAAGGGATTGCAAATGTCGGTACTAGGCCGACACTTGATGGTGGTTCTAAGGTAATTCTTGAGACGCATTTGTTCGATTTTAATAAGGAAATCTACGGGCGTTATGTGGAAGTACATTTTCATCAAAAGATCAGAGATGAATTACGATTTCAATCTCTAGAAGAATTAAAAGACCAGATCGTTAAAGATGTGGCGGAGACTAAAAAGATTTTTGCTGAGACTAAAAAATTATGACAATGGATTATAAAAAAACACTCAACCTACCCAATACCGGTTTTCCTATGAAAGGGAATCTTGCGCAACGCGAACCAGAGCGGTTAAAAAAGTGGAAGGAAGCAGATTTATATCACAAAATTAGGCAGGCTTTTGCTGGACGGCATCAATTTATATTGCATGATGGCCCTCCTTATGCAAATGGTGAAATTCATATCGGTCATGCGGTTAACAAGGTTTTAAAAGACATTATTGTTAAATCAAAAACGTTGAGTGGTTTTGATGTGCCTTATGTTCCTGGGTGGGATTGTCATGGTCTGCCAATTGAGCTGATGGTTGAAAAGAAAATAGGCAAAGCGGATATTAAAGTATCTCCTGCTGTTTTTCGAAAGGCCTGTCGTGAATATGCAGCAAAGCAGGTAGATATTCAAAAAGAAGCGTTTGTTAGATTAGGTATATTGGGTGATTGGGATAATCCATATTTGACAATGGATTTTGCTTTTGAAGCTGACATTGTTCGTTCATTGGGAAAAATTACTCAAAAAGGTCACGTTGTAGCGGGAGCAAAACCAGTTCACTGGTGTACCGATTGTGGATCAGCATTGGCAGAGGCAGAGGTGGAGTATGAAGATAAGCATTCACCAGCCATAGATGTGCGTTTTCAAGTAGTGGATGAGAGTGCTTTTATGGGCTTGTGCCATCACGCACTTGAGCATGAAGGGCACGGTCTTTTGTCTGTGGTTATTTGGACGACAACCCCTTGGACTTTACCGGCCAATCAGGGCGTTGCCCTAAGTCCAGATTTGGAGTACGTGGTGGTTCAATGTGAAACCGAACGTTTGGTCGTTGCTGAAGCTTTGCTTAAAGATACGATGTTACGTTATGGCAATGATAACTATCATGTCATTGGTTATTGTAAAGGATCAGCTTGGGAATATCAGTTACTGCAACATCCTTTTTATGATCGACAAGTGCCTGTTATCTTGGGTGACCACGTTACTGTAGAGGCGGGTACAGGCGCTGTACATACCGCCCCAGGCCATGGACAAGATGATTATATCGTTGGTAAGAAATACGGTTTGCCAATTGATAATCCAGTCGGTGGCGATGGTGTGTTTTTGTCAAATACGGAATTTTTTGCGGGTGAGCATGTATTTAACGCTAATGTTCATGTTTTGGAAGTGTTGGAAAGCAAAGGCAAGTTGGTGCATCAGCAAGCGATCTTGCATAGCTACCCTCATTGTTGGCGACATAAAACGCCGATTATTTTTAGAGCGACCCCGCAATGGTTTATCTCTATGAATCAGAATGGATTGCGAAAAAAAGCATTAAGTGAGGTTAAGCGTGTCAACTGGATCCCTGAATGGGGTCAGGCACGAATAGAAAGTATGATAGAGGGTCGCCCTGACTGGTGTATATCACGTCAACGAACATGGGGCGTGCCGATTACATTTTTTATTCATAAAGAAACTGGCGAGTTACACCCACGAACCGTTGAGTTAATTGAGCAAGTTGCTAAACGAATTGAAGAAAAAGGAATAGAAGCTTGGTTTGAGCTGAAAAAGGAAGAGTTACTTGGCATTGAGGCGGCGGATTATGAAAAAATGACCGATACTTTAGATGTTTGGTTTGATTCAGGTGTTACTCATGCCTGTGTGCTAGATAAGCGTGAGCAATTAAGGTTTCCAGCAGATTTATATTTGGAAGGTTCTGATCAGCATCGAGGTTGGTTTCAGTCCTCATTGTTGGCATCAACTGCAATGAATGATGTGGCGCCCTATAAAGCTGTTTTGACGCATGGTTTTACCGTTGATAAAAACGGAGAAAAGATGTCAAAGTCCAAGGGTAATGTAATCCCCCCACAATCGGTGATGAAAAACTTAGGCGCAGACGTATTACGTTTATGGATTGCTTCGACAGACTATCGTAGCGAAATGCGGGTGTCTGATGAAATTTTGGAGCGTACTTCGGACGGTTATAGACGGTTAAGGAATACGGCGAGATTCTTATTGTCTAGTCTTGATGATTTTGATCCTGCAAAAGATTTAGTTTCAACACCTAATTTATTAGCATTGGATCGTTGGTTGATGGATAGGGCTTATTTATTGCAGGAAGAAGTAAAAGCCGCCTACGAAACGTATCAGTTTCAACATATTTATCAGAAAGTACATCATTTTTGCGTACTTGATCTGGGTGGTTTTTACCTTGATATCATTAAAGATCGCCAATATACAGCAAAAGCAGATAGTTTGGCTCGACGTTCAGCTCAAACGGCAATGTATCATGTGATAGAAGCCTTAACACGTTGGTTGGCGCCTATTATTAGTTATACTGCAGATGAAATTTGGCAGTTTATTCCTGGTCAGCGTAGTGAATCGGTTTTTTTAGAGACTTGGTATGAAGGTTTAGTCAAACTGGATGATAACGCTGTTATGAATCGTGAGTTTTGGCAAACGATAATGTCTGTAAGAGCGGCAGTCAGTAAAGAACTCGAGAAAAGTCGTGCGAAAGGTGATATAGGATCTTCTCTGAATGCTGAAATCGAGTTGTATTGTAATCCTGAACTGTTTGATACGCTAAATCAGTTGTCTGGTGAACTACATTTTATTTTTATTACCTCCAATGCTTTGGTGATTGCTGATCAATTTGCACCAGATGATGCTATTCAGACTGAATTCGAAGGAGTTAAGTTGAAAGTGATTGTTTCTGAGTATAAAAAATGTGTACGCTGTTGGCATCAACGTTATGACGTGGGTGAGCATGTAGCTCATCCAGAGCTCTGTGGTCGTTGTGAAGAAAATGTCGTGGGTAATGGAGAGCGCAGATTCTATGCGTGATTTGAATATGTTGAAATGGTTATGGCTTTCTTTGTTGGCTTTAGTGTTGGATCAAGTGAGTAAATTGATTATTGCGGGTTCCATGCAGCTTTACCAATCTATTCCTATAACCTCTTTTTTTAAATTAACTTACGTACGCAATACTGGGGCGGCATTCAGTTTTTTAAGTGAAGCAGGTGGATGGCAACGATGGTTTTTTGCTGGATTGGCTTTGGTAATTAGTGCTGTTATCGCAGTGTGGTTGGCTCGTTTAAAAAAGCATGAGACTTTTCTTGCGATCGCTTTATCTTTAGTATTGGGTGGTGCGATTGGAAACTTAATTGATCGGTTGGCTTATGGCTACGTTATCGATTTTCTTGATGTTTATTATCAAACTTGGCATTGGCCGGCATTTAATATTGCTGATTCAGCGATAACTTTAGGGGTTGTTTTAATGCTTCTTGAGTCCTTTGGCTGGGTAGGCCTAAAAAAGTCAGAATAAAAATTAAGACAAAAGTTGAATAATGATTGGTCTTAGTCTTAGATGATTCTTTGCCAGTCAAATGATGCACCCGGATCGTTTTTTCGTCCTGGTGCAATATCGCTGTGACCCGTAATTTTTTGCTTGGATAGGTTGGGGTAAGTCTTAAGTAGGCAGTCAATTATTTCTGTAAGTTGAAGATATTGGGCTTCGGTGTAAGGTATCGATTCGGTGCCTTCAAGTTCTATACCGATAGAAAAATCATTACAGCGTTCTTTACCTTGATAATTTGATTTTCCTGCGTGCCACGCGCGTTTGTTAAAAGGCACATATTGCACACAACTTCCATCACGTTTAATGAGTAAATGAGCAGATACGGTTAGTTGATAAATTTCTTTAAAATACGGATGTGTGTCGGGATCGAGCGTATTGCAAAACAGTTGGTCTATGTAAGGATTGTTGAATTCACCGGGTGGTAAGCTAATGCAGTGAATAACCAATAATGAAATGTCGACTGGGTTAGGGCGGTCATCATAATTGGGGGACGGTGTGTGTTTGGCATTTGTTAGCCAGTGCTGCTCTATAATCATAAAATCAAAAAAGTCGTGTAAAATTTAATAACTGAATTGGCTGCGAGAATATAACTTCAATATAACAGTTTTCATTTTCGGGAATAATGATTTAGCTTATAAATTTATATGATGATCGACACTCGTTTTTTTGTGATAATAAATCGGGTATTAATTAAGAAAGACATCTATTTTGTCTATTGAAAAAACGTGAAAGCTCAGTTAACAATACACAGTAAAGAGGAGTTTTATGACAAACAGGTTTTATAACTGCTCGGTTATGCTAGTATTGACTTTGCTACTTGTCAGTTGCGCCAACGAACGTTTAACTAATAACTCTGCGGAACATTCTAATAACAGTAGTCAACAAAGTACAGTGTCTTCGCTACATCTTCCGGTTGACCAATCTATTCAAGACTTTCAGGGTGGTAAGACAAAAGCCCCTTATTCGAACAGTTATGAAGCTTTCATGTTAACAGGGACTTATGCACACTCAACAGCAGTGAAAAAATTTATTCAGTATATGGTTCATAAATATGGATTTTCTGAAACCTATTTGAACGGTTTATTTTCCCGCGCTAATCGCTTAGATTCAGTTATTCGCTTGGAGAGCCCTGCTCCTTCAGGGCCATCAAAACCAAGTTTGGGTAGTTGGACACGTTATCGTAATAAATTTCTCACTGATGCACATATTAGTAATGGGGTAGAGTTTTGGCGAAATAATGCCGATTCTATTCGCTTGGCAAGTATAACTTATCGTGTTGATCCGGAATATATTGTAGGAATTATTGGGGTTGAAACTTATTTTGGTAAAAATTTCGGTAAAACCTGCATATTTGACGCCTTAACTACTTTATCTTTTGATACGCAAAGGCGATCAAAATATTTTATGTCAGAGTTGGAACATTTTTTACTCATGACGCGTGATGAAGATTTTGATCCATTAATGCCTCAAGGTTCATGGGCTGGTGCTATGGGTTATGGGCAATTTATGCCTAGTAGTTTTCGAAAGTTGGCTGTGGATTTTAATAAAGATGGGCGGCGGGATTTGTGGCATCCTAAGGATGCTGTTGGTAGTGTAGCGCATTATTTTTCAAATAGTGGGTGGCAACTAAATAATCCGGTAGCAAAACGCTCAACACCAGCTAATGATGCAAACGTTATAGAACTTAGTACCTATCAAGGGAGTGAGTTTTGGCATATCTATCCTAATTTTAGAGTCATCAAAAAATATAATAACAGTAATAAATATGCGATGGCAGTGCATCAATTGGCACAGGCTATTAAATCACGTTATTTAGACGCTAATGCCGGCTAGTAGGACTAATTTGCAGGTGAACTTTCTGAAGTGGTATATGTTTGGCGACCTATTTTTAAGCTTTATAGAGTTGGTAAAGTAGCAACAAATACATTAAAACTAATAGGCTTGTTATTTGATGTGCTTTTATATAAAAAATTGAGCTGATTTTTTTCAGAGTCTGTTAGATAATGTCGAACTATTTATAATAATAATGATCAAGGTGTACGAATAGAATGGAGAAACAGCATAGTTTTACGCGCGAAGAGCTATTAAAGTCCGGTAGAGGGGAGTTGTACGGACCTAATAATGCGCAATTACCGCTCCCAAATATGCTGATGATGGATCGTATTACTCATATATCTGATGAAGGTGGTACATACGGAAAAGGTGAAATCATAGCTGAACTGGATGTAACCCCCGATTTATGGTTTTTTGCCTGTCATTTTCAAGGTGATCCGGTTATGCCCGGTTGCTTGGGCTTAGATGCTATGTGGCAATTAGTAGGGTTTTATTTATGTTGGATGGGTGGTCCTGGAAAAGGTCGCGCTTTAGGTGTTGGTGAAGTTAAATTTACAGGCCAGGTATTACCAACCGCTAAAAAAGTAATATATAGAATTAACTTGAAGAGATTGATTATGCGTAAACTCGTTATGGGTATAGCTGATGCTACTATGGAAGTAGATGGTAAGCTTATCTATGAGGCTACTGATTTGCGAGTTGGTTTATTTACTTCAACAGAAAACTTTTAAGGGCTACAGCGATGAAAAGAGTTGTCGTAACCGGATTAGGCATTGTCTCAAGTATAGGAAATAACGCCACAGAAGTGGTTGATTCCCTAAAACAAGGCCGCTCTGGAATTACCTTCACAAAAGATTATGAAGCCTTAGGGTTTCGTAGTCATGTCCATGGTGCCATTAATATTGATTTGGATGAATTTATTGATCGTAAAGTGAAGCGCTTTATGGGCGATGGTGCGGCCTTTAACTATGTTGCCATGCAGCAAGCGATTAATGATTCAGGTCTAGATGAGTCTTTAGTTTCTAATTTCAGAACCGGTTTGGTAATGGGTTCTGGTGGACCGTCAACGTCCAACATTGTTGAAGCAGCTGATATCTTGCGTGAAAAAGGTGTTAAAAAAGTAGGTCCCTATATGGTGCCTAGAACCATGTCCAGTACTAACACAGCCTGTTTAGCGACTCCATTTAAAATAAAAGGAGTTAATTATTCCATAAGTTCAGCGTGCGCCACCAGTGCGCATTGTATTGGTCATGCCATGGAATTAATTCAGATGGGCAAACAGGATGTCGTTTTTGCGGGTGGTGGTGAAGAATTACATTGGACCATGTCAGTTTTATTTGATGCCATGGGTGCTTTATCATCAAAATATAATGATACACCTGCCACAGCGTCTAGAGCATATGACGAAACTCGAGATGGTTTTGTTATTTCCGGCGGTGGTGGTGTCTTAGTTATTGAAGAACTGGAGCATGCTAAAGCACGTGGAGCCAAAATTTATGCTGAACTGGTCGGTTATGGCGCAACTTCAGATGGTTACGATATGGTTCAACCTTCAGGTGAAGGTGCAGTGCGTTGTATGCAACAAGCAATGGCCACAGTTGAAGGTAAGATTGATTACATCAATGCACATGGTACTAGTACACCTGTTGGAGATACTAAAGAACTGCAAGCATTGCGTGAGGTATTTGGTGAAGCAAATGTACCGTGGGTAAGTTCTACTAAATCACTAACCGGACATGCCTTAGGTGCAGCTGGTGTTAATGAAGCGATTTATTCATTATTGATGATGAAAGAAAACTTTCTCAGTGCTTCAGCCAATATTACAAACCTTGATCCAGGTGCTGAGGGGATTCCTATTGTCCGTGAGCGTATGGATAATATTACCTTAAACACGATTATGTCCAATAGTTTTGGTTTTGGTGGCACAAACGCAACCTTGATCTTCCAGCGGTATAACGCCTAGTTCCTTCTTATCGGGATTCAGTAAGTTATGAGTCCCGGTTTCTTTTTTACTTTTATCATTCAATATATTTCTGACCATGTCAGATTCAACGCAAAAATCCAGATTTCAATTTAATAAATTACAAAAACGTTTGCGACACACCGTTGGTGATGCGATTGCTGACTATAACATGATCGAAGATGGCGATAAGGTTATGGTGTGCCTCTCAGGTGGTAAGGACTCTTATACCTTGTTAGACGTTTTGATAAATTTGCAGAAAACCGCGCCCGTTGATTTTGAGCTGATAGCGGTTAACCTTGATCAAAAACAACCTGGTTTCCCCGAGCATGTATTACCTACTTATTTAGAATCACTGGGAGTGCCTTACCATATCATTGAGAAAGACACCTACAGTGTAGTAAAGCGGGTAATTCCGGAAGGTAAAACTACCTGTGGATTATGTTCTCGGTTACGGCGTGGAACTTTATATGGTTACGCCGAAGCGAATGGTGTGACCAAAATCGCTTTAGGTCATCATCGTGATGACATTCTGGAGACGTTTTTTCTTAATATATTTTATGGTGGTAAGCTTAAGGCTATGCCGCCCAAATTATTAAGTGATGATAAAAAAAATATTATTATTAGGCCACTGGCTTATACAAGAGAGAAGGATATAGAGCGTTTTTGTGCGTTTAAAAATTTTCCGATTATTCCCTGTAACTTATGCGGATCACAGATTAATCTTCAACGGCAAGTAATGAAGGTTATGTTGAAAAATTGGGATAAACAATTTCCTGGGCGATTGGAAACCATATTTACAAGTCTACAGAATGTTGCACCATCACAATTAGCCGATAGAAATTTGTTTGATTTTAAAGGCCTAATGCACGGTACGGAATTTGAAGATTCAATTCTTTCATCCGATACTGAATTGGATGTATTAACTATGTAAGTTAGACAGTTATCATTCAGTCTGTTTTTATTCTATACACTTGGTCACTTTGTTTATCAGTAATGAATATCCCTTTTTGGCTAACTTTAATAATTGCTTGTGAACACTTATGACATCAATACAGTATATTGACACACCTGACCAGTTAGCCAAATTGTGCGAACAAATCAAGAAAGAGCCTTGGTTGGCATTGGATACCGAGTTTTTGCGTGAAAAAACTTATTACCCCAAGTTTTGTTTATTACAAATTGCAACACCCGAATGGGTTGCTTGCATTGATCCAATAGCCCTGCCTCAATTAGATACGCTTTTTGAGGTGATATATGATCCTGCTATCGTAAAAGTATTTCATTCCTGTCGACAAGATTTAGAAATTTTCTTTCAATGGACAGGTAAATTACCTTCGCCCATTTTTGATACACAAATCGCCGCGCCGTTATTGGGTTTTCAAGACAATCCGGGTTATGCCATGCTGGTTTCTAGTTTACTAAGTGTTAATCTTAATAAAGCCCATACCCGTGCAGATTGGAGTAAAAGGCCATTAACAGGAGCAGAACTTGAATATGCCGCCGATGATGTGATTTATTTATGTCAAATTTATCAGATTATGGTGCAAAAACTAACAGCATTAGGCAGGATTGATTGGTTAAAAAATGATTTTGCCGAGTTAACAAACCCCGCACTTTATAGCGTAGACCCTGAAACAGCTTGGGTTAAAATCAAAGGAAAAAATAAATTAACAGGTAAGCAGCTGTCTATTGTTCAAGCCTTGGCGCAATGGCGAGAAAAAACTGCACAAGCGGAGGATCGCCCAAAAAGCTGGTTATTGCGCGATGAATTATTGTTTGATTTGGCCAAATTGCAGCCTGAAACAGTACAAGAGTTGGCTAACGTAAGAGGCATTAATGAGCGATCTGTAAATCGCTATGGTAAAGAACTCTGTCAATTAATTACAGCCGCTAAAAATCGTCTCCCCATTCCTTTGCATGAAAAAGATCGGTCTGCCAAAAAGACCCAGCAACAAGAAGCCATATTGGATATTTTAACAGCTTTGGTAAGAGTTAGAGCAGAGGAGAATGCATTAAACCCAACCATTCTGGCGTCGCGTAGAGATCTTGAAGAATTGTTAAGTAATGGTGATGACGAATGTCCCTTATTGCATGGTTGGCGATACAGTATGGCTGGCAGGGAGTTGGTGGGCTTGTTAAAAGGTGAGCTATTATTGGGAATTGATACAGACAGATTAGCTATTATAGAAAAATAATACATTTTGAAGTAGAGAAGAGATATAGATGGTTATGAATATTGATAGGCTTAATTATGAATATTATGCCTTTTTGTTTTTTTTAATCATTAGAGTAGGTGATACTACATTTGAGAATCTTTTAGTTTGAACGTATATTATCCAGTTGTTTTAATTGCCGGAATTATTTGATGGATACTATTAGCATTCGTGGTGCCAGAACGCATAATCTGAAAAATATTGATATTGATCTGCCCAGAGATAAGCTGATAGTGATTACCGGTTTATCCGGTTCTGGTAAATCCTCACTCGCTTTTGACACGATTTATGCTGAAGGCCAGCGCCGTTATGTAGAATCGCTTTCTGCTTATGCACGTCAGTTTTTATCCATTATGGAAAAGCCAGATGTTGATCATATAGAAGGTTTGTCACCGGCTATTTCCATAGAGCAAAAATCCACTTCACATAATCCGCGTTCCACAGTCGGTACCATCACCGAGATTTATGATTATTTAAGATTGTTGTATGCACGGGCTGGCACACCGCGTTGCCCTGAGCATCATGTTTCTTTAGCAGCGCAAACGGTTAGCCAAATGGTTGACCATCTCCTTGCGCAGCCACAAGAGCAGCGCTGGATGTTGTTGGCGCCGGTTATTAATGATCGCAAAGGTGAGCATAGTCAGTTACTGGATGATTTGCGTGCGCAAGGGTTTATTCGTGCCCGTATTGACGGCACGGTTTATGACTTGGATGAAGCGCCGGCTTTGGATTTAAAAAAGAAACATACGATTGAAGTGGTGGTAGACCGCTTTAAAATTCGTGAGGATGTTGCTTTACGTTTATCTGAATCCTTTGAAACAGCTTTGCGCATTGCTGACGGTATGGCCATTGCGGCGTGTCTTGAAGATGCGACAGAGATTATTTTTTCCGAGCGTTATGCCTGTAATCAATGTGGTTATAGTTTAACTGAGTTAGAGCCGCGCATTTTCTCTTTTAATAATCCTAAGGGCGCTTGTAGCAGTTGTGATGGCTTAGGCGTAAGACAGCATTTCGATGCGGATTTGATTGTTCATAATCCCGACATTAGTCTTGCTGGCGGTGCAATTCGTGGCTGGGATAGACGTAACGCCTATTATTATCAAATGATTTGTTCGTTGGCACAGCATTATGACTTCGATCTTGAAGTGCCTTTTTCAGAGTTGTCTAAAGCAGCGCAAGAGATTGTCCTTTATGGAAGTGGCAATGAAGCGATTGAGTTTAAGTTTATGACTGGAACAGGATCGGTTAAGAAAAAGAGGCATCGTTTCGAAGGAATTATTGCCAATATGGAACGGCGTTATCATGAAACTGATTCGCAGATGGTGCGCGATGAGTTGGCTAAATATAGATCTCATAGGCCTTGTAATGTTTGTGATGGCGCCAGGCTTAACGTGGCAGCACGGCATGTTTTTATTGAAGAGTTCCCCATTCATCAGTTGACCCATTTACCCATCCGTAAATGCTTGGCTTTTTTCGAAACCTTATCTTTGCCAGGTCAACGCGGTGAAATTTCAGTAAAAATTATTAAAGAAATTCAAGAGCGATTGGAGTTTTTGGTTAATGTCGGTCTGGATTATTTAACGCTGGATAGGAGTGCAGATACCCTTTCAGGCGGTGAGGCACAACGCATTCGTCTTGCAAGCCAGATTGGTGCTGGTTTGGTGGGCGTGATGTATGTTTTGGATGAGCCATCTATTGGTTTACATCAACGGGATAATGATCGCTTACTTAACACACTTTTTCATCTACGTGACTTGGGTAATACGGTTATTGTTGTTGAGCATGATGAAGATGCCATTCGTGCTGCGCAACATATCGTTGATATTGGTCCCGGTGCGGGCGTTCATGGCGGTAATATTATTGCGCAAGGATCCTTGGCGGATATTCTAAATTGCCAAGAATCGTTAACGGGTCAGTATTTGTCAGGTAAAGTGAGTATTGAAATTCCTCAAACTTTAACGCCGGTTGATCAGACCAAGCAAATAACCATTCGAAATGCGCAGGGTAATAATTTAAAGAATGTTGATATTTCTTTTCCTGTTGGCTTGTTAACTTGTGTCACCGGCGTGTCGGGTTCGGGTAAATCAACGCTGGTTAATGATACTTTATATGCTTATGCCGCACGATTGATCAATCGTGCCGGCATTATTCCTGCGCCCTGTGATGGGGTTGAAGGGCTTGAGCATTTTGATAAGGTCGTTGATATCGACCAAAGCCCAATCGGTCGAACGCCCCGTTCCAATCCCGCTACGTATACCGGTTTGTTTACACCCATACGGGAGCTTTTCTCAGCGACCCATGAGGCCAGGTCGAGAGGTTATACGGTTGGTCGCTTTAGTTTTAATGTAAAAGGTGGTCGTTGTGAGGCCTGCAAAGGCGATGGCGTTATTAAAGTTGAAATGCACTTTTTGCCGGATATTTTTGTCCATTGTGATGCCTGTCAGGGAAAGCGTTATAACCGTGAAACTTTGGAAATACGGTACAAAGGCAAAACCATTAATCAAGTGTTGGATATGACGGTGGAAGATGCTGCTGAGTTTTTTAGTGCCGTGCCCAGCTTAGCCAGAAAGTTGCATACCTTAACTGAGGTGGGTTTGAGTTATATAACACTGGGGCAAAATGCTACCACGTTGTCGGGTGGTGAAGCGCAACGGGTTAAACTCGCCAAAGAACTTTCGAAGCGGGATACAGGTAAGACCTTATATATTTTGGATGAGCCAACTACCGGCTTGCATTTTCATGATATTAAACAATTATTGGGTGTTCTTCATACCCTCCGTGATCATGGCAATACTGTGATTGTTATTGAACATAATCTGGATGTGATCAAAACTGCTGATTGGTTAATTGATATGGGACCGGAAGGTGGTGATGGTGGCGGTACTCTGGTTGCTGAAGGCTCGCCTCAGGCGGTATCTGAAAATGAGGCTTCCTATACAGGACATTATTTAAAGCGATTTTTTCAATAATTAGAGTTTCTGGATTTTGTGGAGGTACTTTTATGTAGTCATCTACAGGATAAGAGACCTAAACAAGGGTGTCTTGATGTTCTAGGTCTAGTATAAACTGCCACTCATCTGCACTTACCGGCATGATTGATAGTCTATTGCCTGGTCTTACCACCGCCATATTAGCTAATTCCGGTTTGGTTTTTAATTCTCTAAGGCCAATGGTTCTGGCTAAGGTTCTTACAAATTTAACATCGACCATCATCCAGCGAGGCTTGCCAGGATCACTTTTAGGGTCAAAATGACTATCATCTGGATCAAAAGCAGTAAAATCAGGATAACCTTCTTTAACAACTTCCATGATGCCAACAATGCCGGGTTGTTCGCAGTTTGAATGATAAAAAAACACCTGATCACCTAGTTTCATGGCATCTCTCATCATATTTCTAGCCTGATAATTACGCACACCATCCCAATGTTCGGTTTGCTTGGGCTTGTTATAAAGATCGTTTATACCAAATGCATCGGGTTCGGATTTCATTAGCCAGTAGTTCATGCTGATATCAAAGGAAGTTTATAAATGAGCGTAGTGTGCCACTAAATCGAAATTTATGCATCCATGCGATAAACAATACAAGCTTAACTATAGTTGGATGTAAATCGTATTGCTTCTTAAAAAAACAGCGGGCAAAAAAATGCGACCAGTTTGGTCGCATTAAAGTAAGCATATAACACTCTGAATTCCGAGAGGAATTTTGCATCTCAAGAGTTAAGTTAATACTAACTACAAATTCTAATTAATGGAATGTGACATATTGTCGCGGCGATTATGTTAAGTCTTCTTCAATGAGAAGATTACTTAAGCTTGCAAAATCAGCCAGTGATAAGACTTCTGCTCTCGATGCCGGATCTATGTTTAAGGCGATAATGGCATTTTCATCAATGAGTTTTTTTAAAGAATTACGTAAGGTTTTTCGTCGCTGAGAAAATGCTTGTATAACCACTCTATTAAGCATTTTTAAATTATTAACCGTTACAGGCGGCTGTTCATGGGGAACAAGTCGAACAATGGCTGACATGACCTTAGGTGCAGGATCAAAGCTTTCAGGAGGTACGTCAAATAATAATTCTGTCGTGCAATAATATTGCATCATAACGCTCAGTCTGCCGTACTTTTTACTGCCAGGTATTGCGCATATTCGGTCAACCACTTCTTTTTGTAACATAAAATGCATGTCTTCAATACAAGCGGAATTATCCAGCAAATGAAACATCAACGGTGTTGAGATGTTATAGGGTAAGTTGCCGATGATACGGAGTTTCTCGTTATGTTGCGGTAATGCCGAGAAATCAAATTTTAGGGCATCAGCACTGAAGATTTGTAACTTATCTTGTTGTTTAAATTTATCTTTAAGAAGCGCGACTAAATCTCTATCAAGTTCAACAACATCAAGATGTAGCCCCATAGTTAATAAGGGTTCGGTGAGTGCGCCCATACCAGGACCTATTTCAACCCAATGCTCTTCTGAGGTTGCTTGTAGACTGGAAAGAATATTGTAAATAATGGTGTGGTCATGTAAAAAATTTTGACCAAAGCGTTTGCGTGGAGTGTGTGTCATAGCGTCAAGAATGTTGAGTTGCCATAGTTAATGCCGTTTGCAAAGCAACTAGCATACTACCTAAGTCTGCTTTGCCAGTACCCGCCAGATCAATAGCAGTGCCGTGGTCAACAGAGGTTCGGATAATAGGTAGCCCCAAGGTAATGTTAACCGAGGTGCCAAAACCCATATATTTAAGTACAGGTAGGCCTTGATCGTGATACATCGCTAATACGGCATCGGCAGTTGCCAGATATTTGGGGGTAAATAAGGTATCAGCGGGAAGTGGCCCCTGAAGGTTAATGCCTTGTTGTCTCAAGTCTTTTAATACGGGATTGATAATGTCAATTTCTTCACGACCAAGGTGTCCATTTTCTCCGGCATGTGGATTCAGTCCACACACCAATATTTTAGGATCTTTGAGGTGAAAACGGGTGCGTAAGTCATGATCCAGTATACGGATAATTGCTCTAAGGCGACTAATAGTAATTGCTGAACTGACTTTATTGAGAGGTAAGTGTGTGGTGGCTAAGGCAACACGCAAACCCTTTGTTGCTAGCATCATCACTGGATTTCCACCGGTAATCTCGGCAATATATTCAGTGTGACCGCTAAAGACAAAGCCGGCATCGTTAATAATGCCTTTGTCGACCGGACCAGTGACCATGGCGTCAAAAACGCCAGTCATACAACCTTTGGTAGCTTTAGTAATCGTTTTTAAAACATAGCGACTGTTTGCTGGGTTTGTTTGGCCACAGACTACCGCTTCTGTTAGTGTAACAGGTAGGACTGTTAAGGCGCCTGCTGATTGGGCGACTGCGGGTAAGGCGATATCAAATTCATTTATTTTAAGAGCATAACCTAATAGTTTGGCTCTTTGTGATAATAGTTCCGGGCTGGCTATTACGATCAGTTGGCAGGGGAAGTCTTGTTGTGCAAGTTGTATGCAAAGATCAGGGCCAATGCCGGCTGGTTCTCCAGGCGTTAAGGCAATACGCGGTATGCTATTGATAGACATGTACCATAAAAACTAAAAATAAATAATTTTACAGCAAAATGACATAATTATTTTCTTATCGTTAATTTATTTATAAGACTCTAACAAACTTTTAAGGTTTGAGGACAGACCCTTAACTTAAATAAGGTTACAATAATAATATTTTTGAAAAATGAGGGCTTCTTTTGGCTGATAAAATTATTCGTATTGCGACACGCCAGAGTCCTTTGGCATTGTGGCAAGCTGAGCACGTCGCAGCATTATTGGTAAAAGCTTTTCCCAGAATTAAGACGGAATTGGTCAAAATGGTGACTCGAGGTGATAAAGTCCTTGATGCACCTTTAGCTAAGATCGGTGGTAAAGGATTATTTGTCAAAGAGTTAGAACAAGGTATGTTAGAAGGCTCGGCTGATATTGCCGTCCACTCAATGAAGGATGTGCCTATAGAGTTTCCTGAGGGTTTACATTTATCGGCTATTTTGGTGCGTGAAGACCCCACTGATGCGTTTGTATCGAATATGTATGCAACATTGAATGAGTTACCAGCTAATGCAAAAATTGGCACATCTAGTTTACGCAGAGAATGTCAGCTTAAAGAACAGTTTCCTTATGCTGAAGTGATGCCTTTAAGAGGCAATGTGAATACGCGATTGGCTAAACTGGATGCAGGTCATTATGATGCTATTATTTTGGCATCAGCTGGTTTAAAAAGATTGGCTATGACTGATCGTATTGCGCAATCTTTGGATGCAAATACCAGTTTGCCAGCCGTTGGACAGGGTGCTATTGGTATAGAATGTCGGGTTGATGATGCGGAAATAAATGCCATGCTTCGTGTTTTGCATGATGCTGAAACAGGCTTGTGCGTCACCGCAGAAAGAGCTATGAACAAACGATTGAATGGTGGCTGCCAAGTGCCTATTGCCGGTTTTGCTCAGCTAGTAGAGGGGAAAATTTTTATGAGAGGATTGGTCGGCAATCCTGATGGCAGCGTTCTTTATCGAGCTGAATCTATTGGTGATTCAGATCAAGCGGAGGCAATTGGTATTCAAATAGCTGAAGATTTATTGGCACAAGGTGCAGATAAGCTTCTACAAGCATTATTTCATTAAATAAAATGTTGAATGGTGCGCACGTTTTAGTCACTCGGCCTGAACATCAAGCAGAAAAATTAAGCAGTTTAATTGAAGCAACGAATGGAGTGGCGATAAGGTTTCCAACGCTTGAGATTGTGCCGCTGAATCATTCATTGCAGATACAAAATACAATGGCGCAGTTGGAAAGCTACCAATGGCTTATTTTTATCAGTGCCAATGCTGTAACAATGCAGGGTTACTATTCAGATAGTGATAAAATAAAAAACTTGTCATCGACACGGATTGCGGCGATAGGCAAAGCAACGGCGCAAGCTTTGCAACAGCGAGCTTTGGTTGTTGATTTAGTGCCCGAAAGTGGTTATAACAGTCAAGCTTTGTTGGCAATGGCTGATATGCAAATGATAAAAGGCCAAAAATGTTTAATTATTCGTGGTGAGAATGGTCATGAAGAATTGGCAGACACACTGCGAACCAGAGGTGCAACTGTTGAGTATTTGGACGTTTATAAAAGAATAATGCCAACTATTGATTCTTCTCAAGTAATGATTATGATTGAGAAAAAAAAGCTGGATGTTATTACTATAACCAGCGGTGAAGCCTTAAAAAACTTAGTAAGCATGGTTGGAAAAAGCTCACATCAATCGTTATTTGAAATACCATTGGTGGTGGTTAGCAACAGAATTAGGCAGATAGCTGCCGAGATAGGATTTAAAAGAATTGCAGTGACGCAGAGTCCTTCAGATAATGCAGTTCTTGAAACAGTAATAATGAGTGTAACAGGGGGAATAGCGTGACTGAAATGAGTGAGCAACCAGAACAAGAACAAGATCAAGGCGAAATAAAGCAGGTGCGCCGAGCGAAAAGTGGATTTTGGTTTGGTATTATTATAATACTCATTATTATGGGACTTGCAGGCGCTGGTTTTTATCTCTTTACGCAATTGCGAGATAAACAGGAAGGTTTAGGGGGTGAAGTCAAAGGAGAAATGACAAAACAGATGGCTGACTATCAATCACAACTTGTGGCCATTCAATCGCAACTTGCCAGCATTGAAGCCAATGTTGCTGGAAAAGATACGCATTTTACCAAGACGCTCGCTGATTTCTCCCAATTACACAGTGAAAAATTGGAAGGTACTCGTAAAGAGTTAAATGGCGCTATTACCCAAGTTCAAAGACAGCTTGGGAAAACTCGAGGTGATTGGTTAATTGCTGATGCTGAATATCTATTAACCGTTGCTAATGAACGATTACATTTGATTGGTGACATTAATACAACGCGCGAAGCGTTGGAAGCAGCAGATCAACGCTTAAGAGAAAGCGGTGATGCAGGAACCTTTAAAGTACGTGAAGAGATTGCCAAGGAATTGGCAAATATCAAAGGCGTTCAAACAGCAGATGTTGTTGGTATTTATGCATCAATTCAGACATTGCAAGATCGAGTTGATAAGCTGGTATTGTTTCTGCCGTATATAGGTAAAGCCTTAACAGCAGCACCTGAAGTAAAAGAGACAGCTACGCAATCATCTGAAGAACAGGGGTTAATTGATTCTGCTATTAATCAATTGGAAGGTATTGTGACCATTCGGCATACCGAGCATGAGGTTAAAGAAATATTGACACCCGAAGAAGCTCAATTTATTCAAGAGCAGTTAAGAGTTAAATTGGAAATGGTAAAGATAGCCTTGGTTCAACATAATGAAATGCTTTTCCAATCTGGCTTGGCCGATACAAGAAAGTGGGCAGAGCAACATTTTACAAAGAATAATGATCTAGAAAATTTTATTTCCGTATTGGATCAATTTCTTCGCACTAAAATACGTAGCCAGTTTCCTGACATAAGTGGCTCATTAAAAATGCTAAGAGATATTACTAAGTTAAGAATAGAAGCAGATAAGGCTATGCCATTAGCTGTAACTTCAGCGCCTGATGAAAAAGTGGAGTCAACAAAACCCTCTGAAACAGTAGCTCCAAATGAAGCAGTAACTGCGAAGCCAAAATAGAGAGTACGTAATGAAAAAATTATTTTATTTTCTAGCTCCTTTGCTAATTACTGTTGCACTCGCATTTTTTGTAAATGACTGGTTACATCAGTTTAATAATCCTGGCTATGTGCTCATCGGTATTGGACATTGGTCATTAGAAACATCATTAGTGACTTTTTCAGCAATACAGCTCATAACATTTTATGTTCTTTATTTGTTTTTTAGATGGATGGGTTGGTTGTTTAGATTGCCAGGACAGCTCAAAAATCGAGGCAAAAACATTAATTTTAACCGTTCTCAGCAAGCATTAATTGCCGGTTTGGTAGATTCTGCTGAAGGTAACTGGGAAAGAGCAGAGAATGTTTTAATAAAGCATGCCTCTCATAGTGGTGCACCTTTAATTCATTATTTAACGGCGGCCAAAGCAGCTCAATCGCGCGGGGCGTTTGATAAAAGGGATGATTATTTAAGAAAAGCGACTCAAGAAGCACCCGATTCAACCATTATGATTGGTTTAACCCATGCTGAACTCAGTTTATCAGGCAATCAGTTTGAAGAGGCGTTGGAAACTCTGACTAAATTACATGCTATCGATCCAACTCATGCTAAGGTTTTAAAATTATTACACCAAACTTATCAGCATGTTGGAGATTGGCAAGGTTTACGAAAATTACTGCCATTGCTACATACTCATAAAGTGATAATGGAGGCAGAGGTAAAGCAACTTGAAATTAAACTATTCAGCCAATTGTTAAAGCAGTCAGTTGAAAAAAACGATATTGCAGAGTTGAAGTTATTATGGTTGGAAACGCCTGATAATATAAAAAATATATCAAGTATTGCAGCCATTTATTTTGCTGCGGTTATTAATGCCGGTTTGGGCGGTGAAATTGAAAATGAGTTGGCTGAGCAGTTATCCGTTGATTGGGATCTAAATTTGGTCGTTTTATTCGGTAGTATCGAGTCAAATAATGTGTTGAATCAGCTTGAACGAGCGGAAAAATGGTCATATATTCATCAGGAAGATGCAGTATTGTTAACAGTATTAGGTAAATTAGCGACTAAATGCGGGGATACTTCAAAGGCTGAAAGCTATTTAGCAAAAAGTATTGCGGCAGAACCCACTGTTCAGGCCTATAAACTATTAGGCGATTTGTTATTGAAACAAGGTGATAATGACAATGCTATTAATTGTTATAAGAATGGTATGCAGCTCGCATCTAGTGGTGCTATTGATCAAATAAACTCAACTATATAGTTTTTAATTTTATTTTTTAGTTAAATTGGATAAAACATTATGATTTATAAAAAGGTATTTTCTATTTTTTTTGCAGTTTTATTAAGTGCCGCTGCTTTTGCTCAAGGGGAAACTGATGACTTTTCTGGAAAATGGAAAACCGAAGAGGGCGATGTAATTGTTATTAGCAAATCCGCTGCAGGATTTGTAGGAGAAGCAGAAAAGAAAAAAATAGTAATTTTGAAAGATATTAATTTTTCTGATGGTAAATGGTTATCGGCTATATACAACCCCAAGAAAGACGTAACAGCGGATTGCGAACTTTATTTAGAAGGTAATCAACTTAAAATTGTGGCAAGCAAGGGGTTGTTTTCTAAAACGGTTATTTGGACGAAAGAAATATAAAAGCCATTAGTTAAAATAAAGAATCCCACATATCATCTACTTTTTTGATGATATGTGGTGACATAACGATTGTCCTACCCCACTCTCGGTTAGTTTCTCCTGGCCATTTATTGGTCGCATCAAAACCTACTTTGGAGCCTAATCCAGAAACAGGTGACGCAAAATCTAGATAATCAATAGGCGTGTTTTCCAGTATGGTTAAATCTCTTGCGGGGTCCATGCGAGTGGTCATTGCCCAGATAACATCTTGCCAGTTTCGGACGTTAATGTCGTCATCTACTACGATGACAAACTTGGTGTACATAAATTGCCGTAAAAATGACCAAGTGCCTAACATGACTCGTTTTGCGTGGCCGGCATATTGTTTTTTCATGCTGATAACTGCCATTCGGTAAGAGCAACCTTCTGGAGGCAGGTAAAAATCAATTATTTCTGGGAATTGTTTCTGTAAAATAGGGACAAATACTTCGTTTAAGGCAACGCCCAAAATAGCCGGTTCATCGGGTGGTTTGCCCGTAAAAGTGCTGTGATAAATGGGTGCTTGGCGTTGGGTAATTCGTTCGATAGTAAAAACTGGGAACTCAGCAACTTCATTATAATAGCCAGTATGATCGCCATAAGGGCCCTCAGGGGCAAACTCATCTGGATAAATAAAGCCCTCGAGAACTATTTCTGCACTGGCGGGAACTTGTAGATCATTCATAAGGGATGTGGCAACTTCGGTTTTACTGCCGCGTAATAAACCAGCAAAAGCGTATTCAGATAGAGAGTCTGGTATCGGTGTAACGGCAGCAAGTATTGTTGCAGGATCCGCGCCTAAGGCTACTGAAACTGGAAAAGGTTGGCCAGGATTGGCGGCTTGGAATTCTTTAAAGTCTAATGCGCCTCCTCGATGCGCTAGCCAGCGCATAATGACTTTGTTTTTGGCAATAACTTGCAGTCGATAAATACCTAAATTTTGCCTATGTTTGTGTGGCCCTTTGGTAATGACTAGTGGCCAAGTAATTAAAGGTGCGGCATCTTCCGGCCAGCAAGTTTGAATAGGGTAAACACTCAAATCAATTTCATCGCCTTCCCTAACCAGTTCTTGGCAAGGCGGTGAGGATACTAGTTTAGGTGCCATATTTAAAACTTGCTTGTATAAAGGCAACTTTTCCCACGCATCTTTCATGCCTTTAGGTGGTTCTGGTTCTTTTAGAGTGGCTAATAATTCACCAATGCCACGTAATTCAGTGACTGATTCTGCGCCCATACCCATTGCTACTCGTCGGGGAGTGCCAAACAGATTGCCCAATACTGGAATGTTATAGCCAGTCGGATTTTCGAATAGAAGGGCAGGACCAGCTTGTTTTAAAGTGCGGTCACAAATTTCCGTCATTTCTAGGTAGGGGTCGACTGGAATTGTGATTCGTTTCAGTTCACCTTGAATTTCTAGTTGTTTGATAAAATCACGGAGATCTTTATATTTCATGCAGCTATGCCATTATGTTTGAGTAAGGCATCAATAGTTGGTTTGCGTCCACGAAACTTGATAAATAAGGCCATTGCATCTTCACTACCGCCTGTTTCAAGAATAGTGGTTAAAAATAATTTACCGGATTCCTTGTCAAAAATACCTTTTTCTTCAAATAATGAGAAAGCATCACTGGAGAGTACTTCTGCCCATTTATAGCTGTAATACCCGGCGGCATAGCCACCTGCAAAGATATGTGAGAAGCTGTGGGCAAAGCGGTTAAATTTGGGAGGATTAACCACGGCAACTTGGGCTCTGACTTGTTCCAAAATGGGGTAGATGCGAGCACCTTTTTCAGGATCATAATCTTTGTGTATTCTAAAATCGAAAAGACTAAACTCAAGTTGTCTTAGGGTCATCATGCCTGCTTGAAAGTTTTTTGCGGCTAACATTTTATTAAATAGGGCTTCTGGCAATGGTTCGCCTGTTTGATAATGCCCTGACATTAATGCCAGCGCCTCGTGCTCCCAGCACCAATTTTCCATGAATTGACTGGGTAATTCGACTGCATCCCATTCAACCCCATTAATACCCGAAACGCCTAAGTGATCAACTTTAGTAAGCATGTGTTGGAGACCATGACCAAATTCATGGAACAGAGTAGTCACATCGTCATGCGTTAGTAGAGAAGGCTCAGGACCTGTTGGTGGAGTAAAGTTACAAGTTAGATAAGCAACGGGTGTTTGAATGTGATTGTTATATTTTTTGCGTCCAATACAGTCGTCCATCCACGCTCCACCACGTTTTTTTGAGCGCGCATATAAATCAAAATAAAATTTGCCACGTAACACACCGAATTCATCATGTATTTCAAAAAAGCGTACGTCAGGATGCCAACTGTCAAAGTCACTAATTTCAGATATTTGTAAACCATATAGTTTTTCAACTACGGCAAATAATCCCAGTAAGACACGGGTAATGGGAAAATAGGCTTTAACTTCTTCTTGAGATAATTGGTAGAAATGCTGGCGCATTTTCTCAGAATAATAAGTTAAATCCCAAGATTGAAGGTTATTAATGCCGTAATATTGCTTTGCAAAACTTTGTAGGTCTGCAAAATCTTTGCGGGCTTGACGCCACGATTTATCGGCTAAATCTTCCAGAAAATTAATAACCTCGTCGGGTTGTTTTGCCATTTTAGTAGCCAAAGATAACTCGGCATAATTTTTGAAGCCTAATAATTGGGCCTTTTCATGACGAAGCGCTAAAATTTCTTCCATAAGGAGGCTGTTGTCCCACTGTTCATTACCTGACGCTTGATCCGAGGCGCGAGTGCTATATGCTTCATAATGTTCACGACGTAATTCCCTGTCATCTGCGTAAGTCATAACGGCTTGGTAAGAAGGGAATTGCAGGGTTATCATCCAACCATCCTGGCCTTGGCTTTCTGCTGTTTGTTTAGCTTGGGCCATTGCAGAAGCAGGCAGTCCGGCTAGGTCTTGTTCATTTCTTATGACTTTGCTCCAAGCATTAGTGGCATCCATGAGGTTTTCTTCATAGTTGCTAGCAAGGCGCGAAAGTTCTTGGCTAATATCTTTATAGCGTTGTTTTTTTTCATCATCCAGATCAACACCTGATAATCTAAAATCACGTAGTGCATTTTGTATGATTTTTTTTTGGGCATTGTCTAATGTTTCAAATTCAGTGCTATCTGCAATAACTTTATAAGCATTAAATAACCCTACGTTTTGTCCCATCTCAGTGGAATAAGCACTGAGTTTTGGTAAGCAGGCGTTATAGGCAGAGCGAAGTTCGTCGGTATTGACTACCGAATTCATATGACTGATTGGAGACCACGCTTTATTTAGATTATCGGCTACATTTTCCAGCGGTTCAATCAAGTTTCCCCATGTATATTTTGTTGTCGCCTTAAGATGCTGTTCAACAACAGCACGAGCTTCTTCCAATAGCTGTGTAATAGCGGGCTCAATGTGTTCAGTTTTTATTTCTGAAAATAAAGGCAGATTGGTGTTATTGGATAATAATGGGTTATTCATGTAGGCGATTTTTTATGTGGTTATTACGGTAATTGTGAGCGGTGTAAAACAAGTAAAAACTGTCTTGATTAGCTTTAAATTAGGATAATGATGTTACATCAGTTTTTTTTCTGGAACTTATCACAAAACAAAGCCGTTTTTGAAAGGTGGTCATGCCAGCTATAACGTTTTTTATCGATTAAAATCCATGCGAACCCTAAGCCCAGTCCAGCCCAAGAAATGATAGCTGTTATAAACCGCAATAAAGACTGCTTCCAGCTTATCGGTTTTTGATCAAGAGTCAAAACTTTTATTTTCCATGCACGAAGACCTAGTGTCTGTCCGCCATGCGTCCAGAACCAACCGTAAAATATAAAACTAACAGCGACTAAGTAGCTACGGTGAAGTGATTGATGATATCTTATTGATTCGTCAGTAGCGAATAGATATAAAAGAGCATTGGCAAAGATTAAAAGTGCTATCAAAAGGAAGGCATCATACAATTGTGCCCCTAAACGACGAAAAAAACCAGGTGCCAACGCTATGTCGCAACCTGATTTTAACGGTTCTTTTGTTTTTGAAGACAATTAAACTTTAAATAAAGCTAATTTTTGACCAAAATACATACACATGCCCATTAGTGATCCCAGCATTATTAGGGAAAAGAAAAAGGGGGGTCTATGGAACAGAAGAATGCCAAAATCTGCTACAAAGATGCTGGTCAATATAGGATGGTCAATGAAGCCATTAAGAATCTTTTTGAACATAACAATCCCGTTAATTACGTAAAATTTTAGTGCGAATGTTTAAAAATGGTTGCCTGATCTTTATATCCACTTAAATTTACAATGAGCGCTTGTAAAAACCAGCATTGTGATTTTACTATAATCGAAAGGGTAATGTAAAAAAAAGAAGATTGATTTTAGGATAGAATGAAGCAAATGGTATGATTGCCATAAATAACGACAAATAGGGTTAGAGGCCATTTTAAATTTCTTTAGAAAATTGATTAATCCAGCTAGAAATAGAGCTGAACCAACCGCCGCACTAGTCAGGATTTATAAGCGGTCTGAGCACAATATTTCACGCTCACAGATTAGTGATAATGCACTGAAGGTTCTTTATAAGCTACAAAAAGAAGGCTTCAGTGCTTATCTTGTTGGCGGTTGTGTGCGCGATTTATTGTTGGGGCGAGAACCTAAAGATTTTGATGTCGTAACTAATGCTGATCCAGAACAAATTAGAAAAGTATTTCGTAATTGTCGGTTGATTGGACGCAGGTTCCGTTTGGCACATGTGCATTTTGGCAGAGAAGTTATAGAAGTTGCAACATTCAGAGGTGCATCAGAGATTCAAAATGACAAGCAGGTGCTTAATAATGAGGGCCGCTTATTGCGCGATAATGTTTATGGCACTATTGAGGAGGATGTTTGGCGCCGCGATTTTACGGTCAATGCACTCTACTACAATATAAAAGATTTTTCGGTGGTGGATTATGTATCGGGTATGGCTGATCATCAAGCCGCCACGTTAAGACTTATTGGTGACCCTGAAACTCGGTTCCGCGAAGATCCGGTGCGGATGCTACGAGCGGTTCGTTTTGCGGTTAAGTTGGGCTTCAGATTGCATCCGGATTGTGAAGCGGCAATGCATAAAGTTGCAGATTTATTGTCCAGTATACCTTCTGCGCGGCTTTATGATGAGACATTAAAATTGTTATTGTCCGGTTATGGGTTGCAAACATTTGAAATGTTGAGACATTACGGGCTGTTTCAAATATTATTTCCAGCAACAGAAAGATCTTTGTCGGTTGAGGATGATGGGTTTCCGCGGTTATTATTGATTAAAGCTTTGGATAATTCTGACAATAGAATCGCTGAGGGTAGGACTGTCACCGCCTATTTTTTATTTGCTGCTTTTTTGTGGGAACCAGTTAAGACTCGGGCGCAAGAAATGATGGCTCGTGGCATGGTAGAGTTTATGGCTTATCAAGAAGCAGCTAACGAAATAATTTCTTTACAGATTAAAAGTACGGCATTACCTCGTCATATTACTATGGCAATGCGTGAGGTCTGGAGCTTACAGCCCAAGTTTAATATACGGGTGGGTTCTAAGCCCAGTCGTTTGCTTGCCCATCCCAGATTCAGAGCAGGTTATGATTTTCTATTGTTGCGCGCAGAGACGGGTGGAGCAGATTTAGAGGTCGCTCAGTGGTGGGAAAAATATCAGGTTGCTGATGAAAATGAACAAAGAAAAATGACCAGACCACCACGTAAAGCGCCAGGTAACAAAGTAGGGCGAAAAAGAAGTTATCGTGGAAAGAGCAAAGATAGTACTACCGAAAAAGAGGTTTAGATTATAAATTGGAAGTGGTTGTTTTCGCTTTGAACTTTATGAATATCGATTAACTATGCAAACCTCATTAAGCCCCCCTGTTATTGCTTATATTGGCTTGGGCAGTAACCTTGTCGATCCTATTGTACAAATTAAATCAGCGCGTATTGCAGTTGCTGCAATTGAAGGTGTCCAAGAGATGACCTTTTCCAGTTTATATCACAGTTTACCTATGGGACCTCAAGATCAACCTGATTATGTCAATGCCGTAATGGGTGTGGTAACAAAATTGTTACCCATGGATTTACTTCGTAATTTGCAACATATTGAGAATATACAAGGACGTATTAGAACTGGTGAGCGTTGGGGGGCCAGAACATTAGATTTGGATATATTGACCTATGGCGACCAGGAAATTGATGAGCCTGATTTGATTGTTCCTCATAAAGGCATTGAAGAAAGGTCTTTTGTTTTGTGCCCTTTGTTCGAGATTGCTCCGGAGTTATATGTTCCAAATAAGGGCTCTATTGTCGATCTAATTGCCAAGTGCCCATTATCGGGGCTCAAACGGATTAATTGAAATGAAGCCAATGAATAACAACCCTGTAAAACCTCTTTTAACAGTTAATGATCTTGCTGCCATGAAGCAGCGCGGTGAAAAAATTACCTGTTTGACTGCTTATGACGCCAGCTTTAGTGCTTTAATTGATAAGGTGGGTGTTGACATGATGCTGGTTGGAGATTCTTTAGGAATGGTTATTCAAGGTTGTGATACAACACTTCCTGTAACTATTACTGATATGGTTTACCATACACGCTGTGTCAGTAAAGCTAGGCAGAGGGCTTTCGTTATTGCAGACTTACCGTTTATGAGTTACAGCACACCTGCTAATGCAGCTAAAAATGCAGCAAAGTTAATGCAGGTGGGTGGTGCACAAATGGTAAAACTGGAAGGTCCTCGCTTTGAAATAGTTAGTTTTTTAGTTGATCAAGGAATTCCTGTTTGTGGCCATCTAGGGTTGTTGCCGCAAATGATCAACCAGTTGGGCACTTATAAGCTTCAAGGAAAAGAGCCGGCTGAGGCTAAACAAATTATGACCGATGCTTATCAGTTGCAGCAGGCAGGTGCAGCGATGTTGGTATTAGAATGTGTGCCGGCAGAGCTTGCTAAAGAAATAAGTACTCAGCTTAGTATTCCTGTTATTGGTATCGGCGCGGGTATTGACTGTGACGGACAAGTATTGGTGCTTTATGACATGCTTGATATAGGGGTGCATAAACGCCCGCGATTTTCTAAAAACTTTATGGCAGGTACAGACACTATAGAAGCTGCCATAGATGGCTATTATCAGTCGGTTAAACAGGTGCGATTTCCTTCTGCTGAGCATAGTTTTTAAGTCAAATGCAAATAATTAAAACAATTACGGATATACGTGAGGTCATCAAGACATGGCAAGCTGCCGGAGAAACGGTAGCTTTTGTCCCCACCATGGGTAATTTGCACGCAGGTCATCTCCAACTGGTACGTCGTGCCAAAGAAAATGCTAATCGAGTTGTTGTTAGTATTTTTGTTAATCCGACACAATTTGGAGTCGGTGAGGATTTTGAGGCTTATCCGCGTACAGAGCTTGAAGACCAAGAAAAGTTGAAGAAAGAGGGTGCGGATTTGTTATTTCTGCCTTCGGTTATCGATGTGTATAGTTCAGAAGCCAATACGAATATTACGGTAGCGGGTCTTTCTGAAGCTTACTGCGGAGCATTTAGACCAGGACATTTTAGTGGTGTTGCAACTGTAGTATGTAAATTATTTAATATAGTACAACCTAATGTTGCTTTATTTGGACGGAAAGATTTTCAACAATTGACGATCATTAAAATGATGGTTCGCGATCTAAATATACCTGTTGAAATAATAGGTGTAGATACAGTTAGAGATCCCAGTGGTTTAGCGATGAGCTCCAGAAATGGGTATTTGACGGAGGATGAAAAAAAAGTTGCTTCAATGATTTACTATACGTTGGGTATTGCACGCGAGGCCATTTTAGCGGGAAATGAGAATTTTGCTGATATAGAAAAAAAAGCCATGCAATCTCTAAGTCAAATTGGTTTTCAACCTGATTATTTTTCTGTATGTCGTGCTAGCGATTTAAAAAAAGCAACAATAGAAGATGTCAATTTAGTTTTATTGGTGGCAGCAAAATTAGGAAAAACGCGGTTAATCGATAATCTTTGCTTTTCAAGGTAATCCGCCTTTATCTCATCATGGTTCAGATAAAAAGCAAGAGACCTAATGTCTTTGTTTTATAAAGGGTAAAGTTGAACTCGTTTGGATAGTTAAAAAGTTGATGGATTGTAGTAATTAATGGATAATGATCGGTTTTAAAATGTATTTATAGTGTTTTATTATGCAAATTACGATGCTTAAAGCGAAGTTACACCGAGCCACCGTGACGCGTTCAGAGTTGGGTTACGAGGGATCTTGTGCAATTGATAGCACTATTCTTGACCTGTCGGGCATCAAAGAATACGAGCAAATTCAGATTTATAATATTAACAATGGTGCACGTTTCACCACTTATGCAATTCGTGCAGAAGAGGGGTCAGGTATTTTTTCAGTTAATGGTGCTGCTGCTCGTTTAGCCTGCCCTGGTGATCTTATTATTGTCTGTGCTTATACAATTTTGGATCAACAAGAAGCAGAGCAACATAAACCCACCTTGGTTTATTTTAATGAAAAAAATGAAGTGTTACGTTCTGCTTCGTCGATTCCAGTGCAGCTCACTTAGATAAATAGATGAATCATCTTAAGCCCGCAAGCTTTTTAGCTTAGCGGGTTTTTTTATGGGTATGGTTAAGTAATTAAAGATTATCCCCGTTCGTTCCAATAAATGGCTAAATAGATGTTTTTATAGAGATAAGCACATTGCAACAATGCCTTGTTGTCTGTATCCTGCATGCCCATGCAAATAAATTTAATTTCAGTAGGAAATCGAATGCCAAGCTGGGTTCAGTTGGGTTACGATGAATATGCCAAGCGTTTGCCGCGAGAATGTGAATTGGTACTTAAGGAAATTGTTCCGGGTAAGCGTACCAAGAACAGTGATGTTGCTCGTATTGTAAAAGACGAGGGCGAACGTATGCTTGCAGCAATTCCTCAGGGTACGCATATTGTAACTTTAGACATACCTGGTAAGCCTTGGACCACACCAGAATTGGCGGAAGCTATGCAGCGTTGGTTAGAAAGTGGGCAGCATATTACTTTGTTGGTAGGTGGGCCAGAAGGTTTAGCTGATTCTGCTAAGCAATTGGCAAGAGAGTCTTGGAGCTTATCTAAACTGACATTTCCGCATCCACTGGTAAGAATCGTAGTGGCTGAACAACTTTATCGTGCTTGGAGTATTCTTCATAATCACCCTTATCATCGCTAATGTCGGTACAAATTATTCTTGCATCTGCATCGCCACGCAGAAAGGAACTGTTGGATCAAATTAAGGTCTCTTATACGACTTATCCAGTTGATCTAGATGAAACACCTTTAAATAATGAAGCTCCGCTTGCTTATGTGCGACGTTTAGCGGCTGAAAAGTCTGCGGCATGTTTAATTCAGCTTAAAACGGATTTGCCAGTTTTGGCAGCGGATACCACAGTTGTTTTAGGGTCCCTGATTATGGGAAAACCTAAGCACAAGCAAGATGCGCTCAGTATGTTGACACAGTTATCGGGCAAAACCCATCATGTTTATACGGCCATTTCACTAAGAGGACATCAGCACAATCAGGCCATAAGTATTACTGAGGTAACATTCAGGTGCCTGAAAGAGCAAGAAATATTAGATTATTGGGATACTGGAGAACCGCTTGATAAAGCCGGTAGCTATGCTATTCAAGGGCGAGGTGGGGTATTTGTTGAGTCAATAAAAGGCAGTTTTTCCGGAGTGGTCGGTTTACCATTGTTTGAGACGGCACAACTTTTATCCAAACAAGGCATTGAGTTTTTTAAATGAGTGAAGAAATTTTAATTAATGTAACTCCCCCTGAAACAAGGGTTGCGGTCATTGAAAATGGTGTTTTACAAGAACTCATTATTGAAAGAACCCGTGAGCGAGGATTGGTAGGTAATATTTATAAAGGCGAAGTTTGCCGTGTTCTACCTGGTATGCAAGCCGCTTTTGTTGATATTGGTTTGCCCAAGGCGGCGTTCATTCATATTTCAGATTTGTGCGCGAAAGATTTGGAAGAGAAAGGTTCAGACGTCATTGAGCATTACCTGAATGAAGGTCAGCATCTTGTTGTACAAGTTGTTAAGGATTCATTAGGAACAAAAGGAGCACGCTTAACCACTGAAATATCGATCCCCTCGCGATACCAAGTTTATATGCCTTATGCGAATAATTCCGGCGTATCCCAACGTATTGAATATGAGGCTGAGCGAATACGTTTAAGGACGTGTCTTGATGCGTTTAGGCAAACCCATAAGTGTGGCAGTTTTATTGCAAGAACAGCCGCAGAATGTGTACAAGAATCTATTTTAATTGCAGACATGGCCTTTTTGCTAAAGCTGTGGGAGTCTATTGTAAAAAAGATTGCCGTAGCAAAGCCTAAGCAGTTTATTCATAAGGATTTACCTTTAAGCATCAGAACACTTAGAGATTTATACAAAGAAGGTATTGATAGGGTTCGCGTAGATTCCAAAGAAACTTATCAACGATTGCTTGAGTTTGCAGAAGTTTTTGTGCCGGAAATCGTCCCTGTTATAGAGCATTACTCTGGGGAATGTCCGGTATTTGATATCTACAGTGTCGAAGATGAAATTAAAAAGGCATTAGATCGTAAAGTTAAACTAAAGTCTGGGGGCTATTTAATATTTGATCAGACCGAAGCGATGACGACAGTAGATGTTAATACGGGTGGTTATGTGGGTGGTCGAAATCTTGAAGAGACAATTTTTAAAACTAATCTTGAAGCAGCTCAAACCATTGCCCGTCAGCTTAGGTTAAGAAATTTGGGTGGAATCATTATTATCGATTTCATTGATATGCAAAGTGAAGAGCACAAGATGCAAGTTTTGCAGGCGCTTGAGCGGCATTTGGAAAAAGACCGAGCAAAAACCAGAATTACTGAGGTTTCGGTGCTGGGTCTGGTAGAAATGACTCGTAAGCGAACGCGAGAAAGTTTGGAGCATATACTCTGTGAGCCATGTAGCGCGTGTGGTGGTCGAGGCGTTTTAAAAACTCCGGAAACTATGTGCCTGGAAATTTTTAGAGAGATCATTCGAGAAGTAAGGCTATACAAAGTTCAGACTATCTTGGTTCTGGCGTCGAATGAAGTAGTAGATATGCTCCTTGATGAAGAAGCCGACATGCTTGCTGAATTAGAAATATTTTTAGATGTTCAGATAAAATTTAGGGTAGAAACACAATATAACCAGGAGCAGTATGACGTTGTGCTGCTGTAAGTTTCGAAGCCACGAGGCAAATTTGAAATTATCAGATCGACAATTGCAGTCTTTCATGGTTTCCAGTGATGCTTATTATACTGGCTCATTATGATTCATCATATTAAACGCGCAACTCGCCATCTTATTTTTTGGTCTTTAATTGCCTCAGCAATTAGCCTGACAGTTTTACGTTTTTTGCTGTGGGGTATAGCTGATTATAAAGCCGATTTGTCTTCACATATTAGCAAACTCATAGGTGCGCCAATAACCATAGGTCATATGCGTGCCAATATGCGTGGGTATAGCCCAGAATTGGTGTTAAAGGATATTGAAGTTAGCGCTTCTGCTGCTAATACAGTCGCACCCATTCAGCTCAAGGAAGTCCGTGTGGGTATTAATTTATTTAATGCCCTAATGAGTGGTGATCACTTAGCATCGTCGTGGGTTACTTTAGTTGGAGCAAAGCTGACAGTAAAACGTAAGCAAGATGGCAGTATCTCTATTGTTGGTTTAAAGGCAACCGATGAAAAACCTTTATGGTTGTTACAAGGGAGTAAGTACGAAGTTTTACAAAGTGAAATTAGTTGGCAGGATGAGCTTAATTCAGCCAAGCTGAATATGATGGGTATGGTTGATTTTGCGATCGTTAATAAAGATCAGCAGCATCAAGTAAATATTTTAGTAAGACCTCCTAAACGATATGGTGATGAATTAAGACTTTCCATGGAGGTGATAGGGAATTTATTTGAACCTTCATTGGTTGATGGCAGCATTTTTGTTGAAGGAAAAAACATAAATCCAGCTGCATGGGTGGCGGGACAATTGCCTTTTGAGATGAAGATTAACTCGGGTTTTGGTGATGTTAAGATATGGAGTACTCTAAAACATTCAGAAATAACGTCTTTGGAAGCGGATATTCAGTTACAAGAATTAAAGCTCACTAGACCGGATAAGGAAGATTTTTTTGCCAAACAACTCAAAACCAATGTGCATTTGCAGCACAATGACGATCAATGGCGTCTCGATGTGCCTCAGTTTTTGTTGCAAACCAATGATAAGCAATGGCCAGGGATAGTCTTTAGTGCTTCTGGGAATCAGACTAATGATAGTGTATTGCATAAGTTGGCACTGTTTGTAAAATCAGTGGATTTGCAAAATGCTTCAACATTGTTGCAATTTTTTGGAACGTTACCAAAAAATGCAAGCAGTTTTTTAGAAAAGTCTTCGTTAAAAGGATCAGTAGAGCAGTTGTTTTATTTTGCCGATTTAGATGCAAAGCACTTCGCCGTTAATGGCAATTTCAATCATTTGAAAATAGCGCCATCAGATGCAATTCCAGGTATAGAAAATTTAACCGGACGATTAAAAGGTACGGATGAAAAAGGGCAATTGGATTTGGTAACCAAAGATGCCAGTATGACAACTTCTGGGTTGTTTCGCGAGGCACTCAGTATAAAAAAACTGGTGGGTAAGATTGCCTGGCAACAAACAGCGGATGAGTGGTTAGTATCCAGTCCGCATATTGATGTAGATTCACCCGATATAATAACAAGTAATCGATTTAATTTACGGATTCCAAAGAAGGAGGGTAAGTCGCCATTTTTGGACTTACAAATGGGTTTTTCTGCTGAGGATGTGACTCAGGTTAAACATTATTTGCCTGTCGGTGTGTTAAAGGAGTCGGTGGTTGATTGGCTTGATCATGCTTTTATCAAAGGACGTGTTCCTAAGGGTGGCATATTGTTTTACGGTGATTTAAATGGCTTTCCGTTTGACAAGGGGCAAGGTGTTTTTGAAGCAAGATTTGACGTCGATCAGATGGATATATCCTATCTTTCGGATTGGCCGTATTTAACAGAGTTGGGTGGCGAAGTTGTATTTTTACAGGGTGGTTTACAGGTTGATTTAAACAAGGGCTTCAGTAACAACTTAAAAATCAAGCAGGCCAGAGTGGTTATACCAATGCTGGGTGAAAGTGAACATTTGTTAGTTCAGGGAAAGTTGGACACGGATGTTTTGCAAGGGTTAAAGTTTTTGCAGAATACGCCTCTTAATTCTTCAGCAAATAGCTTTTTGGAGGCGGTAGATCCGCAAGGAACAACCGAAGTCACTTTGGATTTAAAATTACCTTTAGCGGATGGTGCTAAAGCAATCGTTGACGGTTCAGCACAGTTAAATAAAGGAACGCTTAAAGTTAAAGCGCTTGATTTAGGGGTTAGTCAAATAACAGGTGCGTTAAAGTTTAATGAGCAAGGTGTTTACAGCCAAATGATTACGGCTAAAACTCTTGATAATCCTATTAAGATTACTATCAAAAGTTCTGATGTTCTGACTACGGTTAATGTGGATGGCCATGTTGGAGTTAGTGATATTTTGAAACAGTTTAAGATACCCGGATTAGAGTTGGCTGAAGGTTCGACAGATTACAATTTAAAATTACAACTCCCCTACGATAATAGTTTTCCGGATTTGGTTGTGAATTCAAATTTGGCTGGGATGGCATTAGATTTACCTAATAGCTTAGCCAAAAACAGAGAGCAGCAAAGACCTTTAAGCTTGCAGTTTAATTTAACAAATGAAACCTTATTGCCGATTAATATAGCTTACGACAATCAAATGAGTGCGGCTGTTAAATATAATGTCGAGCAACAGACAATTGAATCGGGAAATGTTTTGATTGGCACGGGCAATGTCAATCAAAGTCAAGAGCCCGGAATAAAGTTAGAAATTAATCGTGAACGATTAGATCTAAAAGACTGGATGGGTGTTGGCTTGTCCTTTGTGCAAGAGAAAGATCATGAAGCGATCGCTAATGTCGCCAGCAATATTAGGGAGGTTAAAATCCACAGTGCTCATGGATTATGGAAGAAAGCAGATTTGGGTTATTTTGATCTGGTTTTTAAGCCCGAAGCAAAATATTGGGCGGGTAATATTGATGCGTCAATAGCTAAAGGTGGCTTTAAAATCCCATTCAATTTAAAAAGTTCTCATAGTATGGATTTTACAATGGATTTGTTGAATCTTGATGTATTGAAGCAACTTAAATCAGATGATGATCTGGCTTCTTTATCGACACCGGATATACTGCCATTATTGACATTGGCCAGTCAAAAAACTTTATGGCAGGCTGTTGATCTTGGTCAAATGATTATTGAAACGGAACGTATACCCAATGGTGTCGTATTTAAGCGGGTCGAATTAAATGGAGTTGATCAAAAGCTTGCTTTGACGGGTGATTGGATAATTGACGGTAAGGACACAAAAACGCATATAAAAGGAAAGCTTACTATGCCGCAAGCAGGTCAGTTTTTAAACAAATTGGGTATAACTAAAGAGTTGGTCGAAACCAATGCCGATGTCGATTTTGTTGCTGATTGGAAGGGCGCTCCTTATCAGTTTTCGTGGGCAAGTGCGCAAGCTCAGGTCGAAATTGATTTTAGAAATGGCCGTATTTTAGGAATAGAACCTGGCTTTGGGCGGGTGCTGGGTATTTTGGCAATCTCGCAATGGATAAATCATTTTCAACTGGATTTTAGTAACGTCTTTGAGGATGGCATGACGTTCATTAGTATAAAAGGTAATTTCAGTTTATTGGGTGGTAAAGCAACGACTAATGACGTTGTGGTTGATGCCATACCAGCAAAAATTACCATAGTAGGGAACACTGATTTGAATAATAAAACGGTCGATTATGGCGTTAGTGTTGTGCCAAAAGGTGCTGATGTTGTTCCGGTTGCTGGTACAATTGTAGGTAAAATATCCGATTTTATTGGTCGTGCGTTGACTGGGAAAAATCAGGAAGGTTTTTTCTTTGGCTCCCAATATTTGATTAAAGGGGGTTGGGGAAATATACAACTGATTCCGTTACGAGAAAATGATGGTTTATTACAGAAAACACTGGGCGGAATAACCGATTTTCCTTGGGTACAAAAAAATACAGAACAATCAGAAGAGAATAAAAAATGACTAAGTGTGCGGCAATTCAAATGGCCTCAAGCCCTAATATAAGTTTTAACTTGCTGGAAGCCGAAAAGCTTATTGCAGAGGCAGTTAAGGCGGGGGCAAAACTGGTAGCGTTACCAGAAAACTTTGCGTTAATGGGTGATCATGAAACCGATAAGTTAAAAGCAAAAGAAATTGATGGTTCAGGGCCAATTCAGGACTTTTTGGCCAATATTGCAAAAAAGTATGCCGTATGGGTGGTTGGTGGAACTATACCAATTGCTAGTGATGATAGTCATAAGGTGCGAGCAAGTTGCTTGATTTATAACGATAAAGGGGTAAGGGTCGGACGTTACGATAAGGTTCATTTGTTTGATGTTAATGTTCCTGATACCAATGAAGTCTATCGTGAATCTGATTCAATTGAGCCGGGTACTGAGTCGAGGGTTTTTGATACACCTTTTGGTAAATTGGGAGTTGCTGTTTGTTACGACTTGAGGTTCCCCGAGTTTTTTCGCAAAATGAGCAAGCTGGGGGTTGAAATACTGGTCGTGCCTTCTGCTTTTACTGCAGAGACGGGTGCTGCTCATTGGGAAGTTTTGTTGCGAGCACGAGCAGTAGAAAACTTGTGTTACGTTATCGCACCCAATCAGGGTGGCTTTCATCTAAATGGCCGAAAAACCTTTGGCCATAGTATGATTGTAGATCCTTGGGGCGTCGTTTTAGATTGTTATAAAACAGGCGGAGGTTATGTGATGTCTGAAATAGATTTAGAACGACTGCAGAAAGTACGAAAAAGTTTTCCGGTTTTAAGTCATAGGCGATATTTTTGTGAATAATCCTTTTCTTACTCTGAAAATAGTGCTGCTTGTCGCATTCTTGGCGGGGTGTACTAGTGCAGCAGAAGACAAGCGTTATTATGATACTATGGCACTGGAACGCCCGCCCACTCTAGTGTTTAGTAAGAAAGATACGGCAACACCGGTGTTTGATGATAGTGGAGCGCCTGAAGAAGTCGCTAAAGTAGCAGCGGCTACGACTGCTGAAGATAATAGTGTTATTCGAAAAAAATCAGATAAGACTGGTTTGGGGGATAAGGTATCTTTGGTCGAGCAAGAGCCGACACCACAAACGAATGAAGATATCTGGGCTGCTCGACCTTCACAGTTGATCATTAAACAAACCTATGATGAGGCTTGGAATTCGTTAGGTCTGGCTTTAAAACAAAGCGATATCGAAATTACTGATCATGATCATGAAAAGGGACTTTATTTCGTTTCATACGATGCTGATCCATCATTATTTAGTAGTAAAAATAGTAATAATGCAATTTATGTGCTCACGGTAAAGCGTGAAGGTACAGAAACAAAAGTAACGGCAGCATTGGGTAATGCAACTGAACAAAACAGCGCCGGTAATCGGGGTAAAAAGCGTGGTGCACCTAAAGACAATAGCACTAGCCAGCCTAGTACTGGCCCAGAAGACTTATTAAAGCAGGTCTTTGAAATGCTGCGTGATGATTTAAAAGAAGAATAATTAAGGTAATAGTGAAAGATTTAAGGCTAAAGCAATTAGAGCTTACTTTTGATCTTTCTACCGTAAACCTTTGCCTAAAACCTTTATTTTGATGTTGTGATGGAACTATTAAACTTTGCAAGACACGCTATTTTGACACCTGCTGGTATTCAAGATGGTGATATCGAAAAAATCATGAACCGATTGCTCAGTTCGTCTGTTGATGCGGCGGATATTTATTTCCAATCCAGTCATAGTGAATCATGGGTAATGGAAAGCGGTATCATTAAAGAGGGTAGTCACAGCATTGAGCAAGGTGCAGGTGTTCGTGCGGTAGCAGGTGAAAAAACAGGCTTTGCTTATAGTGACAGAATTGAATTACCGGTGTTACTGGAAGCGGCTAATAATGTAAAAGCCATTGTGCGACAAGGTCAAGATGCACAAGTAGGACTGGTAAAAGCGGCTAATTGGCCACGCTATTATTCAATTGTTAATCCTTTGAAATCCTTGGATGATCAACAGAAAATAGATTTATTGCGCCACGTTGATAGTGAGACGCGTAAGTTGGATAGCCGTATAGAAGAGGTGATCGTTAGTCTCAGTGGCAGCCATGAAACTATCATGGTGGCAAATCAAGATGGTGCTTTAGCGGCCGATGTCAGGCCTTTGGTCCGCATGAATGTAACGGTTATTGTTGAAGAAAACGGTCGCCGTGAACAGGGCAGTATGGGTGGCGGAGGGCGAAGTGATTATAGTTATTTTATCGATCAAAACAAGGCGCTTGAGTTTGGAAAAGAAGCAGTAAGATTAGCACTGGTTAATTTGGAAGCAGATGAAGCTCCAGCAGGTAATATGACGGTGGTTCTGGGACCAGGTTGGCCGGGTATTCTTTTACATGAAGCGATTGGACATGGGTTGGAAGGTGATTTTAATCGTAAAGGGACTTCTGCCTTTAGTGGCCGAGTAGGTGAGCGAGTGGCGTCTGATTTATGTACAGTTGTTGACGATGGAACGTTGCAAGGGCGACGTGGTTCGTTGACTATTGATGATGAAGGAACGCCCACAGAACAAACAGTTCTGATTGAAAAGGGTATTCTCAAAGGTTATATGCAAGACAAACTAAATGCCCGTTTAATGGGTGTTAACTCTACCGGTAATGGTCGCCGAGAATCTTATGCGAGTTTGCCTATGCCCCGTATGACCAATACCTATATGTTGGCAGGTAAGCATAATCCTGAAGAAATCATAAAATCAGTTAAAAAAGGCTTGTATGCTAAAAACTTTGCCGGTGGGCAAGTTGATATAACCTCGGGCAAGTTTGTATTTTCCGCCAGTGAAGCGTATTTAATTGAAAATGGCAAAATAACTCGTACAATTAAAGGCGCCACCCTGATTGGCAATGGGCCTGACGTATTGACCAAAGTATCTATGGTAGGCACCGATCTTGAATTGGATAGTGGTGTCGGTACATGTGGTAAAGAAGGCCAAAGTGTCCCTGTAGGGGTCGGACAGCCAACTTTAAAGATTGATGGTTTGACAGTCGGTGGAACGAGTGTTTAAAAGCGCGATATGATATTCCCGAGTATTTAGAACATCCACTGATCAAGATCAAAGAAATTAATGAAGTTGACTTCAGCAGATAAGTCGTAAACAAGCCTTTTAAGAGAATACAGTGCAAAATCAGGAAGAACAGAACGTTATAAAAAATATCGTACAAGATTTATTGGACGAAGCTAAAAAACAAGGTGCCAGTGCAGCGGAAGCGGGCTTAAGCCAAGAAACGGGCTTGTCGGTGTCAGTACGTTTAGGTGATGTTGAAACAATAGAACATCATTGCAGTCAGGGCCTTGGCGTCACCGTTTATTTTGGTCAGCGTAAAGGCTCAGCCAGTACGACCGATTTATCACCAGCCTCTATTAAAGAAACGGTCAGTGCGGCTTGTAGTATTGCCCGTTATACCAGTGAGGATGAGTTCTCAGGCTTGCCCGATAAAGAATTGCTGGCAACTGAATTTCCTGATCTTGATCTTAATCATCCTTGGCATCTTGGTACGGAAAATGCTATTGAGTTGGCGCTAGAATGTGAAGAAGCTGCCCGCAATTTTCACGCTCATATTACCAATTCGGAAGGCGCTTCTATTAACACCCATCAAGGTAACTATGTAATGGGGAATAGTTTGGGTTTTTTGCATGGCTACCCAACAACCCGTCATTCCTTAAGTTGTTCTGTATTAGCGCAACGTGGCGACAGTATGCAACGGGATTACTGGTATAGCGTTGCAAGAAATGCAATCAATTTGGAGTCACCAAAAGAAATTGGTAAAAAAGCTGCAGAACGTGTATTGAGACGATTGGAAGGGCGCAGTTTAAGCACCCGTCAGTGTCCAGTTTTGTACAGCGCAGAAATTGCTTCGGGTTTATTGGCTTCTTTTATTGGTGCAATCAGCGGTGGAAATTTATACCGTAAGTCTTCTTTTTTATTGAATGCGCT
>CAIVQX010000189.1 GCA_903908165.1 uncultured Methylococcaceae bacterium | reverse complement strand
TGTAGATGCTGAAATAGAAGCCCCAAAATTTATAGTAGGCTCTTTTTCCTCTGGATCACTTGACCATTGGGAGGCCAAAGAATTTAGAGGTGTAACTCATTATAAATTGGTCGATCTTAAAGGGTCTCACGTATTAAAAGCCGAAAGCGTTGGGAGCGCATCTGGATTATTTAATGAACAACGTATTGATTTACACAAAACACCGTATATGAATTGGAGTTGGCATATCGAAAGCGGACTAGGCAACACCCATAATGAGCAGGAAAAATCGGGCGATGATTACGCCGCAAGAGTTTATGTGATTGTCAGTGGAGGTGCGGCATTTTGGCAAACCAAAGCACTCAATTACGTATGGTCTAGTACTTCACCGACCGGTAAAATATGGCCGAATGCCTATGCTGGTGCAAATGGGGAAATGACTATGATTGCACTTAGATCATCATCTGACCAAAAAGGAAAGTGGTATTCAGAAAAACGTAATGTTCTTGCTGATTTAAAGCATCAGTTTGGCGAGGATATTCGATATATTGATGCTATTGCTATTATGTCAGATAGCGATGATTCTCATGGTCACGTTTCCGCGTATTACGGTGACATTTACTTTACTAAAAACTAATAATCCGCTTTACAGTATTACCCTCATCTTGAAACCAAGACTGATTTCCTCAAAATAACTAAAAACAATATGACCTGGAACCTTGTTACTGTTTAACGAGCTCTTTTATCAGTTATTATATTTGTGAGTAAAAACTCATCCTGTATTATTACTTTCACATAACAATGCTACTTTAGCGATAGCAAGTAATTATGGGCAGCAAGCATGTATAGAACCACAATAGCAAATCAAAACTATAATTTTAAAAATTTGCGTGACTTAATGGCTAAGGCAACGCCCGCTCGTTCAGGTGATTATCTATCTGGTGTTGCTGCAGCCCACAATATAGAACGAGTTGCAGCACAATGGGTGCTTGCCGATGTACCCTTAAAACAATTTCTTAATGAAGTATTAGTGCCTTATGAAGATGACGAGGTCACTCGGCTGATTATTGATGATCATGATAGCATCGCCTTTGCCTCCATCAGTCACCTAACAGTGGGTGATTTTCGTAATTGGCTATTATCCGAACATGCTACAACACAAACACTGACTGCTATCGCAGCAGGTTTAACGCCTGAAATGGTAGCAGCTGTATCTAAAATTATGCGTATCCAAGATTTAATTCTAGTCGCTAAAAAGTGTCAAATCGTTACCCATTTTAGAAACACTATCGGCCTGAAAAATCGCCTTTCTACTCGCTTGCAACCTAACCATCCAACCGATAATCCCGCTGGCGTAGCGGCAAGTATTTTGGATGGCTTACTATATGGTTGCGGTGATGCGGTTATCGGCATTAACCCTGCTTCTGACAATTTTATTGCAACCACACAGTTGCTACAGATGCTTCACGATATAATTGATCGGTATCAAATTCCCACTCAATCCTGTGTGTTAGCACATGTTACTACAACATTGAGAGCTATTGAACAAGGCTATCCAGTTGATTTGGTATTTCAATCTATTGCCGGTACACAAAAAGCTAACAACAGTTTTGGCATTAACCTAAACTTATTAAACGAAGCTCATCTTGCCGCTCTTGAACTCAATCGAGGAACTATTGGCACTAATTGCATGTATTTTGAGACCGGCCAAGGAAGTGCTCTATCAGCTAATGCTCATGAAGGCATGGACCAACAAACTTGCGAAACCCGGGCTTATGCCGTTGCGCGTAAATTCAATCCATTATTAGTTAATACTGTGGTTGGTTTTATTGGTCCAGAATATCTTTATGATGGAAAACAAATCATCAGAGCCGGACTTGAAGATCATTTCTGCGGCAAATTACTCGGCTTACCTATGGGGGTTGATGTTTGCTACACCAATCATGCAGAAGCCGACCAAGATGACATGGATATATTATTAACATCACTTGCCGTCGCTGGTGGCACATTTATCATGGGTGTACCTGGTGCCGATGATGTTATGCTTAATTATCAGTCAACCTCTTTTCATGATGCACTATATGTCAGACAAACTCTGGGCTTGAGACCTGCCCCAGAATTTGAAAAATGGCTACAACAGCACAAAATTTTCAGCACTAACAACCAATTAATCTATCAATCAGAAATGCCGGCTATCTTTAAACCTTCATTGCAAAAGCTATAGGGGAAATCTGATGAACAAAAACCCTGACCTATTAAAAGTAAAAGATATTTGGCAAAATCTAAGCCAATTTACTACTGCACGAATCGGTTTAGGTAGAGCAGGAACAAGTCTACCGACCCAACCCTACTTGGAATTTCAATTAGCGCATGCACAGGCTCGTGATGCCGTCAATACCCCTCTTGATTTCAACGGCATGGCAAAACGTATTAATACAATGGGCTATCAAACAGAGCTCTTAACAACTCAGGCAGAAAATCAGACCTTATACCTACAACGACCTGACTTGGGACGCTTATTACCGAAAACCATGATTGAGCAGTTACAACAACAACAAAAAATCAATGTAGACGTTGTTATTGTAATTGTTGATGGCTTATCAACTTCAGCTATTACACATCATGCAGAAAACTTTTTAACATTATTACTACCTAGCTTGGTGGACAATAATTATCATCTTGCACCTATTTGCTTGGTAAAGCATGGACGTGTTGCAATTGGCGATGTGATCGCTGAAACTTATAACGCTAAATTATGCATCGTTTTAATTGGCGAACGACCCGGTTTAAGCTCACCTGACAGTATGGGGATTTACTTCACCTATCAAGCAAAGTCAGGCCTTAGCACTGATGCTAATCGCAATTGCATTTCTAATATCCACTGCAATGGCTTGAACTATGAAAAAGCACTTGAAAAGCTACTATTCTTAATCCAAGAGGCAGAAAGAATAAAGCTCTCTGGGGTTAAGTTAAAAGATGAAACCACTGATACAAAAACAAATAACCTACAACAAAAAAATTTTTTACTTTTTTAATTCATGAAATTAATAAAATTTGCACAACACCAAATGCTTAAGTTCAGAAAATGAAACTGAGAATATCCAGTGCTAATGCATAGCACTGAACCAAGCTAAAAAATAATCGTTTAATATTAAAAACTGTAATAAAACTATCACATAACTGTCATCAAACTTTAATGTTAATCAACGAAAATTAGCTATCTAAAAAAATCTTGGTTTGCTTACAATGAATAACAATTATTTCAATAGCTACAGCATGATACAAACTCCTCTCTTAATAATTGCCCTCAGTCTATTGGTAACATGGGGTATTGAAATTCTAATGAATAAAATATTCCTGCTAACTTAAGCTGCTCATTACACTTCTGAGCAATGGTCGTTAAATCTTTTCAAAACTGCAGGACTAAGCTGTCCTAAATATTTTGTGTAGACAAAAACTGTAATGCAACGCGCATTAAATTGGGATTACAGTGAGTAATGCGACAAAATGTCGCATTTTTTGTAGACAATCTTATTCTATTAATTTATTATTCTCCCGCCTTAAGTAATCCATCTCTGTTTAGAAAAAAACTTGATCGTTTATCGTTAGGTAATGGGGAGTAATACAACTTAAATGCTGAAAAATAATAATAAATACAGCATCAATAATAACAATAATAAAAGCAACAAAATTAAAACTGCGCTTTAGTTAGGCCGCCGTCTTTCTACGACATACTAACAAGATGGAGCCCACGTAATGTGGGCTTTTTTATGCCTGCTCAAAAAGCAAAACAACCTTTATATACGACGCTGTAAGTTACTCTAGTATTTCAACAATACAATGGAATATTAATCGCAATCCTTTCAATATTTGCAGTCATTCTCAGGTCAATCTAATACAGATCTATAATCGCTTGTTTAACTTATTTATTTGGTGGG
>CAIVQX010000188.1 GCA_903908165.1 uncultured Methylococcaceae bacterium | reverse complement strand
GATGGGTCAGAACAATACCGGATAGAAACATTGATTAGCGAGTAATTTCACTCATTAATGCTACCATAACAGTTATTTATATATTTTAGAAAGAACAGGTTAACCCAATATGAAAAATATTATTGTAATGTCAGGCGATATAGGTGGCGGTAAATCCTCCGTGGCCACGGCGCTTAAACAGTTAACCAACTTCGACATCATCGGCACCGGCACTATTCAACGCGCAATAGCAACAAAGCGCGGATTAACAACCCTAGAACTCAACAAAATTTCGCAAACAGATCGCAGCATTGATGATGAAATAGATTCTTACGTCATTGAACTAGGTAAAACCCAAGATAATTTAATACTTGATTCCAGACTGGCTTGGCATTTTATTCCAACTGCTTTTAAAGTATTTTTATCTGTTGACCCAGTAGTGGGTGCCAAACGCGTATTTAGTGCCTTGCGAAATGATGAAAAAAATCCATCATTGGACGTAACCCTTCAAAACAACCTAAAACGCCAAACCATAGAAGACCAACGATTCAATAAACTCTATAACATACATTTTAGAAAATATAGCAATTATGACTTAATCATAGACACTTCTTACAGTTCACCAGAAACCATTGCAAAAAAAATAAAAGATTGTTTTTATGCGTGGACACAACAACAAGTTTTTTCGCAACTTTGGGTAGCCCCAAAAAAACTATTGCCTACACAATCCATAAAAGAACTGCTACCTGACAACCTTGAAGAGAATCAATCTATCAATGTTTTTATTTATAATGGCTTTGTTTATATTAAAGACGGTCATCAACAAACATTGAATGCACAAAAAGCTGGCATTGACTTGATGCCAGCAAATATTTTAACTGAAGATCCTGAGACTGAATTAAGTCCAGGAATTACCGCACGACAGCTCGCTGAAAAGGTTTCTATTGCAATACTCTATAAATGGGAAGAAGCGCTCAATTTCGAATATAACATCTATCCTTAAGAGATCGAGCGTTATACCAGTTATAACACTCTAGCTTTATAAATCAGTGAGCATAGACAACGCTTCAGAAAGCGTAGACACACCTAATATTTCCAGCCCCTTAATAGCTGCTTTTGGAACATTAGACTTTGGAATAACGGCTTTTTTAAAGCCATGTTTTGCGGCATCGTTTAATCGTGCATGACCATTGGCAACGGGTCTTATTTCACCACTTAAACCAATTTCTCCAAAAAAGAACACATCATGCGGTATAACTTTGTCTTTTAAACTGGAAACAACGCCGACGACAATCGCTAAATCAGAACTAGTTTCTGTGACTTTAATACCTCCTACAACGTTGGCATAAATTTCATCTTGTGCGGTAAAAATACCCCCGTGGCGATAAAGTACTGCCAGCAACATGGCCAAACGATTTTGATCAAAACCGACTGCCAACCGTCTTGGATTGCCATACTGACATTCTGTCACCAAGGCCTGAATTTCAACTAACAATGGTCTGGTGCCTTCCCATAACACGGTAACAACACTACCTGAGGACAGCTTTTCTGCCCTGTTTAAAAACATCGCCGAGGGATTTTTGACTTCTTTTAAACCGCTACTGTCCATGGCAAAAAAGCCCAACTCCCCGACACTGCCAAAGCGGTTTTTATCTGCCCTTAATACTCTAAACCGAGAGTCATCGGTTGAGCCCAGCATGACTTGCGTATCGACAATGTGACTTAACGTCATGGGCCCTGCCAAGGATTGATCTTTGGTGACATGCCCAACCATAAAAATGGATACCTGATGTTTTTTGGCATATTGTGTCAAATAACTGGCTGATTCCCTGACCTGGGAGACTGAACCAGGCGCTGAATCAGTATCTAGAGTATGCATCACCTGAATGGAATCTATCACTAGAATTTGTGGCTTTATTTCATCCAAAGTATCACAAATGCTCTGCACTGATGTTTCCATCAACATCATGATTTTATCGGCAGGTAGCTTTAAACGCAGCGCTCTTTCGGCAATCTGCTGCATGGATTCTTCACCGGAAACGTAAAGTACCGTAATATTCCTATTGGAAATATTGGCTATGGCTTGTAATAGCAAGGTACTTTTACCTGCCCCTGGCGCACCGCCAATTAATACGACACTGCCTCTGACAATACCCCCACCTAAAACACGATCAAACTCGGAAATGCCGGTAGATATACGTTCGGCTTGGGATAAACTTACGTCAGCCAATAATTTAACGTCCGAACGGCTCCCAGCGTATCCCGTTCGACTGCCCCGTTCCGAACTTGCAGAACCCAATCTGACTTCCTTAATAGTATTCCATTCACCACAACTGGTGCACTGCCCACCCCAGCGCGGATAATCAGCGCCACATTGATCGCAAACAAACGCTGTTTTGATTTTTTTACTCATGGCTTGATTAGTAACTTTAGGTTTAACTTAACAAAGTCTTATTCTAACCCATTAACCCGTATTTTTAATTTTACGGGCTTTTATTCAACGATAGTTCAGTTTTAAATGTCACATGTTTTTGAAAATAAAAAGCTACATTAACCAAAGCGATCATCACCGGCACTTCAATTAATGGACCGATGACTGCAGCAAATGCTTCACCACTATTAATCCCAAATACGGCAACCGCAACTGCAATGGCTAGTTCAAAGTTGTTACTGGCGGCAGTAAAGGCAAGGGTCGTAGTTTTTTCATAATTGGCTCCAATGGCTTTACCCATCATAAAACTGATCAAAAACATCACCACAAAATAAATCAACATCGGCGTAGCAATGCGCACGACATCAAAAGGCATCTTTACAATCAAGTTACCTTTTAACGAGAACATAACCACAATAGTGAACAGCAATGCTATTAAAGTCAAAGGACTGATTTTGGGAATAAAGTTTTGCTGATACCAGTCTTTACCTTTAGCCCGAATCAAGAAATAACGCGTCAAAAATCCTGCGACAAACGGCACACCTAAATAAATAAAAACACTTTTTGCAATCTCACCGATGGTAATATCTACAGTACCCGCCTGCAATCCAAAAAGGGGCGGTAATACAGTAACAAACAGCCAGGCATAAACACTGTAAAACAACACCTGAAACAAACTGTTAAAGGCAACCAGTCCGGCGGCATATTCATTATCACCTTTTGCCAAGTCATTCCAAACTATCACCATGGCAATACACCGTGCCAGACCGATCAAGATCAAACCGTTCATGTAGGCCGGATAATCGCGCAAAAAAATAAGCGCTAAGCCAAACATTAACACCGGACCGATCAGCCAGTTTTGTAACAGCGATACACTTAATAAGCGCCAATTACGAAACACATCACTGAGTTCTTCGTAATGCACTTTAGCTAACGGCGGGTACATCATAACAATTAAACCAACGGCAATCGGAATATTAGTAGTGCCTAGCGAAACCGCCGTGTTAAGGGTGTTTACTTCCATCGGGAAAACAAATCCGATACCAACACCCATTGCCATTGCAGTAAAAATCCATAGGGTCAAATAACGATCAAGAAAAGACAAATGTTTTGATTGGGTCATTAGAATATTCTGTTAATTATTACTGGTAGCCATGTTATGTAAGCGCTCTTTTCCCACCGGCTCTTCTTTTAGTAAAGGCACGACAGCATAACGGTGCGAATGTAGGTTAGCGACAGCTGCAATTTCAGATAATTCGTTAGCTGCGCGCTGGCGTAGCAAAGGTGAATGAACAGTCGCTGCAGCAATGCTGTTATTGATCACCCAGGCCCAAGGCTCAATACCTGCGCGGCGTAAATCAGCTTGCAAATTTGCCGCTTCCATTACCGGTGTGGTTTCCGCTAACGTCACCAACAATACTTTAGTTTGCTTAGGGTCTTGCAACTGCATCATCGGTGTTAACAAATGAACGTCAGAGCCAAGCATTTGACGACTAACTTCACGATGATAAGCGCCAGTTGCATCCAATAATAATAAAGTGTGACCAGTAGGAGCAGTATCCATCACAACGAATTTTTTTCCGGCCTCACGAATGACCCTTGAAAAAGCCTGAAACACAGCAATTTCTTCCGTACAAGGTGAGCGTAAATCTTCTTCCAACAATGCCCTACCCTGAGCATCAAGCTGAGCACCTTTGGTTGCTAAAATAGTTTGCCTATAATGCTCTGTTTCTGCCTGCGGATCAATTCGGCTGACCGTAAGATTTAGCAAAGTATCCTTCAGAGTTTCACTTAAGTGTGCCGCCGGATCTGAAGTTGTCAGATGTACCGGCAAACCTCTCAAAGCAAGCTCTACCGCTATAGCTGCGGCTAACGTCGTTTTACCTACACCACCTTTACCCATCAACATAACCAAACCATGTCCGTCTTTGGCAATGTCATCAACGAGATTCGACAAACCAGGCACTTCAATAGCAAATGTCGTTACATCACTTTCAGTGTTTATAATCTCGGTCGTGGTAAATAATTTTCTTAATGATTTCAACCCAACTAAATTGAACGGTTTAAGCTCTATACAATCGCAGGGTAAAGACTTGAGGACTGTCGACATGGTTGCCATCGCGTTTTGTTCGCGAGCATAGATGGCTGTTGCAAGCGGATCTTGTTCAGCCTCTTCTTGCGGCAAGATACCATTAATAACCAGATACTGCTGGGACAAACCAATTGCCGCCAACTCTTCATGTGTTCTGGCAACCTCTCGTAAGGTGGCTTGTTGTGCACGTGTTACCAAGATCAAACGACTAAGCTGAGGATTGGCTAAAGCATCAACCGCTGCCTTATATTGACTACGTTGTTTTGCCAAACCTGCCAATGGCCCCAGACAAGAAGCATCGCCTTTACCATCCTCCAGAAAACCACTCCAAGCACCTGGCAATTGTAACAAGCGAATAGTATGACCTGTAGGCGCAGTATCGAAGATGACATGATCATAATCAGCTGTTAATGGGGAATCTATCAGCAAGGAAGTAAATTCATCAAAAGCGGCAATCTCAGTGGTGCACGCACCAGACAATTGCTCTTCAATACTTTTTACAACTGCCTCCGGTAAAATTCCTCTTACTGGTCCTACAACGCGATCCCGATAAACCTGTGCTGCGGCTTGGGGATCAATTTCCAAGGCGGCCAAATTAGGCACCGTTGAAATAACCGTTATTTGGTTACCGATGGTGACGCCAAATACCTGACCCACATTAGAAGCAGGGTCGGTACTAACCAATAATACTCGAAAACCGGCATCCGCTAATTGAACTGCTGTAGCACAAGCAACTGAAGTTTTACCGACGCCCCCTTTACCGGTGAAAAATAAAAAGCGCGGTGGTTGGTAAAGAAATTTCAGGTCAGTCATGTTAGTACCTAATGCGTTTATTGCTGATTAACTGCAACTACTATTTGCACCACAACAGCCTGATTTTGGTTTTTCTTCTACCAGAGCAATGCCCGTCCAACGGGATAGTTCGGCACGACTTGGATAACGTCCTGCCAAAGCAACCTCACCATCAACCAGAATCAAAGGTAAAGCATCTGCACCGGAGCGCTCAAGAAAAGCTTTTACAAGGGTATTTTCTGCAAACTCCATAGGTTGCTGTGCCAAATTAAAGCGCTCAATGTTAGCACCGTTTTGCTTGGCCCAATCAACATCAGCAGAAAAGCCGACTAATTGCTGATCAACATCCACACCACAAATGCCGGTACTGCAACATAAAGCAGGATCAAATACTTGAATACAGGCCATACGCTCTCTCCATAGTTAGGGTAACAAAGTACTTATACGATCCAATTCAATCTTTAATTGTTCGCGGTTGTTTTTTAACTCTTCTAGGGGCAGAGCT
>CAIVQX010000187.1 GCA_903908165.1 uncultured Methylococcaceae bacterium | reverse complement strand
GCTGGTACTGCTCCGGCATTTTTTTGTACCTGCAATAGTTCAGCGTTGTATCAACAAGTACATCGAATTTTTGTTACAAAAGACAAAACGGATCTTCATAACGCCAGTCAGATGAATCACGAAGGGTTATTTGAATTCTTGTCTTCTGAGTTTTTGAGTGGACTCTAAATACTAAACCCCACACCATTAATAACAGTACAACTATAAACGAAACTTTTAAACTGGTACGTTCGGACTCATAGTAGTCTGTTGTTCCTAAGGGAATTTTTTTATGCACGGTAAGGGGCTATAAATCAATTGAGGTTTTTCATTTTATCAGCTTTTAACATCTTTTTTCTGAGTGGCTGATTAGAAAACTATGTTATTTAGTTAAATGCCTAGCCGTTAAATGATTTTAGAATTTGGTCGGTTTGATGACATTACTACCAAAAAAATCTAAGTAATTTCCCGGTGGAGAATAATTGCAGACCACATAAGAAATAAAAGAATTATCTTCTGATTTATGACCGGTCGCGTATCCACAACCTATCATTGTCGTTCCTTTCCACACCACTTGCGTATAATGCCCTGTCTGTAAATTGAAACCTGGCTCTGTAAAGTTATATTCTTTAATTTCGCTATACCAAGCTTCTGTTGCGGCCCCAGGCAACGAACAAGCACTATGATGACTACCTGTGCAACTATAAAGGTTCTCTCCCATATTAGCCGTGCCAGAATGCTGGAATTTATTCGTTTTTAACATTAACTCAGCATGCTTCTGAGCGTTAACTGCCAAATTAGCGCTATAAGTTACTAATGGCACACCTGACAAACTTCTATATTGGTTGTGCTTAGCTAATTCTGCCTTATTGAGAGCGGTTATATCAAGAGCGACAGCAGCATCTGATAGACTGAGACCCACAAAAAATGGCACCACTAACCTGAGACATCTTCTGATTATACTTATTCCGTTCATTTAGCAGTTATACTGCTCCAACAAATATGGGGCTAATAAATGACTTTTTTAAAGCGCTATCATTAAAAAGCACGAACGGCTCTTACAGCATTGGTAAAAAACTTATTGGCACCGGTTCTTAGCGCCGCGTCATAATCAGGATACCAAGCAGTATCGCTTTCAACCTCAGAAGAACTCCAATCATCGTAATGAGAAAACTGAACTACATCTGCCTGCTCCAAGTTGGTATACATTAATTGTTCTTCGCCTGCAGAAGGCAAAAACCAATCTTCAAATTTAACACCATTAACTACAGTGCTATAACTATCGGCAAGCCCTGCTGCATAAGCCGATTTTGGAATAGATCCGGCATCATGTCTGGCTACAATAGCTTTTGTATTAGCTAAACCCATGCCAACATTTTGAGACAATAACTGGTCCCCTTTTCGATTGGCATTACGAAAAATACTACCCGATTGACAGTTTATAAGCGCATCAGATTCGTCATAACATGTGGCGGTTGATGTTGCCCATAGAATGTCTGAGCCGGCAATTTCCGGAGCCGCTTCTAAATAATCGAATGTTGGATAGTCATTAAATCGATCTACGAAAAATATCCACCCCCCTGCAGGCCCTCTATCACCAATTTTATATTTAAAATTACCAGAACTTATATTTGAGATGCTTGAACTGGTTTTACCTGACCTGTCTCTTAGGCCAATAGTGTCAGT
>CAIVQX010000186.1 GCA_903908165.1 uncultured Methylococcaceae bacterium | reverse complement strand
TAGCGCTGCGCAATATCAGTCAAAAATGGACGATGCCACTGCGGGATTGGAAACCAGCATTAAATAGGTTTACTATTCAATTTGAAGACAGATGCCTTCGAAGTAATTAACCGTCACTTACACAAAATATGGGACACCCTCACGCCCACCGATTAAATCTTAATCTGAAATTAGTTACTTTTATTTTACTGACTCATGTCGATCATTTTCGAATGATGCATAGACATCATTTGCATATGTTCAATTTTCATCAATCCAAGTTGTTCATCTTTCAAAGCCTGTTTTTTCTTAGGATCAGTTTCTGCAAGAATTTTATTCGATAAGTCATGCATCTTCAGCATTTGTTCCTGTCTCATTTTTAAATGAGACATCATTTTTGACTCATCCATTTTCATTTCGGGTCTACTTTGCGTTTGTTCAACAGCCGAAGAAACCTGACTAACAAAAACCAGTACTATTAGTGTAATTAACTTACTGAGTATTTTCATGACATTACCTTTTAATAAAATTGAGGAATAACCATACCACCTTCATCGTAATGCGACCATTCAATTCGTCAATACGTCCAAATAACTTTATTTTATCTAATCAAAAACGATTATTAATCATACTTTATGTATTTAAATCTGGGATCTTCAGGTGTTCCCTCTAGGGCGCTACCTTCTTCTTTGCCAGGTTGCCACATAAGGATATCTTCTATTTTACGGGCTAACTCAAAGTCCTTATTAGTAATGCCTTTTGCTGCATGATTGATTAACTTAACAATCACAAACGCATAAGAGACATTAAGATCAGGATGATGAAACGCTGACTCTGCCAAATGTCCTACCGTATTAACCACCATCAGTGTACTTTTCCAACCACTCGTTTTGTATCTACGCCGAATCCACCCATTTTCCAGATACCAATGAGGTAATTCGTCTTTTAATCGAATCTGAATCTCTTCATCTGTATAAATTTCTTCGTGTTTACGTTCTCTCCAACCCATAAAAACCTACCTTTATAAAAAATAAACCGTCAGCACAAAACATCAAGCTCTTAAAATAATCAATCTTAAATTGTTTACTCATTTTAATTGTTTTTTTGTTGTAAAATTACTACCTGATAATAAGAAAAAAGAATGCTTTAATAACCTTAAAACAAATTATTTTAGCCCTTTCTAGAATAGACCCATTAGGTTTACTATGTCATTCGATTTAAAAACGTGGCTAACAATGATTCTGGCTAATGCAATATGAAAACTCGTGAACTACTTCTACTCCTAGGTATTGTTTCTCCATTAGGTGGTTGTGGGCAAATTGGACCTTTATATCTTCCTAATACCGTTGCGCCAATTTATGTCCCTCCTGAACAAAAACCAGTACCACAATCTAAACCTAAGTCCACATCACCGGCGCAGAAGCCTGCATTAGAAACTGAACCAGAAATTTAAAGAACCTATATCATGGATTATTTCAATTACCGCGAAAATGAACTTTTTGCCGAAGATATCGCCGTCCAAGACATTGTTAATAAATATGGCAGCCCTTGCTATATCTATTCAAGAGCTACCTTAGAAAGGCATTGGCATGCTTTTGACAAAGCCTTTAAAGAACATCCACATTTAATTTGTTATGCCGTAAAAGCTAACTCGAATATTGGCCTACTTAATTTACTTGCCCGCTTAGGGTCTGGCTTTGACATTGTTTCACTAGGCGAACTGGAACGTGTGATTGCAGCAGGCGGCGACCCTAAGAAAGTTGTTTTTTCGGGTATTGGTAAGCGCGAAGATGAAATTTTAGCTGCTCTAAAAATTGGTATACGCTGTTTTAATATTGAAGTTCCAGATGAACTTGATCGAATTAACCGTCTGGCAGAAATATTGGGTGTTATTGCACCAGTATCTTTTCGGGTCAACCCGAATGTCGATGCCAAAACTCACCCTTATATTTCGACAGGTTTAAAAGAAAATAAGTTTGGCATAGACATTGATCAAGCATTAACTGAATATAGTCGTGCAGCAACAATGCCCAATATAAAAATCATAGGCATTGATTGCCATATTGGCTCACAATTAACTGAAACAGGTCCTTTTCTAGATGCCTTAGATAAGCTCCTTCAACTTGTTTTAGCGCTTAAAGCAGATAACATCAATTTACATCACTTAGACTTAGGGGGCGGGCTTGGTATCCGCTATAATACTGAAGTCCCTCCCGAGCCTGCTGATTATATTAAACTAATTTTAGAACGCCTTGGCACCACCAATTTTGAAATTTTATTAGAACCTGGTCGAGCCATTGTAGGCAATGCCGGCATTCTCGTCACTCAAATTGAATATCTTAAACCGACTGCTCATAAAAACTTTGCCATCGTCGATGCTGCCATGAATGATTTAATGCGGCCATCACTCTATAGCGCTTGGCAAGAAATTATTCCAGTCATTAAAAACAGTAACGAACTCGAAAAACGATGGGATATCGTCGGGCCAATTTGTGAAACAGGTGATTTTTTAGGGAAGGAACGCATGCTTAAAATAGCTCAAGGAGATTTATTAGCCATACGTTCATCCGGAGCCTACGGCTTTTCAATGAGTTCAAATTACAATTCAAGACCTCGCATTCCTGAACTCATGGTTGATGGCAATCAAGTTCATGTAATCAGGGAGCGCGAAAGCCTTGTTCAACTTTGGAACGGCGAATACTTATTGCCTTAATCACAATCAGTTAAGTTAAACTATCATAAATGATGCATACCTTAAATAAAACAAGCTATGATTAACTTTACTAAAATGCACGGACTAGGTAATGATTTTGTAGTCATTGATTCCATAAACCAACCTATAGACTTAACGGCTGAAAAAATCAGGTCATTATCCGATCGCCACTTTGGCATCGGTTTCGACCAGTTATTACTGGTCGATAAGGCTTCAAGCGACAATGCCGACTTTACCTACCGTATTTTTAATGCCGATGGTGGAGAAGTTGGGCAATGTGGTAATGGTGCCCGTTGTTTTGCTCGTTTTGTGCACGATAAAAAACTATCTAATAAAAACGAAATCTGTGTCGATACTCGCTCAGGTCAGTTGTTATTACAAATCAATGAATCAGGCCTGATAACTGTCAACATGGGCATTCCCAAGCACAAACCGATAGAAATCCCTCTAATTGCGGAGCAAGAATCCCAGTTTTATAGCATCAAAGTAGCGTCAACAAAAACAGTTTTTGGCGCCGTTTCTATGGGTAATCCCCACGCAGTAATCCAAGTTCATTCTATCGCTTCTACCGCTGTTTCTGATTTGGGTCGTATTTTGGAGAGTCATGCTATTTTTCCTGAACGTGCTAATATCGGTTTTATGCAGATTATAACCAGACAACACATTAAACTTCGCGTTTATGAACGTGGTGCAGCAGAAACCTTAGCATGCGGAAGTGGTGCTTGTGCTGCCGTAGTTATTGGCATTGAACAAGGCCTGCTCGATCATGAAGTGCGTGTTGATTTACCTGGTGGGGAATTAAATATTAGCTGGTTTGGTCGAGGGCAACCCGTATTTATGACTGGACCAGCCATTTCTGTTTTTGATGGAACAATTAATTTATGAGTAAACAAAAAACCGATCTAAATATTTCTGATATTGTTAATTATTTGCAAGACCATCCTGATTTCTTTCACGAACATTTGACTTTATTGGAAAAAATGAGTATTCCACATCCCAGTGGAACAGCTGTATCTTTAGTTTCAAAGCAGCTGGAACTGTTTCGAAACAGGCACCATGAATTAGAAAACCAGCTTAACAGCCTAATAGAAATAGCCCGTGAAAATGACACTTCTTTCTTTCGAATGCACAAGTTGACATTAGCATTACTTGAAGCATCGACACTAGAACAAGCTATAACGAATATAGAAATTATCATGAGTGAATACTTTTTAACTGACTTTGTTGCCTTGCGTATTATTAAAAACTGTCCAGAGTCAACTATTACGAACTTATTTATTGAAACCGACAGTAAAGATTTGCAACCTTTCCTTAAAGAACTTACGAGTAATCAACCCAAATGTGGTCGACCAACTTTAGCACAGGCAAAAGTTCTTTTTGGTGAATCAGCTATGAAAGTAAGATCTTGCGCAATTATCCCTATGAACTTTACCGAACTTGAAGGTATTCTTGCAATAGGCAGTCGTGAAGAAGATCGCTTTCATTTCAGCATGGGCAACCTATTTTTAACTCAAATGAGTGAAATTATTGCTACTCGATTAATTTCTCTATTACGGCAGACAGCTAATGCATGCTGATGCTAAGCAATTCTTATCAGATTTCTTAGCACAACTAACCATTGAAAAACGCGCTTCTCAATATACTGTTAAAAGTTATAAAAGGGACTTAAATTGCTTAAATACCTATTGTGAAAGCAAATCCATATCACTATGGACTGATCTAAAACAAACTGATATACGAACTCATATAGCGAGTCGTCATCGTCAGGGGCTAAGTAGCACAAGCTTGCAACGGGAATTGTCAGCAATACGTAGTTTTTTTAACTTTCTACTAAAAAATCGCCTTGCAGATAACAATCCTGCGCAATATATAAAGGCACCAAAACAGGTCAGAAAACTACCAAAAACATTAGATGTAGACCAAGTTAAAGGTTTACTTGAAGCGGGTACAAGCTCAATAATTGAAATCCGCGACGTAGCCATGTTTGAGTTATTTTACTCTTCTGGGATACGTCTTAGTGAACTTGCTAATCTTGATATAACTGACATTGATTTAACCGATAAGTCACTGATGGTTCGCTCAGGAAAAGGTGGAAAATCAAGAATATTACCAATTGGTAATAATGCGATTACCGGCATCAAAACGTGGTTGGAACAACGTATCAAAAATGCTGAAAAAAATGAATCAGCTTTATTCATATCAATGCGTGGCAAACGATTGGGGCAACGAAGTATCGAATTAAGACTCGAACAATGGTGTAAAAAAAAAGGCATTTCAGAACATATTCATCCACATATGTTACGACATTCTTTTGCCAGCCATCTGCTTGAGTCCAGTCAGGATTTAAGAGCTGTTCAGGAGTTACTAGGGCATAGTAATATCAGTACAACACAGATATATACACACTTAGACTTCCAGCATCTGGCCGATGTTTATGATAAAGCGCATCCTAGAGCTAAAAGAAAATTCATTTAGTAAACTGCTTCCTAAGCAATAAAATAAAAAACCTGCTAACATGCATTCTAATTTTTCATTGCAAAGCAATATACATTATCAAAATACACCCACAACAGGATAACTGAAATGGCAGCAAGCGACACACTAGATGATATAAAATCTAAAGGTATACTCTGGGGCTTTGGTGTTCTTACACTCGCTGTACTTGTTATTCTCTTTATCTTGGGTGCTTGGTGGGGAAGTGAACCAGGACAATTCAATATCCAAGATGAGGCACTTAAACGTGCAAAAGAAACCAATACCTCAGAAATACCGGTTGGCTATACCTATACCAACACACTGGCTCATATCGCTGAGGTTCTTTTACATAAAAGCGGTGGCTATATCACTAATGATGTTGCTCCTCCTGGCGTCCTTCTTGACAACATATCTAATTGGGAATATGGCGCATTGGTAATGTTGCGTGACGCCACTACTGCCCTAAGAAATCACTTTGCAAGGGATCAATCGCAATCCGCCGAAGATCCAGATTTGGCTATTGCGGAACCCTACTTCTATTATGAGCACAACTCATGGGCATTACCATCAACAGAAGCTGAGTATCAAAAAGGGATTGACTCTCTACATAAGTACATGTCACGCCTACAAAAATATGGCGGCCCTGTGAAGAAAGCGCAATTCTATTCCAGAGCAGATAATCTTTGGCAGTACACTGAGGTGGTCATAAAACGTCTGGGGGGGCTATCTACACGATTAAGCGCAAACAGTGCCGGAGGTAATTATGGCCCAGGCTTGACTGAACTCGAGAAACAAGCTGCCGATGAAAAAGGTACGCCTACAACTCGAGTATCATGGATGGAAATTGACGACGTATTCTATGAGGCACGAGGAGCTAGTTGGGCCTTACTTCATATCCTTAGAGCTATTAAACATGACTTTGCCGATATTCTCTTGGATAAACGAGCGATGCGTACAGTTGATATTATGATTAAAGCCATGGAAAACGCACTAACCCCAGTTTTAAGCCCCATGATTCTCAATGGCAGTGGCTATGGTCTTTTTGCCAACTATTCATTATCAATGGCTAATTACATAGCGCGTGCAAATGCCGCTGCGCTCGATTTGCGCGATATTATGAACCGCGGTTAAATAATATGGATGAACAAATTAACTACAATCTAAAACAACTCAGCACTTGGAAACGAATATTTTTCATGCTGGTTTTTGCTGCCATTGGCTCGTTAGTAAGAATGATGATTTGGGCTGTCATCATTCTTCAAGTAGGTTCTACGTTATTAACAGGAAAAGCCAATCCAAATATTCTAAATTTTGGACGCAGCTTATCAGTTTATACTTACAATATATTGTTGTTTCTAACTTTTAATACAGAAACCTTACCCTTCCCTTTTTCTGCATGGGACCTAACCGCACAACTACAACAACCTGAAAACAAGTCCAAAGAAAGTTAAATAATAAAATCTAAGCCTACAAATCATCAACTGAAATTGTAGCTTTATTGATATTACCTAATCCTGCTCATCTTCAAACCAAATATCGTCTTCAAAGTTTTGCTCGTTATCACCTTCAACCTCATCTTCCCATTCAGCTTCACCTTCAATATTAAGCAAAGTTTTCAAATAACGATACAATAATCTTGAAGATTTTGGAGGCCTGGACGCTTCATTTTCTTTTTGGACATTACGTAATAACTGCCTCAACTGCTGGCGATCTGCATCAGGTTGCTCGTTAAGGAATGCCGTCAAGGCATCATTCCCCCCTGCAATCAACCTATCCCGCCAACGCTCAACAACATGATGCTCTCTAACAGCATGAGCGCTTTTATTTTTCATCCTCGCCAATCTTTCCAAGATAGGCTCTACATCAATTTTATGCAGCTGACCTGTAATATATTTTAAAAGCCGCTTTCTTGCCCCTTTATGTGGCATTCCAGACACTTCTACTACAGCCTTATAGATATTTTCAGGAAGATCAAGATATTTTAACTGAACAGCAGATAATTCAGACATTTCTTCACTTAATGCAAAAAGAACCGCCATATCCTTTTTTATTTGAGTTTTATTGGGTCGAACAGCGTAATAAACTATTTCGCCCTTATCATTGTATTCATAATCGTAATCGTATTCTTCACTCATTTTATATCAAACCATCACACTCAAAAAACAGAGTCCTCAATAATCTATTCAAACCCAACTCTAATTTTAAGTTTTTTGGCTTAAATAATGCTATTTTCATCACTACTGGAGATAAAGGATTCATTCTACCACAGACTGTTTAACCACTTTTAAGCTTCTATTTTTTGTCCAGCTTATCAGGCTTAAATAACAAAATTATTGATCACAAAGATTTCATCAATGTTAAAAAACTATTTATTAAGCTTATAAAAACATTCTCTTTTGTCATTTCTTATAAGCATTACCAGTAGTATATTTATGCCTCTTTACAGTACTTAAAGCCCCCAATCCCATTATTCGAACCTATAGAAGTGACACCTTCTTATATCTATAATAATATTTTTCACGGCATTTACTTTATTGATATTCATTTAAATTTGCGATAATACAGGTCCATTATATTTATAGGATATCTGTTACCCATGTGGTTTAAAAATCTTACTATTTTTCGTCTTACCGAAGCTTTCACCTTAACTCCAGAAGAATTGGAGAAAAAACTCGAACACCTTTCTTTTCGTCCCTGTGGACCTCATGAGGAATCTTCATTTGGCTGGACATCTCCCTTAGGTAAAGCAGGACAGCAATTAGCACATAATACTAACGGCTTTATCATGTTATGTGGAAAAAAAGAAGAAAGAGTTCTTCCAGCTGCAGTAATCAATGAAATGGTTCAAGAAAAGATTTTTGCCAAAGAAGAACAACAAGCTCGTAAACTATCTAAAAAAGAACGTACTGAAATTAAAGATGAAATTATCTTTGATTTACTTCCTAAAGCCTTTACCTTTTCAAGAAAAATATACGCGTACATAGACCCTAAAGGTGGTTGGTTATTGATTGATGCCGCCTCTGCAAAAAATGGCGAAGATTTACTCAGCATGTTGCGCAAATCATTAGGTTCATTACCTGCCGTTCCGATTAACACAATCGATAAACCCATTAAAATAATGACGGAATGGTTACTCAATGATAAAACACCTGATGATATTTCTATAGAAGATGAATGTGAGTTACGCTCTCCTGAGGAGTTGGGTGGCATTATTCGTTGCAAACGCCACGACTTAGCCCTCCCTGAAATTAGAAATCACTTGAATATTGGCAAAGAGGTCATCAAACTGGCCGTCAATTGGGCTGAACGAATCTCCTTTATTATTGATGAAAATCTAGCTATTAAGCGCCTACGCTTTCTAGATCTAATTCAAGATCAAGTTACTGATATCGAAACTAATGATGATGCCGAACAATTTGACGTGGACTTTTCAATTATGTCAGCGGAACTGGCAAACTTCCTCCCACGCTTGCTTGAATTATTTGGCGGAGAAAATAAAGCGTAAAAAAAAGCCCGATGGCATTGCCATCGGGCTTTTTTATGCTCTAAAGCAGTGATGATTTATTTCATCATTGATTTTTTGAACATGTTGTCCAATTTGCTGTTAGTGTCTTGAGCATATTGAGCAGCACGGTTAGCAGCAGATTCTGCAGCTGAAGCTTTAGCAGCTGCATCAGCAGCAGCACTTTGTGCACTTTGTGCATCAGAAGATGCTTGTGCAACAGAAGTTTTCAGACCATCAATTTGTGATTGAAGACCTTCGATATCACCATTAGTAGCACAGCCAACAACTAAGCTAGCAACCATTGCGATCATTGATAATTTTATTACTTTTTTCATATTATTTTCCTTAGTCAGAGTTATTACTACAAAAAAACTTATAGCTGGCAATGATTCTACTACTAATTGAAAAATTTTCCAACTTTATTTTATTTTAACCACTGTTCCAGTTTCAACTAACTGGCTCAAGTGATCAATTTGGGTATTAGTTAATGCAATACAGCCATGAGTCCAATCAAAAGTTTGATGGATTCTTGAATCTGCATTTCCAAGACCATGAATACCAATTTGACCACCTAACACAGTATTTTGTGGTGGGATTTGGTTAAACTGGTGAGCAGTCACAATCCGTTCGTAAGTCGTTCGATCAATAACTTGCTTACGTAAAGCATTTTCCGCATCTTCTGCAGAGGGATAAGTTAACCCAAAAAACCGTCGAAAGCCACTTTTTTTACCTACCCAACCAATTCTATAACTGCCGAAAGGGGTTATATTATCGCCTCGATGTCTTTTCGACCCTGCCCCACCGCGACCAATAGCAATCGAATCTAGGGTTTCAAGTGTTTGCTCACCTTTTTTCACTTGAATTTTGCGCGCATGTGTGTCGATCAAAAGCCAAACATCTGGCTCTGCTGGCGCCGAAAAAGATACTAGACTAAGACTCAATAATAAAAAAAATCGCATCATATAAAATTTACACTAGACAAGAAATTTGGTGTACTTTATCAAGTACGTTAATTATCGCACCAAGGATCACATATGCAAATAGAAACCATAACAACAGAACCTTACAACGATCAGAATCCTGGCACATCAGGACTTCGAAAAAAAGTTAAAGTATTTCAACAACCCGGATATTTAGAAAATTTTGTTCAATCTATTTTCGACTCTCTCGAAGACGTTAAAGGAAAAACTTTGGTTTTAGGCGGAGATGGTCGATATTTTAACAGAATAGCTATTCAGATAATTATTAAAATTGCTGCTGCAAATGATTTTGGTGAACTCATTATAGGACAGGGAGGCTTACTGTCAACTCCAGCAGCATCCAATATCATTAGAAAATATAATGCCTTTGGCGGATTAATTCTTTCTGCCAGTCATAATCCTGGCGGGCCAGATGAAGATTTCGGCATCAAATACAATGTCGACAATGGCGGCCCAGCCCCTGAAAGATACACCCATGAATTCTATGAGCGCAGCCAGCATATCGATCGCTATTTTACAGCTAGAATAGAAGATGTTGACCTAGATAACATTGGCTCTCAACAGTTCGAAAACCTTAAGATTAATATCATTGATCCTGTTACTGATTATGCCGAGTTAATGCAATCTATTTTTGATTTTGACTTACTCAAGCAAAGCATTAGTTCTGGCTATATTACCCTGCTTTTCGACGCCATGAGCGCCATAACTGGTCCATACGCCAAGAGAATTCTTATTGACATGCTAGGCGCCACACCTGAATCAATTATTAATGCAGAACCATTAGAAGATTTTGGCGGGCATCACCCTGACCCAAATTTGGCTCATGCTCACGAACTAGCCGAACGTATGTTTAGCAAACATGCACCAACATTTGGCGCCGCTTCGGATGGAGATGGGGATCGCAATATGATTACCGGCAGCCAAATTTTTGTTACCCCTAGTGACAGTTTAGCGATTATGGCAGCTAATGCGCATTTAATTCCGGCCTATGCAAAAGGTCTAAAAGGTGTCGCTAGATCAATGCCTACCAGTCAAGCAGTTGACCGAGTTGCCGCTAAGTATCATATACCTTGTTATGAAACACCAACTGGCTGGAAGTTTTTTGGTAATTTACTGGATGCGGGGAAAATAACCCTATGCGGTGAAGAAAGCTTTGGCACTGGCTCTGATCATGTACGTGAAAAAGATGGCTTATGGGCCGTACTATTCTGGCTTAACTTAATTGCTGTAAAACGCCAACCTGTTGCCGATATTGTTCATGATCACTGGCGCAAATTCGGTCGTGATATTTATTGCCGCCATGACTATGAGGCAGTAGAAACATCTATCGCAAATGATATTGTTGATCACCTAAGAAATCAATTAACCGCTTTACCAGGACAAACTTTTGGTGAATACGTTGTTAAATACGCTGATGAGTTCTGCTATGAAGATTCTATAGATGGCAGCATTAGTAAAAACCAAGGCATCCGTATTGGCTTTGAAAATGGCTCCAGGATAGTCTTTCGCTTATCAGGAACTGGAACCGTTGGCGCTACTTTACGAATCTACATTGAACGTTTCGAAGCAGACCCTACTCGGCACAATCAAGATGCTCAAGTAGCATTAGAAAGCTTAATTAATCTTGCCGAACAATTTTGTGAAGTTAAAAAAAGAACGGGGCGATCAGCACCCAACGTAATAACTTAAAAGTGATTTAAACCTAGAGACGTTATTACCCGTCTCTAGGCAACCTTAATGTTATGCGCAATGGTATGTAATGAACAAATCAACAAAACGCCAGCGGCAATCAAAATAATCTGTTGTAAAGACGTTTTCATGTCCGTCTTGGTATGTAATGACGGTATCAGGTCAGCAACAGCAATATAAATAAAGCTTGAGGCGGCTAAAGCCAAAAAATATGGCAAACTGTCATGCAAGTCTTCTAGAC
>CAIVQX010000185.1 GCA_903908165.1 uncultured Methylococcaceae bacterium | reverse complement strand
TTATCTGCTTTTACAAAATAATACAACAATAATCAAAAGATGTAACGATTGTCTGCAAATGCATTCTGTTTGGTTAATTTTTGTTAAAGGTTAATGTCTACAAATTGATAGTGAGTATAAATCTTCATTAAAGGTTCGAGAAAATGCAAAGTAATAAAAAAGCGTCCTGTAAACACAATAATATTCATCACGCTAAGATGATGTTTGTTTTATTGACTTTTTTACTTTGTACACCTGCTTGCGTTAGTTCTAAGATCTATGAATGGCGTGATACAAAAGGTGAGGAACATTATTCAGATAAGTTTAATCCAAAAGCAAAAATTGTTGAAATCAAACCCGGGTATGGTTTTTTTACAGTTAAAAAGATCTATGACGGAGATACTATTGAATTAGACGACAATACAAAAATACGATTTCTGGGCATCAATACGCCTGAGGTTGAGCATAGAGATAAACCTGGGCAATCAGGTGGAGAAGAAGCTAAATTATGGCTGATGAATAAGCTCCATAATACAAAAGTTAGGCTCGAATATGATAATGAAAAAATGGATAAATATGGAAGAACATTGGCGTATGTTTTTACAGAAAAAGGAGAGAATGTAAATTTATCCTTCATAACAGAAGGTTTGGCCAGTCTTAGCATTTATCCACCTAATTTGAAATATGTAAATGAATTGATCGCCGCTGAAAATAATGCAGAACAAAATAAATTAGGGATTTGGTCGCAACCAGAATATGCTGTTATCCCTGTTGAGAGGTTAAAGGCACTAGACCAAAGGGGTTGGACAAGAGTCGTAGGTAAGATTATAGCTATTCGAAGTTCTCGTAAATTTATTTATTTAGGATTTTCTAATCAATTTGAAGCTCGTATTGAGCGAAAATCGTTAACACTTTTTCCGAACATTGATAGTTATTTGAATAAAACTGTTGAAGTACGGGGTTGGATTAACCGTCAACAAAAATATTTATCTATGTTGATTCGGCATCCCAGTGCAATTAGGGAGTTACAACACTAATTTATTTATCTTTTGCTATAGAATAAATCGTGACAATGCAATCGTAGTATAATTCTATTCAGTTCTTACAATCATCTTTTTATAAAATTCTAAGTAAACTCGTGGAACCAAAACAGACCTCACCGCCTTATACTTGGAATCTAATATATAAAATATCCTTAGCACATAAGAAAGACCTTATTTACTCCCATTTCATCGCAATTTTAGCGACTGTAGTTAGTGTGCCTGTGCCCTTACTGATGCCTTTGCTAGTTGATGAGGTATTGCTGAATAAACCTGGTATGGCTATTAACCTAATTAATTTGTTATTTCCTGTTGAATGGCATTTACCCATTCTTTATATCTCTGTCATTTTGATTGTCAGTTTACTATTAAGAATTATCGCAAGTGTATTCAACATTATTCAGGCAAGGTATTTTTCCTGTATTTCCAAAGATATTATTTTTCAAATAAGAAAGAATATAATAGGCCGATTGCAGAAGATATCAATGTCTGAATATGAGAGTCTTGGGACAGGTGCTGTGGTAAGTTATCTCGTTAAAGATCTTGATACTATAGATGCATTCATAGGCACAACTGTCAGTAAACTATTAGTGGCAACACTCACTATCATAGGGACAGCTGTCATTCTATTGTGGATGCATTGGCAACTGGGATTGTTTATTTTATTGTTAAACCCTGTAGTTATTTATTTCACCCGTGTAGTTGGTTCTCGGGTTAAAGATTTAAAGGCAAAAGAAAATTCTGCATATGAAGTATTTCAACAGTCGCTCACAGAAACACTAGAAGCGATAAATCAAATACGGGCCAGTAATCGCGAACAATATTATTGTCAACAGTTGATTCAGTCAGCCAGAGCAGTAAAAGATTATTCTGCTGCTTATGCTTGGAAAAGTGACGCAGCTTCACGCTTAAGTTTCTTGGTTTTTTTGTTTGGGTTCGATATTTTTCGTGCCTGTGCAATGTTAATGGTGTTTTATTCTGATCTAAGTATTGGACAAATGCTTGCAGTGTTCGGTTATCTTTGGTTCATGATGGCGCCTGTACAAGAAATATTGGGTATTCAATATGCATTTTATGCAGCTAAGGCAGCCTTATCAAGGATCAATATATTAAGTTCGCTAAAACAAGAGCCAGATTATCCACACTTGGAAAATCCATTTTTAAATCAAAAAACAGTCGCCATCACTGTAGATAATTTGCATTTTAGTTATGGAGAAGAAAAAATACTGAACGGAATACAGTTAAAAATAAAAGCAGGTGAGAAGGTTGCTTTGGTAGGTGCAAGTGGCGGTGGTAAATCTACACTCATACAAACAATCATTGGTCTTTATTCGCCAAGCGCAGGATCTATTAGTTTTAATAATGTACCTATTGAACGGATTGGTTTGGAAATTGTTAGGGAAAATGTTGTTACTGTATTGCAACATCCTGTCCTTTTTAATGACACAGTTCGCGCTAATTTGACTTTAGGTATGCCAGCCAGTGATGCTGCATTATGGAACGCACTGGCTATTGCCCAATTAGAAGATGTTGTTAAAGATCTGAAAGATGGATTGGATTCCATAGTGGGACGCTTAGGCATGCGGCTATCGGGTGGGCAACGACAAAGAATGGCAATTGCACGTATGATTGTAGCCAATCCAAAAGTTGTAATATTAGATGAAGCAACATCGGCTTTGGATAGTGAAACAGAGCATAAATTGCATCGAGCAATGGCTACCTTTTTGAAAGGACGTACCACTATCATTATTGCTCATCGTCTTAGTGCTGTTAAAGAGGCTGATCATGTTTACGTTTTTGAAGAAGGTTTAATTTGTGAGCAAGGACGACATGAAACACTGATTAACCAAAATGGGCTTTACGCTAAACTTTATGGTGAATACCAATAAATCAGTTGCAAGGTTTTACTTTGCAATTCAATTCTGATGTCTTTTGCTTTATTACTTAGATCTTAACTATTTATGACTGAGCTTTACGATTTACATTGTCACTCTAGAGCTTCGGATGGTGCATTATCACCAGCTGAGCTAGTCCAACGAGCACAACTCCATGGTGTTACAACCTTGGCTTTAACAGATCACGATACAACTGCAGGTCTCCCAGAGGCACAATTATCAGCGACTGAAATTGGAATTAAGTTAATACCCGGTATCGAATTATCTTCGAACTGGCAAAACATGTGTTTTCATATAGTTGGTCTAGGTATCGATCCTACCTATACGCCACTAGCTGAAGCCACTTTTGCATTACAGAACACACGTATGGAGAGGGCCGAAAAAATTGCAGCTAAATTAGAAAATAGAGGCATAGCGGGGTCATTGGCAGCTGTTACAAAAGCTGCAGGGGATGGGATGGTTACCCGCACACATTTTTCGGATTTTTTGATGTCTCAGAACCATGTTTCTACCCAACAAGAGGCTTTTGATCGTTATTTGGCTAAGGGAAAAATTGCTTATGTACCGACTTCCTGGGCAGAACTTGAGCTTGTAGTTGGTTGGATAACAGGAGCTGGAGGTGTTGCTGTATTGGCTCATCCGTTACGCTATAAATTAAAAGGAAATGCACTTAAGCGCCTGCTTAATGTATTTAAAGATGCTGGTGGACAGGGGATTGAGGTTGTAACTAGTCGAATGAATACTGATGAGATACGTCAGACTGCAGGATACGCCACTCGTTTTGATTTGGCGGGTTCGGTGGGTTCTGATTTCCATCATGCCGATAATCCATGGGTTGAATTAGGTAGACTTGCGCCTTTGCCTGAGAATATCAAACCCATTTGGGAATTGCTGAATTAGTAGCTTTTACCTCAGGTAAATACCATGGGCATAATTAAAAAATTGGCTTCCCAAACAGCAGTTTACGGCTTAAGTAGTATTTTCGGTCGATTTCTTAATTACCTCTTGGTTCCATTGTATACCTATTATTTTTCTGCAGCTGAATATGGAGTGGTTGCTGAGTTTTATGCGTATGCAGGATTCTTTTCAGTTGTATTAGTGTTTGGATTTGAAACAGGATATTTTCGATTTCGTGACAAAGTTCATACTGGTAAAGACTCTGCTTATTCAACAGCACTTATTTTTGTTTTATTAGCTAATCTTGTTTTTTTTCTGACCATTTTGTTCCTTAATAGTAAATTGTCAGCGGCTCTAAATTACGCAAATCATCCTGAATATCTTTTGTGTTTTACCCTCATTTTAGTACTTGATGCGATCGCATCAATCCCTTTTTCTAAATTAAGAGCAGAAAACAAAGCTTTTCATTTTGCTGGTATTAAATTAGTAGAAATATTAGTTACGGTATCATTGAGTTTATTTTTTATTATTTATTGCCCGAAGCTCTATGCAGATAATTCGCAGGCATGGATAAGGCAGATTTATAACCCAGCTATTGGCATAGGTTATATCTTTATAGCTAACCTACTGGCTAGTGTGTTCAAGTTTCTGTTGCTTATTCCTCAATTACGAGGTATGAGCTATGGGTTTGATCGTGAGTTGTTTGGTAAGATGTTACGCTATTCGCTACCGATGGTGGTGATTGGATTTGCAGGCATTATCAATGAAATGCTTGATCGCGCGTTGCTGAAATTTCTATTGCCTTACGAATTGTCTACCAATATGCAAATGCTGGGTATTTATAGTGCGTGTTACAAGTTATCTATTTTAATGTCGTTATTTATTCAAGCATTTCGTTATGCTGCAGAACCCTTCTTTTTCGCTTATTCAGATAATACAGATGCGCGTAGCGTTTATGCTAACGTGCTGAATTTTTTTGTTATTTTTTGTGTATTCATTTTTTTACTAGTCACATTGTTTATCGATTTCTTCAAGTATTTTGTTGGCGAGGAATTTCGTGCGGGTCTTGATGTGGTGCCTATCTTGCTGATGGCAAATTTATTTTTAGGCATTTATGTCAATCTGTCAATTTGGTATAAGCTGACTGATCGTACACTGATCGGTGCGTTTGTATCTTTGATTGGCGCAGGGTTAACTATTCTACTAAATGTTTGGTGGATCCCTTTATTCGGATATATGGGTTCAGCTTGGGCAACACTAGCCTGTTATGCAACGATGGCAATAGTATCTTATTTACTGGGGCGACATTATTATCCAGTTGCATACGACGTTAAACGTATCCTTTTTTATATAGCATTAGGTATTGCTTTATTTGTTGCAAAACTAAATTTATCTACTGGAAGTGCTTGGCAACAGTCATGGTTAGTCTCCAGCGAATTAATTACACTTTATATTTTGCTAGCTATCTTATTTGAAAAACGACAGTTTGCTAGGATGATTAAGCACTAATTATTGTCATCAAGTTGACATGCTCCTGATGTTAGTATGAAAAATCTTTTTAGACTATTTCTTATTAATTATGCCCACCAATCTACAATCTCGTGCCCGATTTATTGCGGGTCTTATTTTACTATTGGTGGGTTGTTGGGTCTTACAAGGCTTTATAGAATCTTTAATATGGTCAGTAGTATTGGCTCTTGCTACTTGGCCTATTTACTTTCGACTATCAACCCTTAGTTTATTTCAAAGAAATGAAACTTGGATTGCACTAGGACTCACTTTATTAATTGGCGCTATTATATTGATACCATTGGCTTTTGGTATCGGCTTGTTGGTACAAGAGATACAAAACTTAAATCAATTATTAAGTAAAGCTCAACATTTTGGTTTGCCTGCGCCAGCTTGGCTTGAGACTATTCCCATTGTAGGCGAATGGGCTAAGAAATATTGGAATAACATACTAGGTAGTGCTGAGGCCGCAAATGCATCACTCCAATGGTTTAGCACAGGTTCAGTTATTCAACATACTAACAGTTTGGTTAGTGAATTTTTGCTTCGATTTGTTAACTTTGTACTAATACTTTTGGTATTATTTTTCATTTATCAGCATGGTAAGGGTTTAGGTTGTAATGTTTTAGATAGTAGTCGCAAATTATTTGGTGAAAAAGGTTATCGATATACAGTACATGCTTTAACTGCATTGTGTTCAACAGTAAATGGTATGTTAATAATTGGGTTGGGCAAGGGATTATTAATGGGGCCTGGATATGCGCTCGCAGGCTTAAGTAATCCTATTTTATTAGGTATATTAACAGGGTTTTTTGCCATGATTCCTTTTGCAGCTAAATTGATTTTCAGTGCCTGTTCTATAGTGCTGTTGGCAGATGGGAACTTAGTAGAAGGTACTGGTTTATTTGTCTACGGTATCACTTTAACAATGATAGCTGATAATTATGTCCGTCCATCATTAATTGGCAGCGCAGTTAAATTACCTTTTATTTGGACTTTATTAGGTATTTTTGGGGGCATGGAGACATGGGGGTTATTAGGTCTATTTTTAGGCCCTGCTTTGATGGCTGTATTGATGTCAATTTGGCGAGATTGGATTGACACTTTAACTAAAATCGATTTCTATGATGAAAATTTAGCTGATTGAAGACTGCTATTTTCCCCAACAAGCATTCAAGGGAAAAACCATCTCGAAAGAGTTTTGGAAATGAAGCTTAGTGATTATTTCCAGCTTCTTGTTGCTCCTTTAGAAAGAAATTCAGTCGTTCACTCAAGATAGATGATAATTGAAAATTCAGGCCTTTTGATTCTTGAGCCAAGCGTACTTGTAATATGGCATTGTAAGTTTCTCCCATAGCATAATAGTATTCTGCCAAATAGCGATGCGACTCAGCCGGTTGGTTTAGTTTGCTATAGGTTTGCGCTAATGATTGCCAATAAATAGGAAGTAATTTGGTGTTGGTATTTAGTGATAATAAAATTTCTCGAGCTTGTTCTGTTTTACCGGATTTTAATAACGCATTTACATATTCAATCTTAATAGGGTCATTATCAGGAAACTGTTCTATAAGTTTTTGATAACGACTAACAGCAGTTTTGTAATTTCTAGAATCAAGTGCAGTTCGTGCAAGCGCTGCAACGTATTGTGATTGTTCTGGGTATTCCCGTGTTAATTCCTGAAAGATAGTTTCAGCTTCTTTATGTTTCTCTGTTTTAAGAGCAATCAAACCCACACCGTAGCGAGCAACCGCGCGCTGTTCAACTGTTCCCTGATGCAATTTAGATTGAAAGAATTTGTTAGTCTCTTCAAGATTTGTAGACATCAATACTCTAACCTTAGCTTTAGTTAATAGATAAGCCATTGAGTCAGTATATTGCTTATAGGGGTAAGTGTCTGCACGGCCACGTGTATCAGAAATACGTGATGCAGTTACAGGGTGAGTTCTTAAGAATTCAGGAATAGCTTGGCCATAAAAACGAGTTGATTGTTGCATGCGTTCGAAGAATGTGGGCATACTGCGCGGATCATATTTTGACAAAGCCAGGATTTGCATCCCGACACGATCTGCTTCTTCTTCATTTTCACGGGTAAAATCAATTTGAAACTGTACATTACCGGCTTGAATCGCCATGATAGCCGCTTGTCCCATGGCGGGTGATTGAGTGCCTAACAAAACAGCAGCGATTGTTGCAGCTGCAGAGGGAATTGATAAGCGGCCAGCCGCTTCGGCTGCACGAAATAAGTGCCGCTGAGTGACATGTCCAATTTCGTGCCCCATTACTGACGCTAGTTCACTTTCAACTTCAGTCAATAAAATTAAACCGGCATTAACACCAACGTATCCACCAGGGCCAGCAAAGGCATTTATGTCATTTTCCATAACAACAAAAAAATGAAAAGGATGGCTGGGAGCATCGCTATTGGCGACAAGTTTTTCACCTGTTGCTTGAATATAGGATTGAATTTCAGCATCTTGGTTTATTAGGATTTGAGAATGTAAACTTCTGAAAAATGCTTCGCCATATTCTTTTTCTTCAGCTGGTGAGATTAATGTTCCACTTGAATCACCCATATCAGGCAATTCAATTTTATTGGTATCAATCTCTTTTTCGGCAGTCGGTAGGGGCAAGCCACCAAATACTGTGATAGTATTTTGCTCAGCTGCCTGTTGTGGCATAGACATGAGCAAAAGGCATAGAGATAATGTAATAACGGTGGCTTTAAGCATGAAGTCTCTTGTGTGCATAAATCTAGTAACTATAACGCTAAGTGGTTAATAGTTAAAATATCCCATAGAATATCAGTTTTTTATTACAAAATGTCTTGTATAGAGTAATTTTTAAAGGTTAAGTTATAAATGATATTTGTCATACAAATTAATAGTAGTCCTTACCACTCTAATGCTGGGCAGCGTGCTTATCAGTTTGTGAGTGCTGCCTTGTTGCAACATCATGAGATTTTCAGAGTTTTTTTTTATTTTGATGGCGTCTATCATGCCTTCAAATATGCAACGCCACCTGATGATGAATTGGCACTTACTCGGAAATGGAGTAAATTAGCGGACCAGTATCAAATTGATCTAGTGGTTTGTATTTCAGCCGCGCAACGGCGTGGACTGTTGTGTAGTGATGAAGCTCAAAGGCAAAATAAAATCGATAATGATTTAGCTGATGGATTTAGACTTTCAGGCTTGGGTCAATTGGTTGAAGCCACTTTAGTTGCAGATCGGTTTATTGTATTTGGCTAAATGGACATGAAAAGCTATTTATTTTTGTTAAGAAAACCGGCGCATAGTGGTTCTTACGTCCAAGAAATACTTGATGTTATTTTGACCACTGCCGCATTTGACCAACAAGTTACTTTGTTGATAATGGATGATGCAGTGTTTCATTTAAAAGCGGGACAGATAACAAACAGTAATGGAATGAAAGATATCGCGGCAATTTATAATGCCTTAGAGTTGTATGACATTACGGAGATCTACACGGAAGAAGATTCCTTACACGAACGTGGACTAAAACTTGCTGACTTGTGTTTGCCTCTTAAAAGCATTAATAGAAACGAAGTTTCTGCATTTATAGAGGGATTTGATGTTGTATTTTCTGGATAGTTTAGAACTATTTTGAGATCGTTGTTGTCATTTCCAATTCCATTATTGTATTTGAGCGCTACCTTTTTTATTAAGAATTAACAGCTAAATAGGTAGCGCTTTTTTAAACTTTTTATATCAATACGAGTATGAATTTAATGAATTGATTGAGATGCTTATTTGGAAATCCGCTCGTTTATGCGGTTGTAAGTCTCTTTTAGTTCTTCACCCACTATTTTAGCTTTGGTAATTAATTCTTCGGAAGTTTCCTTCGATTCATCAGCTAGTTCATTGACTTTAACTTTAAACTTATCCCAAATTTTTTCTGCGGATTCAAAGTCTTCCTTAGCATCCATAGATGCTAAATGTATTTTTAAAGCTATTTCATCACGTTCTGATTTTAGCTGTGTTACTAATTTATCGAATTCTATTTTAATTGCCATGATTTACCTCATTAATTTATGGTACAAATAAACGATTATGATTTAGCGATATTAAGCAGTTATAAATGTATCATAGGAAGTGTAGACTAATCATACGTTTTTATTAATTACGTATAAGAGTTCATTAATAAATCGAAAAAACTATCATTTGAATAACTATCCGTGATTATTTTTATGTAAGTTTTTATAAAAAAACTCACCGAATGATTTCTGCTTGATACCGATAAGCCCTGATATTATTGGACCAATAATCTGCAGATAGTCCAGCTTTTTGTTTTAAATGTCTAAGAAAAATGTCTGCTTTTGGTAATTGTTCCCAGACCGAAGGCAGAAAAGTTCCTCGTTGAAGCCCCTCTTCCAAGATTAAACCATCAATATGAGGCCGTAGTTGACTTATTAACTCTTGTTCAGATTCAAACGATATTTGCTCTGGATGTGTGAGTATTGATATATGTATTTCCAACTGATCGTATTCTTCCCATGAAAGTGGCGGAAACCGTGGGTCTTTAAATGCCGCAGAATATGCATTTTCTGAAACATCCACTGCAAGTGGCCTTATAGCTTCTAACATGCCGATACAGCCCCTTAATTGATCATGTATCTGCAGTGTGACAAACGTAGCTCTATTATTTGTCAAGTCGAAAGGAAAATTGGCTAAATCAAGCTGAAGTGGTTGGCCGGTTTGTAATCCATGTTGAATTGACTTTTTCGCTAAGTTCAATAAATGCGTTTTATTTTCTTTACTCAATGACATAGGCACCATACCCTACAACTCTATTTTTATCTCCAGCGGTATCACCTGAATTTCGTAAATCAATTGTTTTAACTCTCAGTGATTTTTCCCTTGCCAGTTTTAATAAGCCACTAATAGGTACTTTTCCGCAAGCTGATTCAGTTTCTAGATTCTCATAGTGCAACTTTTCAATAATTGCACTGGTTGTTTTATCCTGCTTTCTAGCAGTTGCGTAATCATGATAGTGACTTAAATCAGAACTGATAACAATCAGAGTTTCATCCCCACCCCAAAGGGCGTCAATAACTTGACTGACTTGTTCAGGAGATGCGTCACCTGCGACAATTGGTATGATTTCAAAACTATCCAACATTTCTTGTAAAAAAGGCAAGTGAACTTCAACGCTATGCTCAAACATATGAGCTTGTTCGTTGTAATTGACAAAAGGGAATGTAGCGATTGTTTCTGATGCTTTTTGATCAACTATTACTGAACCTAAAGGAGTTATGAATGATTGCGCTTTACTTAAAGCAAGTCCTCTGAAAGCGACATGATGAGAAGGACCTATAATTACAACCCGAGTAATACTATTGCGTGCTTTTTTTAATCGACTGTAAGCACTGGCTGCTACAGAACCGGAATAAATGTAACCAGCATGTGGGACAATAAGTGCTTTAGGTACTTTAGCAACCGATTCACAATCATTTATATACTGATTCAGTATTATATGTAGTAGTTTTGGATCGCTAGGATAAAAAGATCCAGCTACGGCAGGCTCTCTATTCATTACAATTGTTTCCATATAGTTGCTTAATAAAAGAATTAAAACTAAAGTTTCGGAGTTCGTTTTTAGCCGCATAGCAGTCGTTCATTCCTAGTTTCTAGGGCTTCTAGCCTTAATGTCCTAGTGTCAAGTTGGAGAACTTGCAAAAACCAGCATTCTATG
>CAIVQX010000184.1 GCA_903908165.1 uncultured Methylococcaceae bacterium | reverse complement strand
TGTTGTTTTTGTTGAGCAGTCTTGGAAGTCATACGTTTGCTGTTGAAACTAAGCCATTTAATGTTAAGTTATTAATTATTTTACCTGATTAACGGGATTTGGCTTTTTAAAATATAGTTACACTTAGACTAATATTTTGTTGGATGAAGTTGTTATACAATGGCTGTAGTACTAATTTAGAAAGTATTAATATTCGATGGCGTATTAAAAAGAAAACCTTAGGCGCTTGTCTGAGGGTGAAGGATACAACACTAGGAGCAAAATCATGATGAACATAGAAAAGGGTACAAAAGAAATAAAACTGATACAGGAAAGGATGCAGCATTATTTCCAAACGCATTGGAAATTATTTTTGGCTGAAGGTGTTCTGCTAATTATATTAGGCGTGATTGCGATAATGGCGCCTCATTTTTTTACCGTGGCGATTGTTGTTTCAATAGGTTGGATTTTGTTGTTTGGCGGACTATTTATTCTCAGTCGAGCGTTATTCTTTTCACAGATGCCGGGTTTTGGGTTATGGCTTTTTATGGGTGCTACGCAAGTTATCATCGGTTACCTGTTTTTGACGCAACCACTTGATGGTATTTTGACATTAACGTTGTTAATGACTTTGTTTTTTACTTTGGAAGGGCTTTCTAAAATTTCTTTTGCCTTTATGATGCGGCCAATGGCCCATTGGGGTTATGTGTTATTTAGTGGCATAACTGCATTACTGTTAGCGGTAGTTGTTTGGATGGGTTGGCCGGGAACAGCAGAATGGTTATTAGGCTTGCTTTTCGGTATTAATCTATTTTTTGGAGGCTGGTCTTTGGTTAACATTAGTCTTCGTTATAAAGACAGTCAATAAGTTTTGCTATATTCGATAAAAAACAGAAATGAGTTGCTAGTGTATAAAAATATCCAAATTTAGACTGAGGATTTGGTTAAGAGGCAATGTGTTATGCAATTTTTCTATTTGTTTTATGTTTACTGAACATTTAATTTACAACCGTTATTTGAGACTTAATGCTAAATTTTAAAAATATAGCCTTGCGGCGTGGTGCGCGGGTTTTGTTTGCCAACTCTTCTTTTACGATTCATAAAGGTCAAAAAGTTGGCTTTACCGGTGCAAATGGTGCCGGTAAGTCCAGTTTGTTTGCGCTGGTCAAAAATGAATTGCATTTAGATGAAGGCGATTTCTCAATGCCGCCAAATCTAGAGGTTGCCCATGTTGCCCAAGAAACACCGCCTGTTACCAGTTCTGCCATTGATTATGTGATTGATGGTGACCAGCAGTTAAGAGAATTACAAAAACAGTTGGCACTTGCTGAACAAAACGATAACGGTTTGAAACAAGCTGAATATCACGCAACACTCGAAGTTATAGGCGGTTATACGGCTCAGGCCAGAGCATCTCGATTAATGAACGGTTTGGGTTTTACTGCTGATCAAGAACACAATGCAGTCAATTCATTTTCTGGTGGTTGGCGTATGCGGCTTAATTTGGCTCAGGCATTAATGTGTCGTTCAGATGTATTGTTGCTAGATGAACCGACGAATCATTTGGATCTGGATGCGGTTATTTGGTTGCAAGATTGGCTATGTAAATATGCCGGCACTTTGTTATTGATTTCTCATGACAGAGACTTTCTCGATACTATTACGGATCACATTGTTCATATTGAACAAAATAAAGCTGAAATATATACCGGTAATTACTCTGCTTTTGAAAGGATGCGTGCCGAAAAGTTGTCGCAACAACAATCAGCTTACCAAAAACAGCAGCGAGAAATTGCCCATATTCAAAGCTTCGTTGATCGCTTTAAAGCCCAAGCTACTAAAGCAAGGCAGGCGCAAAGTCGTATTAAGGCTTTGGAGCGTATGGAGTTAATCGCTATGGCTCATGTTGATTCACCATTTGATTTCAGCTTTGCTAAGCCGGAGAAAATGCCTAATCCTTTATTATCATTGGATAAAGTGGATATCGGTTACGGCTTAAATTGTGTTATCAAGCAAGCGAGTATTTCAATTTCACCGGGAGATCGTATTGGGCTTTTGGGGCCAAATGGTGCGGGCAAGTCGAGTTTGATTAAAGTGTTGGCGGGTGATATGTTGTCTTTATCGGGTAAAAGACAAGAAGCTGAGGCTTTAAAAATAGGTTATTTTGCCCAGCATCAGTTAGAGCAATTGCAGCTTGATGAAACCCCGTTATGGCATTTACAGCAGCTCAATAAACAGGCTACAGAAAAAGACTTGCGTAATTTTTTGGGTGGTTTTGATTTTCAGGGAGATAAAGTTCTTGATATGGTCAGGCCTTTTTCTGGAGGAGAAAAAGCTCGATTAGTATTAGCGTTGTTGGTTTATCAAAACCCCAATTTATTATTGCTTGATGAGCCGACTAATCATTTGGATTTGGAGATGCGTCATGCCTTAAGTGTGGCGCTCCAAGATTATCGCGGTGCTATCGTAGTGGTATCGCATGATAGGCATCTGCTACGTTCAGTGACAGATCAGTTGTTATTGGTCGCTGGTGGTAAAGTCCACCCCTTTGATGGTGATCTTGACGATTATCGCTTATGGTTAACGGAGCAGAAAAAAGTCGATGATAAATCCGATTTAGAGTCAGCTCCAACAGTATCTCGTAAAGATCAACGAAAGTTAGATGCAGAGCGTAGACTAAAGCATAAACCATTGTTTGATGCTTTAAAAAAAGCAGAAATTGCTGTTGAAAAGTATCACAATGAACAGCGACAGTTAGAGCATGAATTGGCTGACCCTGATATTTATGATGAATCAGCTAAAATGTTGTTAAAGCAACTACTTGAAAGAAAAGTAAAGGTTGATAAAGCGCTGGATGAAGCTGAAATGGCTTGGATGGAAGCAGAAGAAAAGATTGAAAACGCCACCTAGAGATAAGACGCATGTATGACCTCATAAAGTTATTGTTTGATATTTGCCTGTTTCGAAAGAAGCCACAGGATTTACCTTATTCTGTAGGTTTGTTGGGTCTGTTGTCGGCTATTTATATTATTATTAGAGTGTTAATGTTAAGCATGCATTTTGATAGTCTTGGTGTATTAATGCAGATAGCGGTTGATTTATTGTTAGTGGTTGGATGCGCTTGGATTATGTTGTATGTGGCGCGTAAATTAGGACGGTTGTGTCAGGTGTTATCGGCAGCATTAGGGACAGATGCATTAATTAGTTTTTTTGCTATACCTGGAATAGCAACCATGGAGTTAGGGCGCGGTGGTTTGGCTGTATTTTTGTTAGTGCTGGGTTTAATTGTTTGGCATTGGGCGATTACTGGCTACATTATCAGTAATGCATTGGAAAAAAGTCTAAGTTTTAGTTTAGGTTTGGCATTTTTATACTTGTTCGGTACTTATCAGGTTATGGCGTTATTATTTCCTGAAGTTGCTGGGGTTAAATAGGAGACAATAATGGACAGCTATAAACATATATTACTGGCAGTGGATTTTTATGAGAACAACAATGTAGTTGTTAATCGAGCTCAGGATCTGGTCAATAAATACCAAGCAAAGCTGAGTATTATTCATGTGGTCGATAATATGCCAATTGCAGATACTGGTTATGGAGCAGATATTCCCTTCAATATCGACTTAACGACTGAACTAATGGCCTCAGCAAAGAAAAGCTTAATTAAGATGGGTGAAAAACTGGCAGTCACTGAAGATAGACAATGGCTAGAAATGGGTAGTCCTAAATTAGAAATAATCAGGGTTGCTAATGAAAACGGCGTGGATTTAATCGTGGTGGGTTCACATGGACGACACGGTTTGGCGTTGTTGTTGGGCTCTACAGCTAATGGAGTTTTGCATCATGCAACTTGTGATGTACTCGCTGTCCGTTTGCAGGATAATTGATCAGCGATTTTTTGTATTTTATTTAGAATGATTCATTGCTTGGGTAGAATCTTTACAGGCAGTCGCCGTATTCCATTATTAATAATCTGCAATCAAAGAAGGTGCTGGGGTATTGAGTACTGATAACAAAGCGCATGATATATTCCAACATAAAAAAAACAGTGAGGGTGCGTGCAGCGCTACCCCAAATTTTATATCGTGTATGTACAGAGCAACGCCAGACCGATGTTGTCCACCAGACAATTGGCAATAGCATCATCCCATGCACTGTCTTCCAACTGTTTATCGTATAGGTTACATTCAAAATTCGGTAATCTATGTAAAAAAGAACGATATTGGCGAGTAAGAAAAATGGCCAAAATGCTAACCATAATTTTGAATTGCCCAGCCAAGCAGAATACAAAGTATCATATATAGTGATATCTGGCTTTTTGGTCCAGCTCTTTATAACTTCAGGCGTGTAAAAGTAAATCAGAAAAAAGAGGGCGGTTAAAAAAATAACGGCCTCAAAAACTGAAAATAGATGAGTGTAGGTAAATATTATGGGTAAGGTATTTATAAACATTGATTTAAAGAGCTCACTTTTTGAACAATCACATAAACTGTCTGCGTTGACTATTAATTATCTTAATGCCAAACAATAGCTTTTTTAAGGATATTTTTTTGATGTCGAAAAATTTTTTATAAAATTTAACGTAAGCTGTAACCTATCTTAATGATGCACCCACCTTCACACAAGTTATTTATCTATACCGCCTTGCCCTGTGAGGCTAAGCCGTTAGTAGAGTATTTTAAATTAAAAAAAGATGTGAGTATTCAGCCTTTCACTGTTTATTTTAATAATGATATTTGTTTGACCGTGACTGGGGTTGGTAAAAGTGCCATGGCTGCTGGTGTGGCTTTTACGCAAGCATTATTTGCAGCAGTTGAGTATCCGACTATACTCAACATTGGTGTGGCTGGTCATAGATATGAAGCCTTGGGTCGATTGTTTTTTGCCGATAAAATTATTGATATTGATAGTGAGCGTAGCTATTACCCATCGTTGATTTATACGTTGCCTAGTTTTACCTGTGGTATTCAAACGGTATCAAAAGCGCAGACCAGTTATCATGAATCTTATCTTTGTGATATGGAGGCTTCAGCATTTTATGAGACAGCGGTACGATTTACTTCAAGTGAGTTTATTTTTTGTTTAAAGGTTGTGTCGGATAATGAAGCATCGCCAGCTGAAAATATTAATCCTAAGCAGGTGTCTAATTTAATTGGGACTCATATTTCATCGCTTGAATTAGTGTTGGAGCAAGTATTTAAATTGGCGGCACTTATAGCAAAGCCCGAGATTGTTTTATGGAATAAGTTGATCCAACAGCACCATTTTACCATTGCTGAACAAAGGCAATTAAAAGGCTTGTTAATGCGCTGGTGTGTGATAACAGATAATCAGCATCTTGACTTTGATGAGGCGCCATTGGGTTGCGCCAAGGATTTGTTGAGTTGGTTGGATTTAAAGATCCAAGCAACTGATTTTTGTTTATAAAGCCCTCAGATTAGACTTAGATAAAGAAAAACGCATTTTTGGTAACAGCGACTATACCAATATAAATAAAGCAGGTCATCGCCCCTAAAAAGGCAATCCATCTAAGTGGCCCACGTTTACGCATAACGAATACACCCAAGATAATGTAGCCAATCAGGGCAATTATTTTGGCAATAATCCAACCAAAATCTGAAGATAACCATCCGCCCTGAATAACTAAGGTTATGCCACTCAGAAGTAATAGGGAGTCTATAACATGCGGCGCGATTTTTAGAGCTCTTTGTTTGAGTATTGATGGATGTGTTTGAGATAAGATGATACGCCCAATAAAACTGGAAATAGAAAGTAGGATAAAGGTAAGGTGAATGATTTTAATCATAAGGTTATCTGTTGGCTGGATGTCATTAAAGCTATTATAGCCTTGTAAGCAATGAAAGTTCAGAAATGACCCTGTTTACTTTTATGCTGTAGCTCATCAGTGCTTAAATTAATGCTGGCTTATAAAAAAGCAGGTGATCTTTAGTGTTATTTATTACAGCAATATTGCAAAAGATGTGGCATAATAACCAAAAAAGTTGCTATTGAGCTACTGTTAATCTATATTTAAATTTGATTAATAGGATTTTGATGTTATTTATTTAGCTTATACCCGAATTTTGTTTTAAGCTTTATTGAAAGCTAATTTTAGGAGAAAGATATGTTGAAAAAATACTTACTTGCTATGGCAGTATTATCAAGCGTGGGTTTTTTACCAATCGCTCAAGCGGCTGATAAAGCGGTAGATGATAGATTTTATATTGCGCCTTATGGTACATTTCTTCAACCAGGCGGTGATCGTCAATCCGATAACGGTTGGGGTGGCGGTATGGGCTTTGGTAAGATGCTTAATGAGCATTTTAACGTTGAAATGAAAGGTTTTTATCAAAATTTGGCTGGCGGTAAATACGGCGGTTCAGATATGACCGGTGGTCTTGCTGAAGTTCAATATTACTTTATGCGTGATAAATTGTCGCCTTATACCGTAATTGGTTTAGGTGGCATGAATACTAGCCATAATTACAAAAGTGGTGCAGGGTTCATTGGTGAAGCAGGTGCTGGTTTGACGTATGAAGTCAGTGACCATTTTATGGTACGTAGTGATGTGCGTTATCGTTACAACCAAAATTTTAATGCTAGTTTACAACCTGGCACTAATGAGTTTAGTGACATGTTAGTTAATGTTGGTTTTGTTATACCGTTTGGTGCAAAACCAGTTCCCGCTGTTGTTGCAGCAGCAGAGCCTTTACCACTTCCAAAACCATTGCCTGTAGCTGGTGGCTGTTCTGTGTTAGATGGCGATCATGATGGTGTCAATGATTGCGTTGATAAATGCCCTACTACCTTACCTGGCGTTCAGGTTAGTATCGCCGGTTGCTGGATTGTTGACGTGAAGTTTGATAATGACAAAGATATTATTAAACCTGAATATTTCCCAAATCTTGATAACGCAGCTAAAGCTATTAAAGAAAATCCTGGCCTTGTTATTGAAGTGCAAGGACATACCAGTAATACAGGAAGTTTAAAGCACAATGTTAAGTTGTCTGAGCGTCGTGCGATAGCGGTTAAAAATTATTTAGAAAAAGGTTCTAATTCACCTAACTTAACTGCTAAGGGTTATGGTTGGAGTCGTCCGATTGATTCAAATGATACTGAAACAGGTCGTGCTAATAACCGTAGAGTCGAATTAACGGTTGATGGTGAGCCGCAACAACCTTTAAACAGTAAATAAAGATTGTTATATTAAGAAGCCTCTTTATTTTTAAGAGGCTTTATAAAAAAAGCCCGTTTTCATAACGGGTTTTTTTTTGCCATGAGATTACCCACCATAAATCTTTATTACATTAGCTTCCATTTCCAAGTCGTTGACTTGCTGTCACGGAATAAAAGACTCAATGGATATAGTGGTATAGTATGCAAAAAAATGAAGTAGGGGGAGGAGAGTCAATGGCTAAAAATAATGATGAAAAACATAAAATAGTAATTGTTGGTGGAGGAGCTGCAGGGCTTGAGTTAGCAACCAGTTTAGGCTCTAAGTTAGGCAAAACAGGCTTGGCAGAAATTACCTTGATTGATGCAACCTCGACACATATCTGGAAGCCATTATTGCACGAAGTGGCAGCTGGTACTTTGGATGAATCTGAACAGGTGGAGTATCTTCAACAGGGGCATCGGAACCACTTTTTCTTTAGATTGGGAAGAATGGAAGGTCTGGATAGAAAGAAAAAGGAAATAACGGTAAGTCCTACCTTAAGTGAAAGTGGCGAAGAGCTGATTCCTAGAAGGACTTTTATTTATGATACTTTGGTAATGTCTGTTGGTAGTGTTAGCAATACCTTCAATATTAAGGGCGTTGCAGAAAATTGTTTATTTCTGGATACGACTGTACAAGCGTTTAAATTTCAAAAACAATTGTTTGAGTCTTACTTAAAAAGCTATATAGGTAAAAAGAGTACTGATATAAAGCCTTTATCTATAGCCATTGTTGGTGCAGGAGCTACAGGGGTTGAATTGGCTGCCCAGTTATATGAGGTAACGAATGTGTTGTCAATTTATGGCTTGAATGAAAAAAGTACTGTAAAACTGACCATTATAGAAGCGGCTACGCAATTATTGCCTGCTTTGCCCATTAAGTTAGCTTTCGCCACCCAGCAGCAATTGGTGAATTTGGGTGTTGTTCTAAAAATGGGTAGACGAGTTACGGAAATTACTAAGGAAGGCATTGCTACTTCTGATGGTGAATTTATTGAGGCTGACCTGAAAGTATGGGCGGCAGGCATTAAAGCACCGGATTGGATAAAAAATTTGGATGGATTGGAAACGAATCATATAAATCAGTTGGTGGTAGATAGTACTTTAAAAACTAATGATGATAATATTTTTGCAATGGGTGATTGTGCCGCCTGTGTTTGGCAAGATCATAATGGTAACGTGCCACCCAGAGCCCAAGCAGCCCATCAACAAGCATCAGTTTTATGCCAATCGATTATTAATCGAATAAAAGGGAAGAAGCTGAAAAATTTTGTGTATTATGATTATGGATCACTGGTTTCATTGGGAAAATACACCACAGTTGGTAATTTGATGGGCAATTTGATGGGGACAGTAAGTATTGGTGGATTTATTGCCAAATTGGTTTATCTATCCCTTTACAAAATGCATCAAGTAGCAATTCATGGATATTTTAGGACGGCAATGTTGACACTTTCCAATGCATTTAGGCGAAGTGTTTATAGAAAAATAAAGATGCACTAACAATTTTTAAACCTCAAAAAGAATAATACTATGTTTGAAATAGAATACGAATTCGGTGAAGAAGATTTAATTCATTTTAATGAAATACAGTTCATGAGAAATGATGAGATACAACATAACATTAAGAAAAATCGTTGGGTAGTCCCTGGCGTAATGGCGCTTATTGGAAGTTTTTATTATTTTTATTATGGTGATATGAAATCATCAGCTTACATTGTTGTTATTGCAGCATTATGGGCAATTTTGTCACCTAGAATAATGCTGTTGGATTTGCGTCGGCAAATCCTTAGAAATTATTCAGCTAAAGAAAAAAGTAGCATGTTTGGGATTTACACGTTAACTATAGATCCGGCAAATGCAAATTTTCTACAGGAAAAATCACCCAGCGGTAAAAATAAACATGCATGGGCAGATTTGGTCAGAGTTGAATATGGCAAGCGCTATGTTTATATTTATTTTGATTTAAGTACTGCATTGGTTATTCCGGTTGATAAAGTAAAAAAAGGTAATCTTGAAGAGTTTGCGGAACAGGCAGAAAAGATGATTGAAAGATTTGCTTAAGAAATAGAAAACGCAAGATTTTTTATATTTTGCGTTCGCTTTTTTTCAGCAACATAGCAATAACTCTTTTGCTCGATCCTTATGACAAGCATAGTAAGCCAAATTTATCTCTATTATAGGAAAAGCAATTAATGCAGCTTAAGCACATGTCGATAGCGAAACAGTTAACAGCTATTTTGGCAGTTGCTTGCATCATCATAATCATAGGTCATGAATTGAAGATTTATCTTCCTGATATTGAGATATGGATTGAGGGACTGGGAACATATGCGCCAATCGGTTTTATTGGTTTATTTGTAGTGTTGGCATCAGTTTTTGTATCAGTAGATACGCTTTGTTTTGTGGCAGGTTTATTGTTTTCAATAGGTGCTGCTGAATTTTATATGATCATTGCGACATATATAGCCTCGGCAATTATTTTCTTTCTGGGGCGATATTTGATAAAAGATAAAGTTATTGCTTTTATTTCTAAGCATAAGCATTTATCTGCTTTTGATGCTGCAATCAATAGTCAGCCATTCAAGCTTATGTTTTTATTGCGATTGACACCACTACCATTTGCAATGCTCAGCTACGCATTATCGGTTACACAAGTTAAATTCTTGCCTTATCTAGGCGCAACGAGTGGTATTTTTATTTATAACGCAAGTTTGGTTTATATAGGCTATACCACTAAGCATTTAGCCGGCTTGGTTAGCGGTTCCGTGAAGGCTGGCAGCGTATCTTATCCGTTGTTATTATTCGGCGCTGGAGTTTCATTAGTCGTCTTATTTTATGTGGCCAAAATGGCGAGTGAGACTATCAATCGATTGACTTTAAAAGGGTTAGATTAAGCATGATTATGGAGTTTTATAGTCGCATACCCCCGCTATTGATACAGTTCATCATGACGGTGGCTTTTTCTTTTGTGGTCGGGCTTGAGTTTCGTAGTTATCATCATATCAATGATTACAAGCTTAACATTGGCAGTACACGTACTTTTGTTTTGATCGGTGTGCTGGGTTTTATCCTGTATACACTAGATGCTAGTCGACTATTATTTCTCGCGGGCTTATTTTTTCTAGGTAGTTTATTGTTAGTATTTTACTGGCGACTTTCTAGGAATGAACAGTTTCCAGTATTTAGTACAATATTTGTATTCTTAATTTACTTGATAGGGCCTATTGCAAGTTTTTTCCCTAGTTGGTTTTTGGTGCTTTTTATTGTCGTATTGATCTTGATTTTGAGTGAAAAAAAACTTATTCATCACTTTTCCGATCAGTTAGCGAATGAAGAAATCACTACACTGGCTAAGTTTCTGATTATATCTGGGGTTATTCTGCCCTTATTGCCTGACCAAGCTATTGCGCCAATGTTGCCGGTAACTTACTACAGAGTATGGCTAGCAGTGATTATAGTGTCGGGTTTCTCATACTTGAGTTATTTAGTGAATACCTATTTTTTTAAAAGTCGTAGTTTATTAATTACGGGTTTTTTGGGAGGCCTCTATTCCAGTACAGCTGCGACTTTTGTAATTGGTCGTCGCGCAAAGGGACTAGGCGCTCCAGCTGAACGTAAGGTTTCATCAGCGATTATTATGGCGACAATTATGATGTACATAAGGTTGCTGATAATTATTTATATATTTGATAAAGATATTGCGCATCAATTATTGGCGCCTTTTATGAGTATGATAGTTATATCATTTTTGGCAATTATCGCGTTAATGACAGTTAAAAATAAAGAGACCTTGTTACAAGATACTGCGGATATTAGGCATCCATTAGAGTTATCAACGGCAATTTTATTTGCTTTATTATTCATGCTGTTTGCATTTTTGACTCAATATGTAACCAGTATTTTTGGTGGTCACGGACTAAAATCACTGGCTATTATTGTCGGCTTCACTGATATTGATCCATTTATATTGTCTTTGTTAGGTGGAAATTTTACGGTATCTAATGCAGCTATTGTCTCGGCTATTGTATTGGCTAGTGGCAGTAATAATTTATTAAAAGCAGCCTATGCTATTGGTCTGGCAAGAAATCGTTCAGTTCTATTTGCTTCAGCATGGCTAAGCCTTTTATTTGTAATTTCGTTAGTCTATGCCTATAAGTTTGTCTAGAGATACAAGCTTAAGGAACGGTCGTTAATTTTTAACTTAAATATAATTTCAAGCAGGGTATCTATGGAAAATAAAGCGGGTAAACTTTTAATAAAAGTATTTGCAGTGGGCATGGTAATTGCTATTTTGAGCTATTTATTTCATCCCGAAGTAGGGCAGTTTAGTCTTATGTTGAATGGCTCTCCCGTTGCAGAACCTTTAGTTAGGTTTGCCGCAATCCCATCATTTTTAGTTATTATGCTGGTTACTGGCGTTTTAATGGTGTTGCTTTTTATGGGTGTCGGGTTATTGATATTTCTTATTGCGATCTTTATGGCACTGCTGGGTATTGGTTTTTTAGTTCCTTTTTTCTGGCCTATCCTACTGATTATTTTTTTGATAATTATGTTGACGTCGTTTAATCATAATAATTAAAAGAAAAAGTTAAAACACGCTAAGAGATTTTGGGATAAGTTGCTCGATTTTAATTAGATGACTGGGCAATCGGTTGGTTAGGCATTTTAAATTTCTAATAAGGTTCCATTGCGCTTTAACCAAGCTCCACAAGAGCGGTAATCAGGACAATATTGTCCAACTGTTTTCCAAAATTCTGGTGAGTGATTATGATGTAGTATGTGACATAACTCATGCACAATCAGATAGTTAATAATCGGTTCAGGTGCGATGATAATTTTCCAATTATATTGAATACTACCTGTAATGCTACAACTTCCCCATCGTGCTTTAAATGTTTTAATTGTAATGGAAGATGGTTTTACGCCAATTATTTTGGCATAACAGATTGTTTTTTTTGTTAACTGGATTTCAGCTTGTTTTTTAAACCATTTGATAAGTAATTGCTTAATTTGTTTGGTGTTATCAACTGATTTTTCTCTAACAGAAATAACCAGTTCTTCTTGATGCAACTTAATAGAGGGGTAAAGTCCCGATTCAATTTTTAATGAGTGATCTTTACCTAGGTAAGAAAAGGTTTCGCCAGAAATAAAAGATTTTGGTTTAGTGGTCAATATTTCATGTTGAATGGCCAACTTTGCCTTAATCCAACGGTTTTTATGAGCAACTAGGGATTCTATTGCCATTAAACCTAGGCTTTCAGGGACAATAACAAATACCTTGCCTTTTTGTATTTTAATAGCAGAAGTTTTTCTTTTTGAAGATCTAATTATCTCCGCAACAAAACCGTTTCCTTGTATGACATTCATACTATGCCTTAAAAATTAGAGTATCGTTAGGATACATTTATATTTAATGATGTTATTGGCAGCTAATTTGGGCTATTTAATTTTTCTAAAAAGCAATTTTATGTCAATATCATCCATATTTTACAATAGATTTAAAATAAGGATGTGAGCCGTGTCAATTAGAAAATTTAATGATAATTTACCTAAGCTTGGAGTATCAGTTTTTATAGATGAAAGTGCTGTGGTTATAGGTGATGTCACGTTGGGTAACAATGTGTCTATATGGCCGACAACTGTAGTTAGAGGAGATGTTGAAAGTATAAAAATTGGAGATGGAACGAATGTTCAAGATGGATCTGTTCTTCATGTGTCTCATGCAGGCCGGTATTCGGAGTTAGGACATCCCTTAGTTATTGGTAAGTATGTGACTATTGGCCATAAAGCGGTTGTTCATGCATGTACTGTTGGTGATTACTGTCTGATTGGTATAGGCGCGATCATTCTGGACGATGCCGTCCTTGAAGATTATGTCATGTTAGGAGCTGGCGCCTTGGTTCCACCGGGAAAAAGACTGGAAAGTGGGTATTTATATGTTGGTTCTCCTGCTAAGCAGATAAGGCCTTTGAAAGAATCAGAAAAACAATTCTTGGAATATTCCGCAGAACATTATATTTCACTAAAAAATAGTTACATCTCACAAAATACTTAACTTAGGGATTCAAGCTAGATTTCGTTCTCTATTAAGCAGTTCTATAACGGGTGCGGTTTTTGGACGTATTCCTCGCCAGATAAAGAAAGCTTCTGCAGCTTGCTCGATTAGCATACCAAGGCCATCAAGACTTTTTAAGGCCTTATTTTGTTGTCCCCAACGGACAAATGCTGTTGTTTCATTACTGTAAGCGAGGTCATAACACACTGCATTTTTAGCAAGTAAATCATTGGGCAAAGGAGGTAGTTGACCAGTTAAACTAGTTGATGTGGCATTGATGACTAAATCGAATTGTTGCCCTTTTAATGCATCAAAGCCGCAGCCTTTGATAGTATTTTCGTGGAGAAATTCTGAGGCTAGATTAACGACTTTCTCAATGGTTCTATTAGCGATAATGATGGGATGTCTTGATTGTTCAAGAAGTGGTCCTATAATTCCTCGGCTTGCTCCGCCCGCACCCAGAATTAATATTCTGCTTTCAGCCAAATTTAGATTATGGTTATTGATTAGATCAGTCACTAAACCAATGCCATCAGTATTATCTCCAAGAATAGAACCATCATTTTGTTTAATCAGAGTATTAACGGCTTTTGCTGTTTGAGCGCGTCCTGTTTTAGAGTCAGCATAAGTCCAAGCCAGTTCCTTGAGCGGTACGGTACAATTTAAGCCTTTGCCATCATGTTCAAAAAATGTGGTCACAGCAGATGAAAAATCCTCAGGGCAAACTTCTTGGGCATTATATTCTATGCTCTGGTTTGTTTGTTCAGCGAAAATCTTGTGAATACGCGGTGATTTACTGTGTTTAATAGGGCTACCAAAAACAGCATAGTGATCAATTAATGTCATGCTTGTAACCACTCGGCAACTGATTTGGCGTAATAGGTTAGGATGCCATCACAACCAGCTCGTTTAAAAGCTAATAAGGATTCTAAAACAACAGGTTTCTCATCCAGCCAACCGTTCAGTGCGGCTGCTTTGATCATAGCGTATTCTCCACTTACTTGGTAAGCAAAAGTGGGTGTGCCGAACTGTTCTTTTACTCTGCGGATGATGTCCAAATAAGGCATGCCGGGTTTAACCATAACCATGTCTGCGCCTTCTTGTAAATCTAACTGAATTTCTCGTAAGGCCTCATCGGAATTAGCTGGATCCATTTGATAACTGTATTTGTTACTTTTGCCCAAATTGCTTGCAGAACCAACGGCATCTCTAAACGGGCCGTAAAAACTGGAAGCATATTTTGCAGAGTAGGCGAGGATTAAGGTGTTGCTGTAGTTATGTGCTTCCAGTGCTGTTCTTATTGCTCCAATTCGACCATCCATCATGTCCGAGGGGGCAACAATATCAGCGCCTGCTTCGGCATGGGATAAAGCCTGTTTAACTAAAACAGCGATGGTTTCGTCATTAATAACGTAACCACCTTGGTTAATTAGCCCATCTTGTCCATGTGTCGTAAATGGATCTAGTGCAACATCGGTAATAATGCCCAATGTAGGGAAAGCTTTTTTCAATGCCCGAACACTCCGCTGAGCTAATCCATCAGGGTTATAGGCTTCAGCGGCATCATCAGATTTTTTGCTCGCAGGAGTTACAGGAAATAATGCTATAGCAGGAATACCCAAATTATGAATTTCTTCCGCTTGGGTAAGTAATAAATCTAAAGATAATCGCTCTACTCCAGGCATTGATGAGATTGCTTCTCTTGTATTGGAGCCTTCAGTCACAAACATAGGACAAATAAGATCATCAACGGACAAATGATTTTCTCTCATTAAGCGTCTGGAAAAATCGTTATAGCGCATTCTTCTCATGCGTGTATCAGGAAAATTGATGTTATTATATGTCATCTTATTCATGCTAAATGGGTTAGAAAAGAAATCACAACCTCAGGTTGAGGTTAATCAAGCTTTAAAGTATTACAGAAATTCATTGTATCAGGGAATAATTTCGCTGATATTCGTAAAATATTGTACCTATATATTGAGTTCTATTTAAGAGGTTTTTATGAACGTTAAGCGCTATACACTGTTTGGTTTTTTTGCGGTATTAATGGCTTTTATATCGGTGACTCAAGTAATGGCTGCCGATTTATTGCCTCCGCAACAAGCCATAGAAAATGCTTCAGCAAAATTACAGCAAAAAATGCAAGATAAATCCTTTATTAAGGATTTTTCAAAAGTTAATCAGTTTGTCAATGAAGCTATTTTGCCAAGTACAGATTTTGATAAAATTTCTTCATTAGTGTTAGGTAAGCTATGGAAGACTGCTACGCCTGAAGAACGTGAGCGTTTTAAGCATGAGTTTCAAACCTTATTGGTAAGAACTTACTCTCGGGCATTTATTGAGTTTAAAGATTGGTCAATTCGTTATTTACCTATTGAGATGGAGCCAGGTGCGACAAAAGTTGTCGTAAAAACAGAGGTAATACAACCTAGTCTTCAACCTGTAGCAGTTGATTACCGGATGTTATTGAGTGATGGTCAATGGAAAGCCTACGATATTATGATTGAAGGTGTCAGTTTGGTGACCAATTACCGTACAACTTTTAGTAGTGAAGTTCAAAATAAAGGATCGTTGAGTGCTGTTATTGATGGTTTGCAAAAACGTAATTCAGAAGCGCTCTTAGCAAAAAATTCATAAATATTGTTTCTTATAATTAACCCGGTTATCAATTGACTGGGTTAGTTGCTGATCTCTCGTCAAATTCTTTTCTATTTTTACTTGTTTTTGAGTAAATATCTTCCAGTCTACAGCCGTTCTAAAACACATTCAGTATCTTAAATGATTGATTATCAGCCATTATATAATCTTCTGCTCGATGCAAAAGCCGATAGTTGGGTGAAATTATTACCCCAGCAAATTAACAGTGCTTTTGAGTTAGCTAAGCATGGTACTTTGTCTCATTGGCAATCTGTTATTGAGGCTATGCCGCCATTAGTAACAACGCATCGATTATTGGATACGGGTGCTGTAGAGATAGGTCAAGCGAGTGACTTGTCGGAAGAAGATAGGTTAAAGCTTGAAAGCCAACTTAAAGAATTACATCCATGGCGAAAAGGGCCTTACGATCTGTTCAATATCCACATTGATACCGAATGGCGATCAGACTGGAAATGGGATCGCCTAAAAAGCCATATTTCACCGCTTAATCATCGACTGGTATTGGATGTGGGGTGTGGTAATGGCTATCATTGCTGGAGAATGCTGGGTGCAGGGGCGAAAATGGTGGTTGGTATAGACCCATTGTTGCTTAATGTTCTTCAATTTCAGGTGATTAGGAGATTATATGGTGAGGCGCCTGTTTATGTTTTGCCATTAGGGATAGAAGACTTACCTTATGGGTTAAAGGTTTTTGATACTGTATTTTCGATGGGTGTGCTATATCACCGTCGTTCACCTATTGATCATCTGATGGAGTTAAGAGATTGTTTAAAAGCTGGCGGTGAACTGGTATTAGAAACTTTGGTTATTGATGGTGGCTTGGGAGAGGTATTATTACCTGAGGAGCGTTATGCTAAAATGCGCAATGTATGGTTTTTACCGAGTTGTGACACATTGATAAGCTGGCTAAAACGATGTGGCTTTCAAAATATACGCTTGGTTGATGTGAGCTCAACTACTGTTGAAGAACAACGCAGTACTGAATGGATGCAGTTTCACTCCCTCAAGGATTTTCTCAGTGCAGAAAATCATCAATTAACCTGTGAAGGTCTTCCAGCACCTAAACGCGCAATTATTGTGGCGAATACGATTTAATTAGTGAGTTACTTACTTGTTTTTAGATAAAATACCCATCTAAGTTGTATTTTTAGAATATTCCACTACCCTTAGCTTTGAGCAGTTCCAGTTATTTTGATTTACGATAACAAGAATTTTTGTCATTCAATTCATTTAGGGGAAAGGTTATGAAAAAGTTATTATGGTTATTCTTATCGTTATTTGCCTTTAATGTATTTGCTTCACCCGTCAATGTTAACACCGCTGATGCGAAAACTATTTCTGATGCATTATCAGGAATTGGTCTAAAAAAAGCGGAAGCAATTGTGAAATATAGGACAGAGAAAGGATTATTCAAAACAGTAGAAGACTTGACTAACGTTAAGGGTATTGGTCAAAAAACTGTCGATAAAAATAAAAAAGATATCTTATTGAGCGATACACCAACTGATGCAACAACTCCATCAGCTGATTCAAAAGCTGTGACAGAATCAAAGCCTGTTACTGAACCAAGTAAAGACGTTAAGCCTAAGTAACGACTGTTTCTAAATAAGCCCGCTCAACAGATGATTGTTAATGTTGTAGCGGATTTATTTGGTTTTTTTGCAAACAAATTCTATCTTAGTAAATAGAAAAGATTATGGCTGTTTGGTTGCGTTAGTTTGTCCTGCAAAGCCCATAGCATGTTGTGTTAGTAATGTTTTTGCAGCAGGAATATGGTCGAGTAGAGTTAAGCCAATATTTCTGGCGGCTGCTAATGCTAGCCATTCATTAGCAAAAATTTTAATCAAGGTATCGGTGAAGCCGATTGTCCAGTCATGATCTTTTTTTCTAGATACAGCATAAGCATTTAAAAAATCTGCTTCACCGATATCTTTATTTTGTTCATGTTGTTTGATTAGCATTTCTGCTAATTGGATAACATCACGTAAACCTAAATTAAAACCTTGTCCAGCAACTGGGTGCAATTGATGCACTGCATTTCCGATAATTACAGCTCTTCCGGCTACCATTTGTTCTGCACGAATGAGTGATAAGGGGAAAGCTCGTCTAGGGGCTGTTAGAGTAAGTTCGCCCAGTTTAAAGCCAAAACACTGCTGCAATTCCACTAGGAAATCTGCTTCTCTACCTAACATAAGCGTATCAGCATCTTCATGTGAACGTGTCCAAATAACGGCACACTCATTTTTGCTGATAGGTAATAACGCTAGAGGACCTGAGGAAGTAAAGCGCTCATAAGCAGTATTGTTATTAGGGATGGTTGATTTTACAGAGGTGATTAATGCTGTTTGACCATAGTCTGTAATTAGTTGATTAATGTTTAGTAATTGCCGAACTGAAGATAAGCCTCCATCGGCACCTACTAATAATTTAGCGGACAAGTTTTGGGACTGATCATTTTGTTTAATGTTTACGCAAATTTCTTGATCGCCTGATATTAAGCCAACAACACGAGCAGGAGCGATAATGTCAATGCCAGCATTAATAACCAGATTGGCGACATAAGTTTCAATATCTCTGGCAGTAATAACATAACCTAATGCATCGATATGTTCTTTTTGAGCAGACAATCGAGTTTTGCCAAAATGACCGCGATCGGAAATGTGTATATGTTGTATTGGCGTCGCAGCGTGCTTAATACCTTGCCAAACACCCAAAGTATCTAACATCATTACTGTGCCTGCCGCTAGAGCAAGTGCCCTGTCACCAGCGGGAGACGCATGTAATTGCGCGCGGGTATTGGCCTCAATAATAGCTATCCGAAATCCTGCGTCTTTTAGTGCCAATGCTAAACAGTTTCCTGCCAAGCCACTACCAACAATTAATAAGTCATACTCTTGTTGCATTAGGCTGCCTGCATTAATGCTTCAATGTCTGCTATCGATTTAGGCACGCCACTGGTCAATATTTCATGGCCTGTAGGGGTAATTAAAACATCGTCTTCAATACGGATGCCTATGCCTCGCCATTTTTCATCGACACTTTTGCAGTCTGGAGGAATATAGAGGCCGGGTTCTACAGTCAATACCATGCCAGCTTCCAATAATCGCCATTTGTCTTTTATCTTATAATCGCCGACATCATGGACATCCATGCCTAGCCAATGTCCAATACGATGCATGTAAAATTGTTTGTATTTTTCATCCTTAATTAGTTTTTTTAACTTTCCTTTGAGTAAACCCAAGTCTAAGAGTCCTTGAGTAAGTACTTCAACGGAAGCGTCATGAGCCGAATTCCAAGGCAAACCAGGCTTGATTTGCTCAAGGGCAGCAGTTTGTGCATCCAAAACCAGTTGGTAGAGTTGTTTTTGAGCTTCATTGAAGCGTCCTGAAATTGGAAAAGTACGTGTAATGTCGGCAGCATAATGATCACATTCAGCTCCAGCATCAATTAACAGTAAATCACCGTTTTTTAATTTTGAGTTATTCTCGGTATAGTGCAACGTACAGGCATTTTTTCCACCAGCAATAATCGATGGATAGGCAACAGATCGTAGGCCATTGTCGATGAAATGATGAATAATTTCTGCTTCTATTTGATACTCATAAAGCCCCGGTTTACAACTTTTCATCGCTTTAATATGGGCAAGCGCTGAAATTTCGGCAGCACGGCGCATGAGTTTAAGTTCTTCGGTGCTTTTAAAGAGGCGCATTTCATGCAAAATAAGCGCTATTGAAACCAATTCACCTGGGGCGATAATGCCGGATCTTGATTGATTGCGAATATGGTTAATCCATTCCAATAAATTATGATCCAGCTCTAAATTAGAGCCCATAGGGTAGAACACTTTAGTTTTGTTTTCCAAAAGCCCCGGTAAAATATCATCCAGATCATCAATTGGGAATGCGTCATCCGCATCATAATGGCTAGTGGCACCCTCTAATCCAGAGTGAGCTCCCTCCCATAGCGCTTTTTTAGCATCAAATTCACGGCAAAATAAAATATATTCCCCTCGCGTGCGACCAGGAACAAAAACAGCCAATGCATCGGGCTCATTGAAGCCAGTTAAATAATAGAAATCACTGTCCTGTCGGAATGGATAATTCACATCCCTGTTACGGGCATGCATTGAAGCACTGGCTATTAAGGCGATATTGCCTTCACCAATACGTTGCATTAATTGCTTACGTCGTTTTTTAAACTCACTTTGCTTCATTGCTTACTCACCATTTTGTGGTAATGCGGACATATTGTTGCTGTCGGATCCTAGTTCATCGCGAAGTAATAAGGCAGCGGATCTTAAATATTCAGTAATTTCCATTAGTGCATGCTCATCTTCTTCCCCGTCGACATTGTCATCCAGCTTGGTAAATTCGGCAATGTCTTTTAATATTTCGAGGGCATTTTTGGGAATATCTGAAGCGACTGACCCTACGCCAAATAGAAATCCTCGGCACCAGTTTTTTACCGCTTCGGCCTGCTCCGCCAATGGAACATTGGCATCTGGGAGAAATAGATCATACTCAAATTCATCATTATTTAATAAATCGCGCGTATCTTCGAAAAATCTGCTTAATGTTTCAATAGTTTCATTTGTCATTGAATTTTTATCAAATGAGAGTTCGGTTAACCAAGTATCACTTGCTGCCTGACTATTTATACATAACATACCTGTTGCCATACCATGAGCCTCAGCAGCTGAAAGTTCTGGGTCAATTTCTATAATTATTGTATTGCACGCGTCATAAGCCATTATAATTTCACTATCATTAAAAAAAAATATTACTTATGCTACCATTAACTCGGAAAATATTTGTTCACTTTAATATAGAAGTCAATCATTATGATGGGTGAAATTAACCTTAGCTATCCAAAAATGCCCTTGAAAACCTGATTATTCAAAAATCTTAGTGGTTACTATGACAGAAAATTACCAATCTCAAGCATTAAAAGATCTGGAAAATAAATTAGATCTACTTATCATAAAGTACGATAAGGCGAAAAATGAAAACAGTTATTTAAAAATGGAACAAGAAAGATTAGCTTCAGAAAAAATGGAGTTACTGGAGAAAGCAGCGCTAGCTAAAACCCGACTAGAAACTGTTATTGCCAGGCTGAAAGTATTGGAGAATGCTTCATGAGTAATAAACCCCAAGCAGTATCCGTTACCATAATGGGCAAAGAATACAGAATCAGTTGTGAAGAAGATGAACAAGAGGATCTGATTTATTCGGCTCATCAGCTTAATGTACAAATGTGTAAGATGCGAGACTCTGGCAAGATAACTGGTTCTGATAGAATTGCAGTGATGGCCGCGCTTAATTTGGCACATGAATTACAATTGTTGAAAAATCAGAACACTATGCTTAATCAAATAGATGAGCGTCTAGCTAAATTGAGCCACAAAATAGAAAACGTTTTAGATAATTCTTAAACACGTTAGAATAAGATCTGTATCTCCTGGGGCGCTTGACAGTGTGCTGGGTGTTTCCTGAACCTGTATTAACCCCGGGGACGAAATCTGTTAATGGTGTGCATGCCTGTTTAATACGGGAAGCCTGATTTACCAGTTACGTCTCCACTTGAACCTCCGGTTCAAGGACGAAAGTACATATCGACGCAGATGGGAGATACACTTCGCTTAATAACGCGTTTATAAAGTGGTCGTTGTATCCACTATCAGTTTTTAGTTCCCGCATGAAAAATCCAACTATCACTCAGCAGGATGACGCTATTCAGAATTCCTCAGCTGGTTTTTACGCTTGCATTCAAAGTCTTAGTTTAAGCAATAGTTTTTTTGAGAAATTACTATGTTTTAGTTGACGTTGATTTTTAAGCTAAACAATAAATCATGCACCTTATAAAACAGATATAATTACCAACTAAAATTGCTTGACGCTTTTGTGTAGAAAAGTGATGTTGTTAAGTTGGAAAGACAGGGCTGTTATAAGCAGATAACTGTTTAATCTAAAGAGCGACAAGTTACGTGAATGCGATTATGTATTCATCATGAATTTAATAATAAACAAGGGTAAATAGATGTTTAACGTTTTGACCTACAATAATATATCACCTGTCGGTTTAGATAGGTTTCCAGAAAGTCGTTACAAAGTAGGTCCGGAAATTGAAAATCCTGATGCTATTATGTTGCGTTCTTTCAGTTTGCATGAGCAGTCGATTCCGACATCGCTTAAGGCGGTGGGACGTGCTGGTGCTGGGGTAAACAATATCCCTGTTGAGGAATACACAAAACGTGGCATCCCGGTATTTAATGCCCCCGGTGCTAATTCAAATGCTGTGGCAGAATTAGCTATTGCTGGAATGCTCTTAGCGGCAAGAAACATTGTTCCTGCGCTAAATTTCGTTAATGCTCTGGAAGGTGACGAAAAGAGCATGAATAACGAAATTGAGAAGAACAAAAAACATTTTGCCGGTTTTGAATTATCCGGCAGAACATTGGGTGTATTGGGCTTGGGAGCGATTGGCGTTAGAGTTGCTAATTCTGCAGCTGCTTTAGGTTTAAATATCGTTGGATTTGATCCTTTTATGTCACTTGAGAATGCTTGGAAGCTGACTTCATCGGCAATACCTGCAACCGGTATTGATGATTTAGTTTCACGTTCGGATATGATTAGTCTCCATATCCCATTGAATGATAAAACCAGAAACCTTTTTAATAAAGATCATATAAAGCATATTAAAAAAGGAGCGACTTTAGTTAACTTTTCTCGTGCCGGCGTGGTGGATGAAGCTGCCGTATTAGAAGCATTAGATTCTGGCGCTTTACATGCCTATGTATGTGATTTCCCGACACCAGCATTGATAAATCATCCTCGAGCAATTGTGTTGCCGCATTTGGGCGCATCTACAGAAGAAGCTGAAGATAATTGTGCAGCCATGGTGGCGGATCAGTTACGTGAGTTTTTGGAGTACGGTTGTATTCGTAATTCCGTTAACTTTCCTGAAGTTGTTGTTGCGCCGAGTAATGAAGGCGTTCGAATCTGTATAGCCAATCAAAATGTTCCCGGTGTAGTCGGGCATATTTCATCTGTATTGGGTGAGGCAGGGCTTAATATATTGGATCTATTGAATAAATCGCGTGGAGATTACGCCTTTACGTTGGTTGATATTCATGCCGAAGCGCCTACAGAAATATTGGAGCAAATAAGATCGATTGATGGGGTTTTGTCGGTACGTGTGATTTAACACATTTAAAAAAGAGTAATCAGCAAATAGGAGCGAGCAGGATTTGATATATTCTCGTTCCTAAGGGTGCTGTTTGGTGCCTGTGTTATTGCAGGCACCTCATTTTTAGTTGCTGCTGGAGAAATTCGAGATTTTAATCTTCTAACTGTTGAATACCATCTAGAAGCCATTTCGGTTGAATACTGTTTTTGGGCTTAATAAAATGCCATATTTCTTTTATTTGTTCGGGTTGAGCGTTTACATCTTCTCGAATGATAACGTCAAAAAAGACAGTAGCTTCGAGTACCGTTCCCACTTCTCTTACTTCTAATAATGCTGCATCAAGTTTTAGTATATCGGTATGGTTTTCAGTGGTTGATGCCTTTATTTGCGCTTGAATCTCAGCAAATACCTTATCGGTTGATAAGCCTCTGATTTCAGATAAATCGCGATCATCCCATGCTTTTTGCAGCATACTAAAAGCCGTCTTAGCACCTGATAAAAAAGCTGATTGGTCAAAACCTTCAGGAATTACAGGCATACTGTTGAAGCCGGTATTTTCTTGTGCACCCGATCCAGTTGCGAATTTATTGTCTTTCTTAAATAAAACATCGGTATTAAAGTCAGCGGGTTGGGTTTGATTAGAATACGAACCACCAAGATCATTTGCAGTGCGACTATAAGCAGTAGCCGGTGTATTACGAGCTTTGGCAGCAAATAATTTATAGAGTAAAAAAGCTATACCGCCAAAAATAAGAATATCCATAAAGTTAAAGTTTTCAAAAGCGCCGCCAAAGAACATTGAACCTAATAAGCCACCTAATGCTAAACCACCAAGCATGCCCATTAGACCGCCACGATTTGCCATACCCTGTCTTGCCGTTTGATTCTGGGCAGTTGCTTGTTGTTGAGAAGGCGAACGGCTTGGAGGGATCGCTGAGCGTTGATAAGGCGCGCTGTAAGAGGAACGCCCCCCAAAAGAGCCACCACCACCGAAACGTTTGGCATTAGCATCAGACATGATGCCTATGCTTAAGGATAAGGCCATTAACAATAGAGCGATAATACGAGTAAGTTTTTTCATAGAAACACCGGGTTAAATAAAATTGTCAGGCTAAATTAAAAATTAGGCTTATAATTAACACCTAAAGTGGCTACCTAAGTTGTTAATTTCACCTATTACTATAGCATTGTTCACATGTTTTCAATACAGCGCAGTTTTTTAGTCATTGTTCTTACAATGTTGCAATGCATTGCGCCTTTGGTTCATGCTCATGCGAGTGAACATATTGCAAAGCAGGGGCTACATTTGCCAGGCTTTGAGCTTTCAGGTAGTGAGCATTTTGCCTCAATAGCACCTGAAATGAAGTCCTTGCAAAACCATGTAAGTATAGATGGCATGATTATCGTCATTGATATTGGGGTTAAGCGCAATCAATACAAGCATTGGATCACTTCTGATAGTAATTATTATCTGCACCAGCAAGATGTTGTATTTAATGTCGGAGCTTCTAAGGTAGATACTAATTACTCTCCGCTCGTAAATCAGATTAATTTCCTTTCATTAAGTTCAGCTCATTCCTCGCGGGCACCGCCTGCTTATTAAGCATTCTTTTGATTTAGAAGGCATAATAGAAAGCATCTTTTAAATCAGTACTGATTTTACATAGCTACCCATAAAGCGGATAACCCCGCATTGAGTGTCCTTTATGTTTTTTTTAAATGGTTTTAGGAAGCATCTGTTCAGTATTATGCTTGGACAACTTGTTTTTGCAGTGGCAATTTTCCAGCTTATGCCCAGACCAGCATTCGCTCAGGGTGATACCTGGGATATGACTAATCCAGCATCTGTTGGTTATCATCGTGATATTCTCGATATTGATAAAACACTGACTATTTCCAAAGTAGTAGATGCCACGATGGATACACATCCCGATGCGGATGTCATTACCGCAATGGAAGAAGAAGCGGCAGCCCTTGAAGCACGGGGTAATAGTTGGACGGCAGGGGCATCACAAATAGCCGTCGGCTACCAGTCGATGTATTCTTTTAGATTAAATTATGCGACAGCTAATCTTATGGTGCCCGTTTGGAATTTTGGGCAACGCGATGCACAACGAGAGTTAGCCAAACAAGTTGAAGCGGGTGCAGAACTGCAAGCAGCAGCAATTAAATTAAGACTTGCAGGCTTGATAAGGGGTGCATTATGGGATATTGCCTTGGCAAAAAATCGTTATGAACAGGCCAATGATAATCAGGAAACCTATAAAAAATTATTGGCTACGATTAAACGTCGGGTTGAGTTAGGCGATTTACCTAAGTCAGATGAATTACTAGCACAAACTGAATTTTTTCAAAAGCGATCAGTATTTATAAACGCTGAGGCAGAATTAATGCATGCGCGTAAGCGTTATACATCTATCACTCGCATAACCAAAATACCCAGTGCGCATGTGGAAAAATTGGTGGATTTAAAAGAGCTGGAGCAAAGTCATCCGGCACTGACTGCTATTGACAATCGGATTCAGCGTAAACAAGCCGAGATTAAAGCCATTAAAGCTGTAGGTTCTGGGCAAACCAACGTTATTGCAGGCATATTAAGTGATGAGGGTATTGATCAACGGAGCAATCATGCTGAATTTTTCAATGTCGGTGTCATCGTACCTTTTGGTGGTGGTGCCCATAACCAACCACAGATTGCCGCGCTAAATATTGAATTATCACAATTAACTTCTCAGCGTGAACAGCTGTACCGAAGTTTGGCGCAGACTCATCATGAAGCAATGCATAATCTGGAAGTAAATACTATTGAATTAAATAACGCCAGAGAGCATCAAAAAATAGCTGAGGAGCTATTAAGTATGAAGAATATGGCTTTTTCTGTTGGCGAGATTGATTTGTTAGAGCTATTAAAAATCCAGTCTCAAGCCCAACAAGCAACCCTTTACGCGAAAGAACGTGCAGTTATTATGCAGCGAGATATAGCAGCTTATAATCATGCTGTAGGAAATATGCCTTGAAGCAAATTAATTATTTATTACTATCAATTTGTATCGCTAGTTTTGGGCTGTTTACTCCAATAGCAAGTGCTGAAAATACTATTCAATTGTCAAAAGAGCAATTGGATAATCTAGGGATAACATTGGGAAAACTGGAGCCTGTCAAACAAATTCCTTTGTTAAATGCACCGGCAAAAGTCGTGATACCGACAACGCAAGAATATATTGTCAGTGCTTCCCAGGTTGGTTTGGTCAGTAAACTCATTGCTGCAAAAGGTGATCAGGTAAAAAAAGGGAATTTATTAGCGCAACTTAATAGCCCTGATCTGTTGTCTATGCAACGCGCCTATCTTAAAGCGGTTAACGAATTACAGTTAGGTTCGCTGGCCTATCAACGTGATAAAAAATTAGTAGGTGAGGGTGTTATCGCCGATAGGCGATGGCAAGAAACGCAAAGCCAATATAACTTTTTTGTTGCTCAAGTTAATGAACAAAAACAATTGTTGAGCATAGCAGGGATGACAAATAGTGAAATTGATCGATTGACTGCAACACATCAATTAAGTGGTTTGTTAAATGTTTATGCGCCTATTTCAGGTGTTGTGATCGAAAGAATGATCGCCGCCGGAGAACGTGTGCAGATGCAGGCACCGTTATACCGTATAGCGAATTTGAATGAACTTTGGCTGGAGATCAATGTACCGCCCGAACGTGCTTCTAATCTTAATTTGGGTGATCAGGTTAAGGTTGAAGATGCCCCCGTCAGTGCAGAAATTATTTTAATTGGCCAAAGTATTAATCCTGAGAATCAGACATTATTGGTGCGAGCAATTATCAGTGGGAATCAGTCATACATCCGTGCTGGGCAAACCATTAGTACTCAGATTATTCAAAAGATTGATCGTGCCTTTAAAGTACCTAATTCTGCTGTTGCCCAGAACGATGGTGAAGCTTTTATTTTTATCCATATTCAAGACGGTTTTAAAATCAGTCCAATTAAAATCATAGGTAAACAGGACGAAGATGCCATTATTAGTGGCGACTTGAACGGTGACGAAGAGCTTGCAATTAAAGGTTCGGTAGCACTTAAGGCTAAGTGGATTGGATTAGGCGGTGCTGAATAATGGCTTATTTGATTCGCTTTGCGCTGAGTCAAAGGCTATTGATGATGATAGCGGTATTACTATTATCGGGGGGTGGTTATTATGCTTTTAAGAATATCCCCATTGATGCTTTTCCGGAAGTTTCACCAACGCAAGTAAAGATTATTGTCAAAGCGCCCGGTATGACCCCTGAGGAAGTTGAGGCTAGAATAACCGCGCCGATAGAAATTGAGTTGTTGGGTATTCCTCACCAAACCATGTTACGTTCAATTGCTAAATATGCGTTAACCGATATTACCGTTGACTTTGAAGAAGGAACAGACATTTTTTGGGCAAGGCAGCAAATAGCTGAGCGTCTAAATACCTTGTGGGGTAATTTGCCGGCCGGAGTTCAAGGCGGTATTGCTCCCATGACGACGCCTTTAGGTGAAATGTTTATGTTTACCATCGAAGGAGGCGATTTAAGTTTAATGGAACGGCGTGATTTATTGGATTGGGTTATTCGTCCAGCATTGCGCACCGTTTCAGGTGTTGCCGATGTCAATTCTTTAGGCGGTATGGTTAGAAGTTTCGAAGTAATCCCTGATAATTCCCGCTTATCTGCCAGAGGAATTAGCATGGATAAACTTATCCTAGCACTGGAAAAAAATAATCGAAATGATGGCGCAGGTCGCTTGACTGAAGGTGAAGAGGCTTTGATTGTTAGGGCTGAAGGTCGAATCAAAACGTTAGATGATGTCCGTAAAATAGTCGTTGATACTAACAATGATATCCCTATTATGGTGGGCGATATTGCAGAAGTTGAAATTGGTGCTTTAACGCGTTACGGTGCCGTCAGTAAAAATGGTGAAGGTGAGGCCGTTACTGGTTTAGTGCTCAGTTTACGAGGTGCTAATGCCAGACAAACGATTGTTGGCATTGAAAAGAAACTGGCGGAAATTAGCTTAGGCTTTCCAAAAGGTGTTGAAGCCAAAGTTTTCTATAATCGAGGTAATCTAGTCGATAAAGCCGTTGATACCGTATTACATGCTTTGCTTGAAGCGATAGCGTTAGTGGTCGTGTTATTGATTTTGTTTTTGGGTAATTTACGGGCCGCATTGGTGGTGGCATTAGCTTTGCCGTTAGCGGCTTTATTTACCTTTATCTTAATGAACTATATGGGCATGTCAGCAAACCTAATGAGCTTAGGTGGTTTGGCCATTGCCATTGGAATGCTGGTTGATGCGGCGGTTGTGGTGGTTGAAAATCTCATCACACATTTGGCACATGTCGAAAAGGCTAAACGGCTACCCCGTTTGCATGTCATTTACCGAGCAACCGCTGAAGTGGCAGGGCCTGTTACCTCAGGTATTTTAATTATTATCATTGTTTTCTTACCGTTATTAACGCTACAGGGGTTAGAGGGTAAATTATTTACGCCAGTGGCACTAACCATTGTTTTTGCCCTCAGTGGCTCTCTTGTCTTGTCGCTTACCGTTATTCCGGTTATTGCATCCTATTTGCTGAAAAAAGTGTCTCATGAAGAGCCATGGTTACCAAGGCAATTACAAATCCTTTATCAGCCGGCATTGTTATGGTGTCTAGAAAATAGTAAAAAAGTTTTTATAGGCGCAGGTATCTTATTAGTGCTGACCTTATTAGTATTTACTCAAATTGGTAGTACTTTTATGCCCACCATGGATGAAGGCGATATTATTGTCCAGTTAGAAAAGTTACCTTCTATTACGCTTGAGGAATCAGTCGCGTTAGATGGTCAAGTCCAAAAAAACCTACTTAAACATATTCCTGAGATAGCAACGATTGTGTCTCGAGTAGGTGCCGATGAGCTGGGTCTTGATCCAATGGGCTTAAATGAGACCGATACTTTTTTGGTACTTAAGCCTAAAGATGAATGGCGAATGGATAGTAAAGATGAATTAATTGAAGCGATTCGAAAAGTTATGGCAGAAACGCCCGGCATCGCTTTTGGCTTTACTCAGCCCATTGAGATGCGGGTTTCAGAAATGCTTACTGGTACCCGCGGCGATGTGGCCGTTAAATTATTTGGTACAGATATTGGCGTTTTAAATGAAAAGGCCGATGAAATAGCCAACGTTTTAAAAGATATAACAGGTTCTAGTGATGTGTTTGCAAAACAAAATGACGGTATGCAGTTTTTATCGGTAACCATAGATAAATTAGCTGCAGGGCGTTTTGGTTTGGACAGTGATAGTATAGAAACCTTGTTGCGCGCTCAGATCGAGGGTTTAAATTTAGGTATTGTGCAAGAAGGTATTAAGCGCACTCCTTTAATTATTAGGGGTGACAGTAATGCAGCCAATTTTGATAATTTGCAAGTCACTTTGCCCAGTGGTGCTCATATTCCGGTAACAGCCATTGCTGATATTAAAAAAGTTGAAGGCGTGGTTTCTGTTGGAAGAGAACGTGGACAACGTTTTGTCGTAGTGCGGAGTAATGTACAGGATCGTGATTTGGTAGGTTTTGTTGACGAGGCCCGCAAAGCCGTTGCTGAAAAAGTTAAATTACCCATAGGCTATACAGTAGAGTTTGGCGGTCAGTTTGAGAATCAACAACGAGCCTCAGCAACCTTGTCCTTGGTGGTGCCTATTGCTTTAGGCTTGATTTTTTTACTGCTATTTTCAACCTTTGGCTCTGTTCGTCAGGCAGTATTGGTTTTGTCAAACATTCCGCTGGCTATGGTTGGTGGTGTTTTTGCTTTGTGGCTCTCTGGCGAATATTTATCGGTACCTGCTTCCGTTGGTTTTATTGCTTTATTGGGTATTGCGGTACTGAATGGCGTGGTAATGGTCAGTTATTTTAATCAGCTTAAAGCAACCGGTATGGAGTTGATTAAAGTAGTTACACTGGGTTCATCTCGGCGATTAAGGCCCGTATTAATGACGGCCAGTATTGCCGCTTTTGGTTTGATACCTTTATTGTTTGCAACAGGCCCAGGTTCTGAAATACAAAGGCCTTTAGCCATAGTAGTGATCGGTGGTTTGGTATCGTCAACTTTCTTAACCTTATTTTTGTTGCCAATTTTATTTAAATTATTTGGTGTACCCAAGGAGCGCGAGCAATGAATGGCACAGAATATTTAGTGACACTCAATATTCCGCCCAGCCTTGAAGAAATGATGGTCGACAGTCTGTTATTGCTGGAATCAGAGCACGGTTTTAGCAGTTTTTCGGTTAATGGCCATCATCATGTTAACAAAGGCTTGTCGTTGGCGGAACAAGTGACAGGTTGCCAGAAATGTATGCGATTTCAGTTGTATATGTCGGCAGATAAATTACCGTATTTGTTGGAGCAGTTACACCAAGATTTTTCCGGCTCAGGTATTCAATACTGGGTTACACCCGTGATTGAATATGGCATTATTTAGATAATAGTTGAGCAAAAGATATCTGCATTGGAGCATTGCAAGACAATAATACAGCTAAGTATGTTAACAATACCTCTCATTGTTAGTCGTTGTTATTTTTTAATAAACGCATTAATCCAGTTGTTTCAACATTTGAATAGTTTAGCTATACAGACAGTTAGGCTGTTTTCTTAGTCACGGTTTTAAGGCGTCTGCACTTATTATGTTTTTAACGGTTTGAGATAAACACATTTTGCATTGAAATAGCTTGTGTTAGTATTCACCTGCTAAATTGTGCAAAATGTTCTACTTTAAAAATCAATAAACGTAATAATCAACTAGGAATCTAAATGAAAGATAAAAAAAATTCTCTGATCATCGGGTTGGCTACCATGGTGGTCTCTGCATTATTGGTTGGATGTGCTGGCTCTGAAAATAAAGAAGTGCCAGAAGCTTCAGTTGCTTCTCCTGCGCCAGCGGTTGCACCTGCACCAGCGCCAGTTGCTGCAACTGATCCCAATGATTTACCTGATGAAATAGAGGGTGAGGTACTTGTTATTCCTGCTAAAGTAAAAGCGATTAACAAAAAAACTAGGGAATTAACACTCGTATCGCCTGATGGAAAATTGGCTAAAATAAAATGTGGACCTGATGTTCGTGATTTTGAACAAATTCGCGTGGGTGATGAAGTTAAAACAACCTTACTTGAAAGTGTTGAGGTTTTAGTTACTGAAGCTGCACAACCAACAGGGGAGCAAGTAACAGAAGTTAATAGAGCACCGGTGGGTAGTAAGCCGAGTTTCGAAGTGATTGATGCCGTCGAGATTAATGCGCTGATTTTGGCTATTGATTACAAAACACGCGAGATGACATTGAAAGAGCCTGATGGCAGAGTTTTAAAAATGAAAGCCGGACCTGATGTAGAGCATCTTGATAAAATTAAAGTGGGCGACTCTGTCGTTACTCGTTTTACAGAAGCACTTTCTATTGAAGTTAGCAAAGCTAAAGCTGGATCTAAAGCCAAAGCTAAAGCCAAGAAAAAATAATTTTTTATCAGTCAATAACCATTGTTTCTTAATTGAAACGATGGTTATTGGATTGAATCCTCAAAACAAGAGGATGACTCCACTCTTTAGGCAGTCTCCAATTTTCAAATCACATCGTATTTCAACGGGTATTTCGCCTCGTTTAATTGTCTAAACACCTTCGGCTAATACTTACTTTCCTAATTTAGTAATCATGAGTTAAAGCGGGATCATTTTTGAGATTTTCGTGTAAGCTATTTTAAAGTAACCCTTAGAAGGGTAATAAATGCCTGTGTTAAACTTTCGTGACGGTTTATTTCAAAAGATGATTTAGAACCTAACATAAAACCCATACAGGAGAACTCATTATGGCTTTAGTTTCATTGCGGCAGCTTTTGGATTATGCAGCGGAGCATAGTTTTGCCATTCCTGCTTTTAACGTCAGCAATATGGAGCAAGTGCAAGCCATTATGCAAGCCGCTGATGCTTGTGATAGTCCGGTTATTATGCAAGGCTCAGCCGGTGCTAACCGATATGCTGGTGAGGTTTTTTTACGTCATTTACTGTTGGCTGCCGTTGAACAATATCCGCATATTCCCGTCGTTATGCATCGAGATCATGGGCCCTCAGCGGATGTTTGTGCGCAAGCGATTCAATCAGGTTTCACTTCGGTGATGATGGATGGGTCTTTGCTGGAAGATATGAAGACACCGTCTTCTTTTGAATATAACGTTGAGGTTACGCGTACCGTGGTTAAGATGGCCCATGCGTGTGGCGTATCTGTAGAAGGTGAAATAGGTTGCTTGGGTTCATTGGAAATAAATAACAAAGAAGAGGCGGTTCTTCAGAAGTCTTCTGTGTCGTTGGATCATAGTCAGTTGCTGACCGATCCGGAGGAAGCGGTTGAGTTTGTAAAACAAACGCAAGTTGATGCTTTAGCTGTCGCCATTGGCACAAGTCATGGCGCTTATAAATTTAGTCAGCCACCGACTAGCGAAGTGTTGGTTATCAATCGGTTAAAACTATTACAACAACGGTTACCTAACATGCATTTTGTTATGCATGGCTCTAGTTCTGTGCCGCAAGATTGGTTACAAATCATTAATGATAATGGCGGCGATATACCCCAAACTTATGGTGTGCCCGTTGATGAAATTGTTGAAGGAATAAAATATGGTGTCCGTAAAGTTAATATTGATACAGACTTACGGATGGCTTCTACGGGTGCCATTCGCCGCTATTTGGCACAACCTGAAAATGCAGCAGAGTTAGATGCCCGTAAGATCTATAAAGCAGCAAGAGATGCCATGCAAGAGCTTTGTCAGGCGCGTTATGAACTATTTGGCGCTGCCGGACATGCCAGTAAAATTAAAGCAATATCGTTGAGTGAAATGGTTAAACGGTATCAGTAGTATCAATTTATACAAGTTAGCTTTTATTAAAGCAGTTCTGCTGGCTATTTGTAAAATAAAACGCCATGATTTGGAAAGAATAAATCTGCCTACGATTTATTACGGGTGCTAAATTTATAGTCCTAATAATATAGAAATTAAAAAATTACAATGTGTTACCATCAATGAAATTGTCAACACTACGAAGCACTAAATTAATTTTACTTATTCACGCAAAATAGAAATTGAGAATATGAAATTATGACCTCATTCTTTAACTTACTGATCATTCTGTTCCTCATATCACCTGCAAGCAACGCCACTAATACATTACCGGTAGTAAAAGCCAATCAGACCTTAATGAAAAAACTTAAAGTCATCCCGATTGGTGAAGGGCAATTACATGATTCCTTTCGATTACCAGCACGAATTGACCTTGATCAACAACATGTCGCTCGCATAGGCACCACTGTAACGGGTCGAATTATCGAAACAGAAGCGGTACTCGGCCAAGAAGTTCGTAAGGGTGAAAAGCTTGCCACATTAAATAGTACGGAGCTCGGTTTGGCACAATCTGCTTATTTAAAGACCAGCTCTCAAGTTAATTTAAAACGACTAGTGGTAGCCAGAGCCAAGCGTCTAATGGGTAGTGGCATAATTGCAGCCGCTGACATTCAGGAAAGGGAAACCATGCTGGCTGAAGCAGAGGTTGATTTACGAACAGCGACAGATCAATTACTTGCTTTCGGCATGTCCGGTAGTGATCTGGCACGGTTGTCTAAGGAAAAAAAGATTCACTCTATTTTACCTATTACCGCCAGCATTCAGGGTACCATTGTTGAGCGCCAAGTCACTGTTGGTCAGGTAGTACAACCTGCTGATGCTTTATTTACCGTAGCTAATCTTTCTCATGTCTGGGTAGTGGCCGAACTGCCGGAACAACAGGCAGGTTGGGCACATAAAGGTGATGAAGCTGAAGTAACCATTGCCGCTCTACCCAATGAAACACTTCATGGCAAACTGATTTATGTTGCCGATATGGTTGACCCCAATACCCGGACTGTTACTGTCCGTATGGAGTTGCCCAATCCTCATCGTAATTTAAAACCCCACATGTTGGCAAACTTGTTGATTCGCAAACAAGGTGTACAAGAATTGATTTTGCCCGATTCAGCAGTGATTCGAGATAAAGATACTGATCTCGTCTTCGTAGAAATAGGCTCTGATGAGTTTGAACTGAGACTGGTAAAACTAGGTGCTCTTAACGTCAATTCCAGACCTATTCTTGACGGTTTGAAATCGGGTGAAAAAGTAGTTGTTGAAGGTGGCTTTCATCTTAACAGTGAACGCCATCGTAAGGAATTGGAGTAACCCATGATTGAAGCTTTAATTCGCGGGAGTTTAAACGCTCGAATTTTAGTTGTGGCATTGGCATTTGGAATGATCCTGTTTGGTATTCGTTCCTTGCAATCGCTGTCTGTCGATGCCTTTCCCGATGTTACCAATGTACAAGTACAAATTGCTAGTGAAGCGCCAGGTCGATCACCGGAGGAAGTTGAGCGTTTCATCACGGTACCGCTAGAAATTGCCATGACGGGTCTTCCTGGCCTGACTGAAATGCGCTCGTTAAATAAAAACGGCTTATCCCTGATTACCTTGGTTTTTACTGACGATACCGATGTTTATTTTGCCAGACAATTAGTCATGGAACGCTTGATAGAAGTTAGTCACAGCATGCCAGTCGGGGTAAACCCCATATTAGGGCCGGTCTCAACCGGACTCGGTGAGGTGTATCAATATACTTTGGAGAGAACTGACGATGGCACTCGTGAGCTTAGCCGTGAAGAGCTCATGCGTCGTCGCGAGACTCAAGACTGGGTGGTTCGCCCCTTATTGCGTGGTATAGCAGGCGTCGCGGAAATCAATTCACAAGGTGGTTATAATAAACAATATCAGGTATTGATTAATCCTGATCGCATGCTGCATTACCACATAAGTTTAGATGAAGTCTTTAACGCTTTGATACGAAATAATGCAAATAGCGGTGGTGGTGTTTTACCTCATTATGCCGAGCAATATTTGATTCGCGGTGTTGGTCTAATTCGTGATATTGCAGACATTGGCAATATCGTTCTTAAAGAAGAAAACTCCGTTCCCATTCATATTCACGATGTCGCCGAAGTAAAAATTGGTCATGAAGAGCGTGTTGGTGCTGTTATAAAGAATGGTTATACCGAATCTGTTGGTGGTATTGTCATGATGCTTCGTGGGGGTAATGCGAAGGAGTTGGTTGGCCGTATTAAAGAGCGAGTGAAAGAAATCAACGACAAAAATATGCTGCCAGAAAGCCTTAAAATCGTACCTTATTATGACCGCAGTATATTGGTAGATGCTGCATTAAATACGGTCACAAAAGTATTGCTTGAAGGTATAGCTTTGGTTGTTGTAACTTTATTGCTGTTTCTCGGTGATATTCGTTCTAGTCTAATTGTTGTTAGTACATTAATTGTTACTCCACTAGTTACTTTTATTGTGATGAACCAACTGGGTATTTCTGCTAACTTAATGTCTTTGGGCGGTCTTGCAATAGCTATCGGATTGATTGTTGATGGTTCTGTTGTGGTGGTTGAAAATGCTTTTAGCTTTCTTACTGAACGCAGGGGCGGCGCCACCAGTCGTGTAAAAGTGGTGATGGCGGCGGCTCAAGAAGTCGCTACCCCGGTATTATTTGGTGTGGGTATCATTATTTTGGTATTTTTGCCCCTAATGACACTAGAAGGTATGGAAGGCAAAATGTTTGCGCCCTTGGCCTACACCATTGCTATCGCCTTGATGATTTCTCTGGTACTTTCATTAACCTTAACACCAGTTTTATGCTCATATTTATTGCAGGGCCACACTGAAAAAGAACACGATACGCCTATTATTGCCTTCATTAAAAAGCCTTACCTAAAGCTTCTGGATTTATCGTTACAAAAAAGTAAAACTGTAGTTTTAGTGGCTACTGCTTTATTTGTGGGTGCTTTAGTCTTATTGCCTTTTTTGGGCAGTGCCTTTATTCCTGAAATGAAAGAGGGTTCAATTGTTCCAGCTATAAATCGAATGCCTAATATTTCATTGCAAGAGGGTATAAAGATGGAAATGGAAGCCATGCGCATGGTCATGGAAATCCCTGGGGTCAGTTTGGCGGTCACTAATATTGGTCGTGGTGAAAGCCCTGCCGATCCACAAAGTCAGAATGAGTCAACGCCCATTGTTAGCTTAAAACCGAGAGATCAATGGCCTAAAGGTTGGACTCAGGACACAATTGCTGATGCTATGCGTGATAAGTTAAGTAATAACTTACCTGGAATACAGGTTGTTATGGCTCAACCGATTTCCGACCGTGTTGATGAAATGCTGACCGGTGTGCGCTCAGATTTGGCTGTAAAAATATTTGGTGACGATCTTGAAAAGTTAAAAGCAACAGCTAACGAGATCGCACGAGTCGCTAGCAACATAAAAGGTGCTCAGGATATTCGTGTTGAACGACTAACGGGTCAACAATATTTATCTATTGATGTTAAGCGGGATGTTACGGCTAGGCATGGGATCAATGCGTCTGATATTCATGATGTTATTGAAACTGCTATTGGAGGCAAAACAGCAACCCTCGTCTATGAAGGTGAACGACGTTTTTCAGCTGCTGTTCGTTTACCTGAAGGTTTTCGTAATAGTGTAGAAGCGATTAAAGCCATTCTTTTGACGTCAGCAAATGGTGCCCGTGTTCCATTGGGCGATCTGGCAAATATTCAACTTAATGACGGGCCATCACAAATCAGCAGAGAAATGGGAAAGCGCCGTATTGTCGTCGGTATTAATGTGAGGGACAGAGACTTGGGTAGTTTCGTGGCTGAGTTGCAAAAAACAGTCGCCGAGCAGATAAAACTTCCAGATGCCTATTATCTGGAATGGGGTGGACAATTCCAGAATATGGAACGTGCATTAGGTCATTTAAAAATCATCATCCCCATTACTATTGGTGCCATTTTCTTTTTGTTATTCATGCTTTTTAACTCGTTACGCTTTGCAACGCTGATTATTTTAGTACTGCCCTTCGCGTCTATTGGAGGTGTAGTATCTTTATTTATTAGCGGGGAATATTTATCTGTCCCGGCCTCGGTTGGTTTTATAGCTTTATGGGGAATTGCAGTGTTAAACGGTGTGGTGTTGATCTCGTACATACGTAACCTAAGAGATAGCGGGCTTGGCCAGATTCAAGCTATACGGCAAGGTTGTGCACAACGATTTCGGCCTGTAATGATGACAGCAACAGTTGCGTTATTGGGTTTGGTACCCTTTTTGTTTGCCACAGGCCCAGGCTCAGAAGTTCAGCGTCCCTTAGCCATTGTTGTTATCGGCGGATTGATAACCTCAACATTACTTACATTAATTATGTTACCGGTTATCTATCGGTGGTTTGAAGAAGCTCATTAAAGTGTTTTAGAAATCAATATAAAGATGAAGCACATTACGGTAATTGTCATTAATAGAAAATGTCATGGCATTGTTATATAGTATTAATAACTTCGAATGACACAGAGTTAATAAATTTGAGTAAGAGGATGTTTAGCTATGAAGCCAATCATTGGGTGGGTAGTATCTATTTTTGTTTTTTTGCTAATCATCGATAACTGTCAGGGCAGTTGCTCTCCGGCAGAGTTATCGGTAGGATTGGTTCCAATGATAGGTATTTCTTTATATGTTTGGTATTTACTATTTATGAAAAAGTCTGATTAGGTTTTAGGCTATCAAGCACCCAAGGAAAAAATGAATTATTCACACTATGACCGAAACTCAGAGATTGACAGACTTATAGTCGTTGCTACGCATCTTGCCGGTATTTTCTTTGGATTTATACCGTCTTTGTTGGTTTATTTGGTGAAGAACGATGGCTGGATAAAAGACAATGCTAAGCATGCTTTAAATTGGCAATTAACAACCCTGATTTATTATGGCATTAGCTGGGTATTGGTGTTGGTGCTAATTGGTTTGTTTCTGCCTTGGTTAATTGTTATTTTGAATACGGTTTTCTGTATAGTTGCAGCGGTTAAAGCCAGCAAAGGTGAGTACTACAGGTATCCGATAACGATTGAATTTATTAAATAATCAGTCAAGTTAAGCGCATTCCTTACACCATGACAGTTAGAAGGTGCAAAGGGTTGCGCTTATGGAACTTAGAAAATTTGGTGTACCGTCTAAATAAGATCTTCTTCTTTCATGGCTTTTTGCACAGCGGGGCGTTCAGAAATATTATCCGCATACCTAGCTAAGGCGGGCCAACGGGAAATATCAATATTGACATACTGTCCCCAGCTTAAGGCAACGAACAAATAAATGTCAGCGACACTAAAATGTTCCCCCAGTAAATAAGGCTGTGAAGCCAGTTGTTCAGCAGTAGCATCAAGCCTCTTGCATAAAAGAGAAATAGCCAATACTTTAGCCGCTTCTGGGGCTTGGGCATTAAACAGAGGGGCAAAGTTTTTATGAATTTCGGTAGCAATAAAGTTTAGCCATTGTTGCACTTTATAACGGGCAAAGGTATCAGCAGCAGGCATCAATTTTTTCTCAGGGGCTTGGTCAGCAAGATATTGAACAATGGCAGGACCTTCTGTCAGTTGGTTGCCGTCATCCAATAATAAAAGAGGGACATAGCCATTAGGGTTTAGTTGTTGAAAATCTTCGTTGGTTTCAGTGAGTTTGTTGCTTAAATTAACCCTGATCAGTTCAAGGGGAAGTTCTGCTTCGCAAGCAACGATATGGGGTGATAAGGAGCAAGCACCGGGGCTATAATAAAGTTTCATCGTTTTTCCTTTTGGTTAACGGGGATTAATCTTTGGTGGCTTCAATGGGTATGACAATACTAACCTCATCAGCTAGTTTTGGAGCGTATTTGTCTATGCCAAAATCAGAGCGTTTAAGTGTACTAGTTATATTGGCTCCACAGGTGTTTTTAAGCGTAATCAGGTTCATTCCGCAATAAAAATGATCAATCTTTAAATGCACGGGTTTGGCTATGCCATGTAGCGTTAACAAGCCGTCAGCGGCAATCAGTTGGTTTTTGTCAAAGCTTAGTCTATTTGCTAGAAAGGTTATTTTAGG
>CAIVQX010000183.1 GCA_903908165.1 uncultured Methylococcaceae bacterium | reverse complement strand
GCTAAGCTGACTAACTTTATGAGCATTAGTCGGGACATAACACAGCAAAAAAAACTTGTGTCTAGTTTACGAGAAGGGCAAGAACAAGCAGAGCATGCTAATCAGGTTAAAAGTCAATTTCTGGCTATGATGAGCCACGAAATACGAACACCATTGAATGCCATCTTGGGCATGCAAGATTTATTAGTCAATACCCCTTTAAATGCCCAACAAGCGGAGTATCTAAAGCATGCTGCAGATGGGGGTGCGCTTTTACTTAGGTTGATTAACGACATTTTGGATTTAACCAAAGTAGAGTCTGGAAAGTTGGAACTGGAAACATTGGATTTTGATGCGGCCTCTTTTGTAGAAGTTTGCATGCAATTATTAGCCCCTAAAGCCCAAGAAAAAGGCTTAGAACTGCATACCATTATTGCCCCCGAAGTGGATACTTGGATCAATGGTGATCCTTATCGATTCCGCCAGATCATACTCAATCTAGTAAGCAATGCGATCAAGTTCACAGAAAAGGGCAGTGTCACCGTTAAACTCTCCGCTGACTCTTCATCGGATAAGACATGTTTGTTATTGGTTGAAGTGATTGATACCGGCATAGGTATACCTGAAGATCTGCAATCTGGTTTATTTGAAGTTTTTGTCCAAGCCGACCCTTCAGATACTCGTAAATATGGTGGCAGTGGTTTAGGTTTAGCTATTTCCAAGCGCTTAATCAATTTATGGGGCGGTCAGATTGGTCTGGACAGTACACCTTATGTCGGCAGTCGTTTTTGGTTTACTGTTGGGACGTTGGCGGCTAAGCCTAAACAAACGCCAATGATTAAAGCCCTGCAAGAAGGTACTAACACCGCCAACACCTTCTGTGCTCATATATTATTGGTCGAAGATAGTCTAATTAACCAAGCGGTCATGGCCGCCATGTTACGCAACGCTGGCCATCTGGTTGATCTGGCAGACTCTGGCACTAAAGGGATTGAGGCAGCATCCGAGAAAAACTACGACATTATTCTAATGGACGTATCCATGCCCGACATGAGTGGGATGGAAGCAACCGCTATCATTCGCCAACTGGGTGGTGGCGCCGCCTCAGTTCCTATCATTGCTATTACTGCTCATGCCTTGGCTGGCTATCAAGAAATGTGTCTAGCCTCTGGCATGAATGGTTATGCCACCAAACCAATTAGTCAGAAAGATTTATTGGCTTTAGTCACAACATGGTGCAACCAAACAGCTAGTGAAAAGGCTTCAGCGACTATTCCACTGGTGAACAGTGAAGCTATTGCTAGCAATAATGCGCAACCAATATTGCTGGATAATAAGACAATCAATGAATTAACTGCCCAGTTTGGTAAAAAAGAGACTAATAATTTACTGAAAATCTATATAACTGAACTTCAAACCCGCTGCATTACTATCAAACAGGCTATCATCAAGCAAGATTTAGAAATACTCGGCCGCGAAGCGCACACCATAAAAAGTAGTTCGGCTACTTTCGGCGCTACCACTTTGCAAGCCATAGCCAAAGAACTCGAAGCTACTGCTTATAATAATGACTTAACTAAATCCATAGTATTAACAGAGCAATTACTCGCGTGTGCTGAAACCACGTTGGCGATTATTGCACTACGATACAACAAAAAACGGGGGGGGGGGGGGTAATTACGACTAAAAAACCATGAAAAATAACCAGTTAAGCGGTTTCTTTTTGCAGAAAAAAACTGATGCAACGCTGTTCTTTTTCACTATAAAAATCTGCACTTATCCATAAATCACCTACTGCAGCTAATTTATCATTAAGAAAAATCAAAGGTATTGTCGCTCTTTCCCAAGGCGCAATACCGGCTTCCTGAAATAATTGCTTCAAGTCATGATGACCTTTACGACCGGGCAAGCTGATTTTTTCTCCCCCACTGCGTGCCTTTACAGCAACAGTAGCCTTCTGCCACTGAGCGTAACAAATTCCTGCCGAGGATGGGATAAAATACAAGATTTGATTGGTAGAAAAACTGAACGAAGTCTGCGCCTTCGGCCACATACAAGCAACTATTTTTTCAGACTCTTCGTCTTTTAAGCAATACAACTTACTCCGGTAACGACGAAAACAATAACCCTGCGCTGATAAGACTGGATTACTATCAGGTCTTGCAAAAACCACCTCTCTCTGCAAACGCTCGATAAAAGCCTGTGAAGGCATTTTTAACTTAAGCATCTGAAGCCACTCTCTAATAACTAGGGTTTGCTGAGCGATGCTATACGCCATTAACTGGTCAAGAGAAAGCGTTTTATCGGTAGCATTAAAAATTGGTAGAAATAACTTTCTGGCCTGTTCGGAGAGCAAAAGCTGTGCCTCCGCACAATGTCCCGCAGATCTGGCTACCGTTTTATCACAGGCGGGCCACCTTTGTTTTAATAATGGCACGATCGCATTGCGTAAAAAGTTACGATCAAAGTTATTACTCTGATTACTGGGATCTTCAATCCAGCTTAGAGCATGTAATTTGGCATAAGTCTCGACAGCAACTTTTGACGTATTAAGCAGTGGCCTTAAAAGCACACCTTTACCAAAATCCATCAGCACCGGCATTGCCGATAAGCCACTCAAACCACTGCCACGAAACAACTGCAAGAGCACCGTTTCCAACTGATCATCTCTGTGTTGGGCAACCAACAGCACATCATCTGTTTCAATTACTGTTTTTAAGGCCCTATAACGTGCATTTCTGGCAGCTTCTTCAGGACTTTCCCCTTTATCTGCAACAGCATTTACTTGCAATACCTTAAAACTTACCCCCAGACTAGCCGACGTTTTTCTACAATGCTCCGCCCAAGCATCTGCTTCTATCTGCAAACCGTGGTGCACATAAACAGCTGTTATTTTTTCTTTAAGGTGCGCTATCGAAGCACACAAATGCAATAAAACATGAGAATCCAACCCACCGCTGTAACCTATGTAAATATGCGATGGGTTATGACATTGACTGAGTACTGATTCTATAGAATGTGCTGAAAGCAATTCTGCCATACCTGACTTCTTGAGAATTTGAGGTTGAGTTACGCTTTCGCTTAACCCATGCTGGATCTACCTTAATTTTTTAACTTGTTCAATAATAACAGGCCAGACATGTTTTAACCAGAGCCCTTTCAGCATCTCTCCGGCCGGCCTTATTTGGCTGCCAAGCATCTTGGTAAAAACCCATAACCTATCCGGAATTGAGGCATCTGGGCTATCTCGCCATTGTAAATATCGCGACCCGAACCCCTTAATGAATACCGGCTTAAACAACCACATTTCGAGGATAGACGTTACCCACATAAACATAAATGAGATCCCCATGCCCATACCCGCAAAAATAACCAACCAGGCAAACATTGGGTGAATTTTTGTTAGCCACCAAGACAT
>CAIVQX010000182.1 GCA_903908165.1 uncultured Methylococcaceae bacterium | reverse complement strand
TTCCTGCTCGGGACTTAAGTTTAAACTTTTAGTCATTCTTTCAATTTTTTGTGCACGAATCTCGGGAGAGTCACCCATATCTCCACCAGAAAAAGCATGTACAGTTAATGGAAGCGTAAATATTAATGCAATGGTAGCTATTTTATTTTTCATGATTTTTCCTTTATGGGATCTCATAACAATGATATGGAATTTTTGATATTTATTTTACGGTAATTAATTATCTGAGCTTATTAAAAGGATAATCACTGGTTGTCTTGGTTAATTAAAATTAAGACTAAGATCTGTTTATAGATTGCCCTGATTTTCCGTAAAAACTTGCTCAGTTACTGCAATGACATCCTGTGTTCAAGCATATTTTAGTTTTCATTTTAAAATGAATATTGTTAACGTTTCTCGGTTAGCCATATCTGTGGCTTTCCTAATACACCTGCATCTGTCATAGCTTGAGCCAAATCAGGTGAAGAAACTAGACTTCGTGCATCATCATGACTTTTCACAAAGTAATCATCTGATTCATTATTGCCATAAATCACACCTCCAATAACCAATAACTCAGCAATATCAAGGTAACATTCGGTAATCTTTTCAGCTATTTTTAGAAAAACTTCATAAAGACGTTTAAAACGTCAGACTGTTTATCTAATTCTTTTAAACTTGAAATTGAAGAATAACCATCAATTAAAATCAGTTCTTCGTGTCGTAACGATTTGAAACCAATTGACCAAGTTTCGAAGTTTCTTTTTTAACATTACTTCTATCCAAAACTGTAATTTGATAGTGTCTATTGTTATTTAATATCTTGTCAAATATAAATCCAACATCAGGTTTTTTACCTTCAACATAGATTAAGAACCCAGTGACATTACTGAGGGTATTATGTTTAACTGCAATAGTTAACAACTCAACCAACTGATTATCGGTAAATAATTTTCTAGCGGTACTGAGGTATATCAAATGATACATATCTCACGTGTAAAGTCTAATCTTGAAGGGTCAGGTTGTCGATACCACATTTATTCTTAATCTAACAGGCAATTTAAATTAGGCAACATGTAAAGTGCTTTTAACAGGCAAGATCAGGCTATTGATTTTTACCTAGATACTGAGTAAATAATAGTCGCCAGACTGGAATAAAACAGTTTGTTGTTCAAAATGCCGTTCAGCTTCTAACCAATCTTCAACCTCATGTCCAGACTCAAAAACCCTGCTTTTTGATTTGTAGTACGCATATTCTGCAATCCTAGTATTGCGATTAAGAAGGAGTGCACCATTTTTGGCTAGTGGATTAAATGATTTGTTACGATTTTTATTGGTTGCTTTCATTTTTGGGATCTCCATTGAGTTGAATTATCATTGGGAAAAGTGAAAACATTGAGCGACTAGTAATCACTGATTGATGTTGAAGCACTGAAAGGGTTTAAATTATCGGCAGAACAAGGAAATAGTCTGGCACAAGCTAATCTTGAGAAAATGCAATGGTGAATTAAAAAGAGGTTATGGTGTTCGGTGGTTATTGCGATGTTAAGAACAAGAAGCCATTTAGAACCCTGAGGCTCTAAATGACATCAAGCTTTAGGAATCAACCCCACGTCAATTGACCGACTTTTTTATGTGGGTTATTTGTTTTTATGTTGCTTCCAATTGCGGCTGCAGCAAACATAGCCGATGAAATAATAAATTCACCTGAAATAAATCCAGTAATCCCTATTAAGATTAAAGCGGTAAGTACAATATCTTTGGTTAGGTTGCTCATTTGAAAATCCTCATACAGTTAAAAGTTTTAATATCACAGCTTAACTATAGGGGTTGTTGTTATGATTAACAATGATGACTTTAATACATATATTATTTCTTTATTATTAACAATAAAGTCATGCAATTGTAATAAATACAAAATAAATTCCTCACCTTTTGCCCTAAATACCCCAGAAGTATTGAATAGTCCCCTCCTAATATTAAGTTAGTTTTCAATTCTTCTTATATTATGGTGTTTCTCTATTATTTAATAGCGAATCAATATTAAATTTGACGAAATAATAGTATGTCTTTATAGTATTGATTCGCTATTAAATTAACAGAAAAGGTAACTATTTATGAATAATGCTATTTTCTATCACGCTGGATGCCCAGTTTGCGTTGAGGCAGAGCAATTGATTTTGGATGCAATTGATCGTTCAAAATATCTGGTTGAAGTTGTTCATTTGGGAGAGCACTCAGACCATTTAGCTGAAGCTGAAAAGTTTGGAGTCAAATCAGTGCCAGCATTGGTAATAGACGAACACGTGTTCCATATCAACTTTGGGGCATCAATAGAAGCCTTAAAATAACTCACTTAAAGTAAATTTACGAATAACTAAAGTATAACGCCTCAAAAAACTCTAACGATCTGATTGTAAAGAGAATAAACAAAAATTTTATTGAGCAGTAGATATGAAAAATAAATCTAAGTGTATTTTTAATAAGTTTACACGTTATCCTTATAGGCAAATGTTGTTAGCAATGCAGAGACATTCATTAACTCATACTTCTCATAATAAGAACTGGATTTTTCTGTGGGCTCGCAGAGCAGAGATTGAATGCCAAATATGTTGTAGAAAAGAAATAAGAGATAACTGTAAAGCTTAGTTATTCTGTACATTCTTGTTAAGTAAAAAATGAACTATTTTTCCTAACTGTCTGACAGATATTGCTTAATGGACTTATCCCCAGAAACTGTGGATAACTCTGTGGAATAAAAATGAAATAATTAGCTAACTGTCTAATATTTGGTCAAATTCCTTAGGTTGTCTAAAAATTACACAATAATAAAAATCAATAACTTACGATGTTTCTGTTAAATTATTTGCTGATTTAGACAATTTTTTACTCTAATGTATTGGCAGATATTGAAATGTACATTAGTACTATCCCAGTCTAATTAGGATCCGATATTGTCAAGGTCTTTTTAAGAAATAGATTGTAAATAGAATAGATGCTAAATATTATTGCGATTGCAGATGATGATTCTCTAGTTGGTCATATTGAACCTAATGCAGAATTAGATATTCTGATTTCTCTGGGTGATCTATATGATGTAAGTTTGCAGAAAGCAATAGATCTCTATGATCCAGAACATGTCATGGCAATAAGCGGGAATCATTGTATAGATGCTGAATTTCCAATCCCCACAATAGATTTGCATCTTCAAACCAGAGAACGGTTTAGACTAACATTTGGAGGATTTGCTGGAAGTTGGCAATACAAGAAAGTTGGTCATCATATGTATACACAGAATGAAGCTCTTCAGTTATTACAGAACTTTCCAACAGTAGACATATTCATAGTTCACCTCCTGGAATTCATGAGAGAGATATAGGCATTCATCAAGGATTTGATGCTTTTTTAGATTATATCGATAGAGTTCAACCAAGATATTTTTTACATGGTCACCTACATTGTAGGGAGATATCTTATAGAGATAAAACTTGTATTATGGGTGTGTATGGAGAGAAGAACTTTCAACTTCTATCTAAATAATTCTCAATGTTCCCACGCTTTTATCTATCCCTAAAGCAAGAGAAGTTCGCATTCTTGGTAGGATACGAATTGTAACTGATCCTAATAAAGGATCTGGCAACACGAGAATTAAAGCTTAAATCAAGTTTTTCAATTTAAGCAACTCAATTGTAGTTGGATTCCAGACTTTTTCCACTGAAATTAAGTACCTTTTATTAAGTGCAAAGAACCGTTTTCACATCTAAGATTTGATAAAAAAATATGCAATAAGGTCTTGATGCAAGTTAAAAGAATTAAAAAATGGTTTATAGTGGTTTGTATTAGATTTGCAATGTTCACTTAAATATTAATTAGAAACTAAATCATGATATTTCCTCATTTAGAATTAGATAATTACGCTGTTGGCATTCCTTTGGTTGCATTGGTTGTTGCATTGGCTATTTTGGGACAAGTTTTAGTAAAGAGGATTGTTAGTAGAGAATCTTTAATAAATTGTCATGAAGTAGCTGGATATTGTTTCTCAGTAGTTGGTACGCTCTACGCAGTTATTTTAGGTCTTGTCGTGCTGGATGCAATAACAAAATATGAAAATGCAGCGATAAGCATAGAAAAGGAAGCAATATCTCTAATATCAGTATATACCCTAGCTGATCATTTTAAAGACACGGATTCAGAAGCGAAAATACAACAATTGAGTAAATATTACTTGAATGAAGTTTTGGCAAATGACTGGAACTTAATGAATGAAGGGAAGAAAAACTTTAAAGCACGAAATATCCTTAAAAGATTAATTGATACCAATAATGCAATTGAACCTATTACAGAAAATCAGAAAATAATATTGCCCATCTTAATAGATAAATCACTTTCTATCAGGGAGAGTAGTAGGGCAAGATATAATCAAGCAGATAATGGTATATCTACTGTTGAATGGATAGCACTTTTAGTGGGTGGTTTAGTGACAATAATGTTCACCTATTTTTTTAACGTTGACAACTCTAAAGCACAATATCTTATGACTGGGATAATTACTTTAGTCATTAGTATGAATTTGTATATTGTGTTGTTGTTTGCTGAACCATATACAGGCGATTTTATAGCATCAAGAATCCCATTAATACAGGCACAACAAATAATGGATGAGACATATTATGGTGATGGATGGAGTTTAGAAAATGAACGAGAACTTTCTGAGATTCGTTTAGTGCCGTAATAGTGTGTGTGATACTAAATAGTTTGTTGCAAAAGTTTCAGTTAGCAGAAATTGAGTGGCTATGAGGAGTCAACAGAAGATTGGTTTGGAGAATCTAAAAGATAAAATCCAAGTTAATATTCTTATTAAATCAATGGATTGATATTTTATCTCAATTTATTTCAGAAAAAATTCCAATATTTTTATATCATATTGATATATATAATAAATTAATGAAAAATGTTAATTTAACTTACATTTTTAGTATTTAGTAAGGTGTGTTTGTACATATTTCGTCATTTAAATGAAAATAATTATGCAACCTATTGATTATAAATATATAAAAACCAATAAAATCATTAAAATAAAATATTTAGCATTTTTTTGATTTCTTCAGTATGTTAGATTTAATCTCTTTTCTCATTCAGTTATCATGGCGACAAACCATTGTGATTTCTATTCATTCAAGTCATAAATATCAAATCATATGCTAACAGTAGAACAAATTCTTACCCAATTGAATACTGATGATATTTCATTTCTGCCAAGAGAAGCAATTGAACAGGCAATTCTTCAGCAAGAGGCAATTACGCCTGCCTTGTTAACAATCATTGAAAACGTTGTTAAAGATCCGCAGTCCATTGATGGTACTCCAGCTTTTACTTATGCCTTGTATTTACTTGCTGAATTTAGAGAAAAGAGAGCCTACCCGCTAATTGTGAAGTACTTTGGGGAGCTTGGGCTTGAAGATGAAGCTTTAGATCCAACGGGTGATATAGTTACTGAAGATTTGAAGAGTATTTTAGCCTCTGTTTGTAACGGTGACTTTGGGTTAATAAAACAACTGATTGAAGATCAAAAAGTTAATATATTTGTTCGCAGTGCCGCATTAAGCTCTTTAGTTATTCTCTACAATAATAATCAACTTTCAAGAAAAGACCTAGTTAACTACATTGAAACACATATTGATCGTTGTCTTGAAGAGCAAGATGATCCATGTTTTGTTGGTTGTTTAGTAAGCATTTCCTGTGCTATTCATCCCGAAGAACTATATGAGAAATTCATTACTTGTTTTGACCGAAATTTAATTGATAAACAAATGATTAATGAAAGTGATCTTGATCGCTGGATGCAAATGGATAAAGAAAAAGTAATAGTTGAACTAAAAGAGAATCGTAAATGGCAGTTTATAAACGATGTAATTTCAGAAATTGAGTGGTGGGCATGTTTTCATCCAGAAAGATATTCACCCAAAAACCTTTCTTCAATATCTGATAGCCCTACTACTAAGGTAGGTAGAAATGATCTCTGTCCCTGTGGGAGTGGTAAAAAATATAAGAAATGTTGTCTACATTAATTCTGCATCTATTTTCATAGATTGAAAAAACTATGGAGAATAAATTTTGTTCAAGTTGTGGTGAGACTCTGATCTGTGGAGCAAATCGAAAAATAGAATCTTGTTGGTGTTTTACTTACCCATCCATTATGCCCATTGACTCCCAACAGGATTGTCTGTGTGAGAAGTGCTTGAGTGCATCAATACAAGAGAAAATTGTTAACACTATTAATACGTCCAGTCAGAGAGATGAAATAGATGGCTGTTATCTAATTTTTTAGAGGTAACTAGATAATCAAACTTGGAATTTCTAATAAAATTTAAGCTATATTTCAGGTGGTAAGAATTACATTTAAACATTAATTTTTTTGAAAGGTGTGGATTATGGATGACGATATGAGCTTGCAAGAAGCAATTGATTTATTAAATATGATTAACAATGATCATATGCACCCTGAAATAATGCAATGCATCCTAAGCATTAGGAATGTATTTTAGTTGAAGAGTATTTAACTTTTAAAAAATATTCTACAAAGCAAGTTTTATTTAAGGTTACATTCTTCGTAATATCTCCACTGGCACTCGTGGATACTTGGCGTACAAACAAAGATAAGCAGACGGCTGAGGTTATAAGCACCTTGGTGAAAGACAGTTCTACTCTATCTATTGATGAACATGAAATCAACATAGATAAAGCCATACTAGACGAATTGACGGCCACGCTGGGTCAGGTTCAAGTTAAGGAATTACTGCAGATTTATCTAACAGAGCTTAATGCCCGTTGTGAAACCATCAAACAGGCCATCATTATCCAAGACTTACGCGTACTCAGCCGAGATGGCCACACCATCAAAAGCAGTTCCGTCACTTCGGTGCGACCTCTTTTCTTTACAAGCACTAGGAGTCTGTAGTTATAACGGTGACTTGGCAACGGCCTCGTTAGTGGCTAAAAAGTTACTGCCTTGTGCGGAACAATGAAGGCAATGACGCTTCGCTGTTAACCATATCAGATAAGTTGCTATCGGGATTTTGCTGAGCTGTTAGTGATTGGTGGTGTTATTTGGG
>CAIVQX010000181.1 GCA_903908165.1 uncultured Methylococcaceae bacterium | reverse complement strand
GTGTCGATTATTAATTAACATCACTAACAATCACCACAAGCACCCACACAAATTATTTTGATCGACTTGTTAAAGAGCGTAGGGCATTCCGCCCTGTTGAGTCCGACTATTATACAGACACTTCCTGTCTTGTCAACACCTGGTCCCTCATTTCTTCCCTCTACTCCCTCAGAACTAATCCACAGCTCCAAGAAAGCCCTCCATTCTAACCTATATCAAGCCTTTGTCAATGTGGAGGTTAGGGATTTCTCTACAAAACATGATATTGCAATTTACTTAGAACTTAAATTACTTAATTCTTTTAACAAGAGCCAATCTAGTTTATTACTTCCCAATACAAAAGATTACCTAATTAAATAAATCAATATGTTATACATTTACAGGGGTAAATATGGGGTAAAAAGTGAAGCTTTTTAGTATGTTGACGAAAGAAAACTGATTTTTTAATAGAGCTACTTATTTAAATAATAAACCTTAATGCCGGCATTACCAAACACAAAAAGGCTAGTATCAAACCAGCCTATTCTCATAAAGTAAAATTGTAATCATCTCCACTAATTAGTAACTACTCCATATGAATTTCCGGTCGAGGGTGGCGGGAATATTATGGTTTTTTATTTTGAACTGGGACAAAATTGAGACAAATTTTATTTCAGACATAAAAAAAAGCCCTTCGATAATTCGTAAGGACTCGATTATGAGCATCTTTTGTGGATGGTCGTGCGCGTTTCGAACGCGCAACCATTCAAGCCCGTATTGCATTAGGAATATTAGAAACTGCTTAACAATATCACTATATTTTATTGACAGTAAAGAGCCACTGGGGGAACACCAGATTCATACTTCGACTGTTCGTCGCCGAATTGGTTAGCCGTTCCGTACCATTTAACAGCTACATCGATAATACCTTCAGATCCTGCTTCAGATACGGATTTCAGCTCGATATTTCCTCCATTTCCAAGTAATTTGTATGACCCTGATCCTAACTTGAACAAAGTAGATTCAGCTTCAGCCTGATCCTGTAAACGAAAACGCATGCGAATAACATTGAGGCTTCTCTCACTTAATTTTGATTTTTCGAAAGATGCTTTCATTTTCTTCGCTGTGTCAGTGTCAAGCTCGATACGTTCACCACTAGGTTTAAGTCCAAAAGTACCTCGCGTTTTAACTAAAGTGCTTGTCAGTTTAATATCCTTATCATGCCAAGCGAAGCCCGATTCTAGTAGGATGGCCGCACCTTCATCTACATCAAATGACTTTTCATAATCGATAATCATTTGCTTTACTTCTGGATCGTCAAAGAGCTGATATAACTGATCTAGAGTTACATTAAGTTGTTTGGCGACTGACTCCATGTACACCCTCTTTGGTTTCATATAGTCATCTAGCCCTTGATTAATCTCTTCTATATTCTGGTTTAGGAACTGTTTCCTTAAGTTCTCAGGCTCAACAACTTTCAGCTTTTGTTCATATTCCTTTCTGTTTGCAAGATTTAAATTACCGGCGGCACTCTTCGCAGACCTTATATCATTAATCGCTGATTTCCTTGCTTCGTCTAGCCTATGAGCGAGCTGTTGAGTCGATGAATTAGAAGCTGGGGTCTCTTGTGACGGGTGCTTAACTGCCGGATTAACTAAAGTAGTCGATGATCTTGGAGCAATCAGTCTCTCTATGACATTTGCCTCAATTGGGGCGGTCGTGTCTGTATCTGTATATTCCATACCAAGTAGCCAGTTCACTGTCTGTTCTAATTGTCTCGAGTACGCCTCTCCTCCTTGAACTATAGATTGAAGCCCTTTTATGCACTTAGGCAGTATGTGTGGTCTGATGTTCCTGTAAAGCCCGGTGTTTTCTTTATCAAACCAATCATTAAAGTCCTTCAAAGCAATTTTAACTTTAGCTCGTAGTGCCTCCGAGAGTTTCACGTCATCAGCGGTTATGGTCTCAGGAACGAGGGGTAAGGGTTCAAGTTCAACCTTCTCTAAGTAGGAATAACTCCACTGAAGAGCTTCTCTAAGATCATATAAGAGAAATGAGGCGCCAAAAGATATCCCGGAACCCTCTAGAGAAGTAGTCTGAATATAATGGGCAGACATAGAATTGCTTGTTTTATCAATCAAATAAGGATGAACTTTATCTTTTGACGCCCAGTAGACTGTAGTCGTTACATAGAACATCTGGTTCTGACCATATGCCTTAGACTCAATCTTTTTAGTCTTTTGTATTGAAGTACCAATATTTGCTTTATTGTCTGAGTCAATCAGCTGAAAACTCCACGATCGATAATAGATGCTAGTATCCTGCGTCATAACTACAAAATTATTGTCAGGTGAATCTAGTTTGTTCCTAAAGGTGCTAAGACCGCTAAAATTCATATCTTTTGCAGGATAAACTGCCTGAAAGCGCACATACACCGGCTTATATTTGGCTGTTGTATGTCCAAATACTGTATCTGAAGAAGCTCCAAGTTGAAAACCCATTGCTTTTGCGCTAACGCTCGCAGTTGCTTCAGCTTTTACGTCCGCCTCAACTGCTCCTGCAAAGATTCTAATGCTGGTTACTATTGGTTGGATTATGTTATTTTTGTAAGACAGCAAATTTCTTTTTATTGCTTCCGCCTGATCTTTTAAGGTTACGTTAGTAGTACTACGAATTCCCTTATCAAGGTAAGTAACCAAAGTGTCTGTGTCTATGTTACTGCCTTTAGCAGTACTATAAAAAGAGTTAATTTTCTTTAGTTGTAGAACGTCATTTCCAGCCCAACTATTGTCATTTATTAACTGAACAGCTGGTTGTTTTATAAATGCCTTAATGGAGTCGGATTCTAGCAAGCTTTTTAACGTTTCTCTTAACTTTGGGTTATCACTGAATGGTAATGGAAGCCTATTTTCTGCATAAAAGTAATCTCCACTTACACCTACTTTAGCTGTTGCACCGACTTTTAAGTTCGCTTCAAGTCCAAGAGGAAGCGGCGTAGTAATATCATTACTGCTGTATGATATGCCTACGAAGAGTGAAGGCGTTATTGATGCTCTACATTGCACACCTGTACAGAAGTTAAGCATTTTTGGTGCTAATACACTGATTCTTGTAGCGCCATACTTCAATTGGTTCTTGGGTCCGATTTGACAAATCAGCAAGGTTTTTTTTAGCACAGAAACATCGGCAGCAACTGTTATTTCTAGGCTGAAGACACCTAAGGAATGGAGCTTTAGAGGATCAACAGTTATTTCGGAGCTGAGCTTAGCGCCAAAAGCTGAGTAACATGATTGATTCAGGCCTTTGAAGTCTGTTCCAGAAAACAGGAAATAGTCCGCCGCGTCCCCTGCACTAACTACCTTCTTCCCAGAGACTTTAGCGGCAGCTTTCTCTAAACCTTCAAACTGTATTTTTGCCATTTATTTGCCTCATCCACATTTAGCGTTAATCCGCCGACAGCAACTCATTAAACCCTTGTTACACTTGATGTTTCGAATCACCCATCAGTTTGGCTGATTGTAGCACTGCGAAATATATAATGGAATAATCTTCTATGCTCTGAGGGTGTCATGGCAACTGCTCCCACTCCTACTTACGTGTTGTTTTAATAGACGTTTTTAGATCGTGTCGTTTTACACGTTACTTAACCAATGGATGTGTCCATGCCCGATATGAGTGGTAGGAGGCTACCGCTATTATCCGCCAACTCGGTGGCGCTGCCGCCAAAGTCCCTATTATTGCGATTACTGCCCATGCCTTGGCTGGCTATCAAGAGATGTGTCTGGCCTCTGGAATGAACAGCTATGCAACCAAGCCAATCAGTCAAAAAGATTTACTGGCACTCGTGGACACTTGGTGTGCAAATCCAGAAACTCAAACGACAGCGGTTCTAAGCCCCTTGGGAGAAATCATTCCTGTTCTACCTATTGATGAACATGAAATCAATATAGATAAAGTCATACTAGACGAATTGACTGCCACGCTGGGTCATATGCAGGTTAAAGAGTTAGTGCAGATTTATCTAACAGAACTCACCACCCGCTGTGAAACCATCAAACAAGCCATCATTAGCCAAGACTTAAGCGTACTCAGTCGAGAGGGCCACACCATCAAAAGCATTTCCGCCACCTTTGGTGCTACCGCTCTAAAAGCACAAGGTAAAGAACTGGAAGCCTGTGGTTATAACGATGATTTGACAACGGCCTTGTTAGTGACAGAAAGATTACTGCCCTGCGCAGAGGCGACAGCATGTAAATTGATGATGATATAAATTTAACGATTCAATAAATAATTAATGACAGTTAGCTTTATGAAGGAGGTGCCTCGGGCCGTCAGCTGACTGACATATTGCAGCCACTTGTTGGAAGCAGTCGTCTGGCGGCTGTTGGCACTTAGTCGACAGCCATAGATTGCTCGATTTATGCGTAAAAATGCCTTAGACTATTGATTACACTTGTAAAATAACCAGATAATCACATTTTTTTACACGGTAAAATGCGGTCTTCAGAGCTGGGTGTCATGTGTAAATTAATGTATACATTATTTACATTATCTTTTTAACGCAGATTACATTGAAGCTTGGACTAGAAACCCATCATCCGATCAGTGCAATCTGCAATTTTTATTAACTCCTCTAGTCTAATAGCATCTTTAGTTCCATGATAGAAGATAACTGGCTCTCCGTTTCCGTCAACCAAAGGTCCTGAGTTTGTCGATCTGGTAGGGCGTG
>CAIVQX010000180.1 GCA_903908165.1 uncultured Methylococcaceae bacterium | reverse complement strand
TAATAGTCCCTTTGCATTCAGAAAATCTAGAGTGAGCGCTGGTAGTTCTGCCATTTTTGTGTCACGATTCATTATGCGTCCTACTTGAGTTTGATGGGGTCTTCAACTAACCGTAATTATACTCCTGTAGGGCGCTTTTTTATATATTAATCAGTATGTTGAATCTATTTTTGAACTCCGAAACTTTAGTTATTAGAAACCACTTCATATAACACAGTGCTCTTGACAGATTTTTTCGCTATCGCCAAGACTTAAACGTTCTTTGGTTAAACCACAACTGAAAACTTCTGAAGCGACAGTGAAAAATTTACAGGTTTTACATTGCCCAAAAGACTGTGACTTATTGGCTTTTTGTAATGCTACTAATGCCTGCATGAATGCTTCTTCGTTGTTTAAAAAATTCTTTTCTTTGGATAGTAGGGCGGCTTGCTTAAAAATATCTGATGTTCGAGTCTGTTTTAAAATCTCACTACCTTCAACCAACAAACTGAGGTGTAGCTTGCGCCGATCAATCTCATCTATAGTTTTTTTTATAAAACCTTTCCGTTCCAACAATAATAATGTTTGCGAAACTGTTCCTCGGGTCATCCCAAGATAACTAGTTAATGCAGCAGGCGTATCACTATAATGGTTACAGCGAGACAAATAATCTAAAACTTGCAAATGTACTGCTTGTATTCCTAGTTCTGTACATTTTCTCCGTTCTTCCGAGCGAATTAATGCACACATGCGTTCAATTAAATCAAACACATCAACCTTTTCGATAGCACTCATAATAGACAATTACTTAGTAAGTTGACAACGGCAATTATGATAACATAATAACCTATATCGATTCGATATCACCATATTAACCTAAACCATTCTCCAGGAACTGTTATGACTATTTCACATGTCTATGATACCTATGCAAAAACAATGCAAGGTAAAATCCTACATTTTGATGTAGTGATTGATCAACTAGATCAACAAAAAGCATTAACTTACGCTAAAGAATGGCTAAAAAACTTGGGCCTGGAAGGTGCAATAGTAACTAGTGAAAATTGTTATTTTTGCCACAGCATTGAAGCATCGACTGAACTGAGGGAACAAATTGACCGTCTGGGGTACGCCATTTATAAGTTAGAAGGCTGTCCAAAATAACCAATTTATAACAATAAAAAAACACTCAGTTAAGTTGAACTTTCAACTATAAGAAACCAATGAATTTGTACTTTAAAAATTAAAGATTATCGCGTTATCAATAATCTAGAAGAACGGATAGTTGCCTTTAATTCATAGAATTAAGCTTATATTGCTTTGAATTTAATTGTCTAAACTTATAACCTATGAACTGCTTACACGCTTTTATAGTAGCCTTAATTAATTTACTCTATAGAATGGGTATCCTTACTCAGTTTATTGCAATGAAACTTCAATAATCTTCTTGAAATTAAAAATGAACCATCGCCATTTTCTTAAACCTCACGCACTATCCAAAATAACAGCCCTTTTACTGGCCTGTTCCTGCCATGCATGGGCAGATAATAACTGGAGTTATCATCAAAATAGCGACAGCTTGACCAATCAAACCTATAGCTTTGCACAATCACCATTGCCGCGTCCAGGTCTTTATGATGACATGATGCTGGAAATTATTTGCCAAGAAAATAAACTAAAAGCGATTATTGAAGCCGAGGACTTAATCACATCACAAGGCAATAGCTTTAATGTAGAGTATCAAATCGATAAAAAGACGCCCGTTAATATCCAAATGAAAACTTTTGCGGACTCCAAACGCAAAGGCTACACGGAAGAATTTTCCGTGCGCCTGGCAGAGGATTTATTAACCGGACAATCTGTGCTCTTACGCATTAACACCATGCTAAGAACCGTGCTGACAATCTCAATCCCTCTGGATAATGCTGTAGAACCTATCAAAAAAGTGTTTGCCGATTGCGGCCTCAGTTTTTCAGATAAAAACAACAACAAACCGAACTATAGCTTAAGCGATTTTGAACAAGACTTTGGCAAGCTATCTTTAGAACAACAGAAAGAAGTATTAAATGACATTAAAAAGGTAATGCCAACAATAAAATAATGGTGTTTTTATGGGCTTTACACTGCTGAAAGATTTTAGTTTCAATGCCTTTATTGGGGAATAGTTAGATCTTGAATTCATTCTGCGTAATTGCTGGATTAATTCCTGCCTGAAGGAATTATCGTGAATAAAGCAACCTACTCAGCCATCTATTTATATGAGAACTCGATTGTGTGCTTAAGATATAAAATAGTCTTATTGATTATATAAGCTCAACACTTGTTTTACATAATTCTGAGTTTCAGGGTAAGGTGGGATAGAATTATTATGATTGATCACTGCATTCTCTCCCGCATTATAAGCAGCGAGAGCAAGCGCCAGATTAGGCTTAAAAAGTTTAATTAGATGTTTTAAATAACGAGTGCCGCCGTCAACATTTTGATCAGGATCATTACGATCAATTACACCAAAACGTCTGGCCGTATCAGGCATTAATTGCATCAAACCCATAGCACCTTTGGATGATTGCGCTGATGAATTGTAAGCCGACTCAGTTTGTATAACAGCATGAACTAATTTAGCATCGACCTGATGTCTATAAGCAGCTTGTTCTATAAGGTCGTTAAATCGAAGCTTATTAGTTCCAGTAAAATTATTAAATTTTACCGACTCCATGTTTAACGTATTTTTTAAAACCGAATACTCAATAGGTTTACTCTTGATGATACGTTTATAAAGGCTGTTTCTTGGCTCATCGGTATAATAAATACGACCACGATTATCAGTATACTTATAAACATCCGCCATCACGACATTTGAGAGACATAAGGCGAGCAACAAAACTGTAATTCTCATCGTTTCTACCTATTCCCCTAAAACATCCTCTTTAATCACTATTAAATTGGCCGCTTTAACCGCCTTATGTCTGGCTTCTTCGATATTCTTACCCCTCGCCAGAGCAACCCCCATTCGTCTGTTTACAAATGCTTCCGGTTTTCCAAATAATCTGACTTCCGTATCAGGTATTGCAAGAGCTTCAGCCAAGCCATAATATTCAACACCCCTAGCATTAATACTGCTTAAAACAACAGCACTTGCTCCTTCATTATACAAAGTAGCATTTACAGGTAATCCTAAAATGGCCCGTGCGTGCAAATCAAATTCATTCTGCTTTTGAGTCACCAGTGTCACCATGCCCGTATCATGCGGTCTGGGACTGATTTCACTAAACCAAACGTCATCACCCTTAACAAATAACTCAACACCAAACAAACCAAGACCGCCGATTTCATTAGTTACTTTAAAAGCAATAACCTGCGATCTGTTTAAAGAAGTGGCGCTCATTTGTTGAGGCTGCCAACTTTCCCGATAATCGCCATTTTTCTGTAAGTGTCCAATAGGTGCGCAAAAGGAGGTTTGTATAACGCCACTCTCATCTAAAGCACGCACAGTCAGTAGTGTAATTTCAAAATCAAAATCAATCATACCTTCGACAATCACTTTACCTGTATCCACTCTGCCACTGTACTTAGCATAATCCCAGGAAGATTGAAGCTGCTCAGCACTTTTAACTAAGGACTGACCCTTACCTGATGATGACATGGTTGGCTTAATAAAACACGGATAGCCAATACCATTTTCTACAGCTGCTTGTAATTCCTCAAAATTTTGTGCAAACGCATACCTTGAAGTCGGTATTTTTAGTTGCTCGGCAACAAGGGTTCTAATACCCTCCCTGTTCATGGTTAACTGGATAGCCCTAGCATTGGGCACAACAGTAAAGCGCCCCTGTAGTTCTATATCAACCAACGCCTCCGTGGCAATTGCTTCAATTTCAGGAATAATAAAATCCGGTTGCTCCAATGCTATCAACTGTTTCACTGCGTCAACATCGGTCATATCTATAACATAACTGCGATGAGCAACTTGGTGGGCAGGCGCATTTTTATAGCGATCAACAGCAATAACTTCAACGCCATAACGTTGCAGGGAAATGGTTAACTCTTTTCCTAGTTCACCACTACCCAAGAGCAGAGCACGTATTGCATTATTAGTTAATGGGGTACCTATTATCATTGGGCATTTGCCAAATAGTTGTCTATATCTTCTTTTGAAAAACCTATTTTTTTAGCTACTCGATCAGCATGACTTACACGAGAGATCCCAGTAATTAACTTATAGGTTGGCGCATTATCAGCAAATTCAACCTGTCTTGGTAACCCTATGCGTTGATTCACAAACTCATCAACTAATTGATGGTTATGTGTAATTAAAATAGTACTATTTCCCTTGCGATAAAAACCATTCAGGACATTCGATGATGATTCCATTTTTTCTTCAAAGGTCGTACCCTCCGATAGTTCATCCAAAACGACCAAGCTTTTAGGCGTTGTTGCCAGGAATATATCTTTAGTTCTTTTCAATTCAGTACCAAACCGTCCTTCCCCATCATTCAAATGACTTACTTCTGATACTTGATAAAAAATCCTATCCGCGACCGTCAATTTCGCTTCTTTTGCCGGCACATAACAACCAATTTGTGCCATCAGTTGTATTTGCGTGATAGTTTTGCAAAAAGCGGTTTTACCACCACTATTAGGTCCCGTTACTAACACTAACTTATCATCTTCCAAGACAAAATCATTACCCACGTAAGCGGGATTTTCTTTAGCCAAAATTGGGTTTTTGGCATCAATCAAATTAATCCGGTGATGTTCACCTTCAATTAACTCGGGCAATACGATTGGACTACCAAATACATCAGCAAACTTGATAAAAGACAAGAGTTCATCCAATTGCCCAACTGCTTCCAATGTTTCAGCAACATCAATCGAATGTCTATAAATCTTTCTAAGTGGGATTATGCAACTATCACGGTCAAAACTGCCGATTATCGGATAATAAAGCAGTAACAAAGGCACTACAAAAATAGTTGCTGTCGGAATGGCTTCACTTGATAGGCTAAACATATCTGTTGGAAAAAATCGCGCAAAACCCCAGAAAAATCCTACAAAAAGTGCTATCAATAATGGCTTAAATAAGCGTGGTCTAAATATTATGGCAGGAGAAAATGAATCACTTCTTTCCTGTTTTGATTGTATTCCACTTTCAGAGATATAAGCAGGGCCTTCCATCAATGAATAGGCTATTGAATTTTCGAATGATTTTATTTTATCGAACAGTGTTTTGAGATAAGTACTTTGTGGGACACTAACATCATGAATTTGGGCAACCAATTCAAGCATAAAGCGAACACCTCTTTTGTATTGAAGATAACCATAACCTTCAATTTCATGCTCTTCTTTTGCCGTACCAAAAGTACCCAAAAACTCTCCAAACAAGAGGGAATAAAAATTTTTTTCATGGCTAGCTGCGGTTTTTATAATATTTTCAAGTCCATCCTTTAATGCTGGATTACTTTGTATTTCTTTAACTGAATCCTGTTTTAACTTAATTTCGTCCAGGTTATCCAGAGGTTGTGTTAAAGAACGATATAGAACAGCTGAACCAATAATCATCGAAGTGTCATTTAATGCATCAAACAATTTATCAACTTCAATAGTATTGAAAACACTTTTATCGATAACACTCTCACCAGTTGCTAAAGGAACAGTAGATTTAACGATAGGCCATAAACCTTGCCAACCTTCTAATAATGTTTTTTTTATCATTTTTAACTCTTTAGTTATCGAACCTGTTAAAAACTACAGTTTTAAGAAGAACATAGATACAAACAACAATTACTATCGTGCCTGCTTCATTACTATAGCAAGTTAAAGTTTTTGTTCAATTAAACCGACTATAACATTAACGTGTTCGTCTGACTCGTTAAGTGCTGGAATATATCGATAAGCCGTTCCACCGGCTTCCATAAAGATAGCCTTATTTTCCATTGCTATTTCTTCGAGTGTTTCCAAACAATCAACAGCAAAGCCTGGACACACAACATCAACTGTTTTAACTCCCAGTCCGGGAAGTTCCTCCAATGTATCTACACAATAAGGTTTTAGCCATTCCGCCTTACCAAAACGAGACTGAAAAACTATCATCCATTGTTTTTCATTAAGGTTAAGTTTATCTGCAATCAAAGCGGCTGTTTTATGACAATGATGAAAATAAGGATCGCCCCATTTCGTTAACACTGCAGGCAGCCCATGAAATGACATGATTAATAATTCATTTTTGTCCTGCTGATGCCATGCTTTTTCAATAGATTCAGCAACTGCTGTAATGTAGTGACTATTTTGATGGTAATCACTTATAAAGTGAAAGCTTGGCAGATGTCGCCATTGATTAAGCTCTTTAACTAAATCATCATAAATAGATGCTGTAGTGGTAGACGAATACTGTGGATATAAGGGTAAAACGATGACATCAGTGATCCCGATTTTCTGAAACTCTTTTAATCGGTTCGCTATTGATGGCTCACCGTAACGCATCGCATAGGTTGTGAAAATACCATCAGGGCTAAGCTTACTATCAACTTTCTCCGTTAATTGTTGGGTTAAATAGGTTAAAGGAGATCCTTTCTCATGCCATACCTTACGATAAGCTTTTGCTGATCGACTCGGCCTAAATGGCAAAACAAAAAAATTTAGAATCATCCACCATAAAGGACGAGGTAAATTAACGACACGGGGATCCCACAAAAAATCCGCCAAAAAACGTCTAACTGCCTTGGTAGTGGGTGCAGTTGGCGAACCAAGATTTGCCAATAATACCGCTGTTTTTTTTATCGTCATAAAACCTATCTATTAATCAAATTTAAAAACTCTGAGCGGGTACTAATTTCAGTACGAAAAACTCCGGTCATAACTGAAGTAGTCATAACCGAGTTTTGCTTTTCAACACCTCGCATCATCATACATAAATGCTTGGCCTCAATAACCACCGCAACACCTCTAGCACCAATAGAAAGTTCAATGGCATCAGCTATTTGTTTAGTGAGTTTTTCTTGTATTTGTAATCGACGTGCGTACATATCAATAATGCGAGCTACTTTTGATAAACCTAACACTTTGCCTTGAGGTAAATAACCAACATGACATTTACCAATAAAAGGTAACAAATGATGTTCACATAATGAATATAATTCGATATCCTTAACGATGACCATATCTTCAGTATCTGCAGTAAAAATAGCGCCATTGAGCACTTTTTCTAACGTCTTATCGTAACCGTTATTAAGAAACTTGAATGCTTTAGCGGCGCGTTTGGGCGTATCAATCAAACCTTCACGATTTAAATCCTCTCCGACCGCTTCAATAATTCTGGAAAAATGCTCTTCCATGTCTTCATTCTCACTTATAAAAAAATATCGGAAAGTATAGCACTACCCGATAAATTGCGACCATATTTTGAGAATATCCAAGTCATCAATAAAAAAAAATGATATTAGTCCTAAAAATTATCATTGCCTTGTATATTTTAGAGCTTCTAAGATTACATTTTCATTGGCATCTGGTCGGCTTACATTTTCACTGATATATCTACGCCAATTTCTTGCACCTGGCTCCCCATGAAAAAGCCCCAGAATATGACGTGATACACTATTTAATCTACCTTCTGCTTTAATTTGCGCGTGAATATAAGGTATTAATAACTGAACAATATCATGACGTGAAGAAGGGCTTCTATCATCACCATAAAAACGCTTATCAACCTCCGATAGGATATAAGGATTCTGATAAGCTTCACGCCCCATCATCACACCATCGACATTTGCGAGTATCTCTTCTGCCTGATCCAATGAAGTTATGCCGCCATTGATAATAATCTCTAATTGTGGAAAATCTTTTTTTAGTTGATACACCAAGTCATAGCGCAACGGAGGGATTTCACGATTTTGTTTGGGGGATAAGCCGCTTAACCAAGCCTTTCTGGCATGTACTATAAAAGTTTTGCATCCTGCGTTTGCAATGGTATCAATGAAATGCAAAAGTTCTTCATAAGAATCACTTTCATCTATACCTATTCTTGATTTGATAGTGACTGGAATAGTAACAACTTGGGACATTGCTGCAACACATTCTGCAACTAAATCCGGTTCAGCCATTAAACAGGCACCAAAACGACCGTTCTGAACTCTGTCGCTGGGGCAGCCAACGTTCAAATTCACTTCATCATAACCATAGTCCTCAATCATCTTGGCACAGATAGCTAGCTCCTTTGGATTGCTTCCTCCCAATTGAAAAGCAAGTGGATTTTCAATGTCACTAAAGTTTAAAAACCGATGGTGATTACCATGAATTAAAGCCCCTGTCGTCACCATTTCTGTATACAACAAAGCATGCTGCGAAATCAGCCGATGAAAAAAGCGACAGTGCGTATTTGTCCAGTCTAGCATTGGGGCAACACAGAATGCTCTATTTATTATTTTTAGATCATTGTGGACCTTATTGATTTGTTTATTCATTTAACACTTAAAGGCATCTACTTATAACATTGCACAACAGGTAATCCGGCAACACAATGATGATAAAAAAAGTCTAATAATAAGCTATAAAACTATCTTGTTTCTAAAGCCTTTGACTAATGTCCTGATAGTGGCGCATTTTTTCACCCGTATAAATTTGTCGTGGGCGATAAATAGTCACTTGTTCACCATGTATCATTTCTCGCCAATGCGCCAACCATCCTGGCATGCGGCCGATTGCAAAGAGAACGGTAAACATATTGGTTGGTATGCCAGCGGCGCGGAGTATGAGTCCCGAGTAGAAATCCACATTGGGATACAGTTTCCGCGAGATAAAATAATCATCACTCAATGCTATTTCTTCCAGTCGTCGGGCAATATCTAACAGGGGATCATTGACACCAGGCTTATTTAATAATTTATCACAATGTTGTTTTAATACTTGCGCGCGTGGATCAAAGTTTTTATAAACACGATGACCAAAGCCCATTAATCGTCGACCTGAGTTCTTGTCTTTGGCCTGATTAATAAATTCGGTTCCATCACCACCTTCTGCATGAATCTGCTCAAGCATTTTAATCACTTCCTGATTAGCACCACCATGACGAGGCCCCCACAGTGCAGCGATACCTGCAGTTATCACGGCGTAAACATTGGCCATGCTGGAACCCGCTGTGCGTACCGATGAGGTACTGCAGTTTTGCTCATGATCGGCATGCAGTATCAATAACATATCAATAGCACGAACAATATCAGTATCCAGTTGATAATCTCGTACAGGCGAGGAGAACATCATGTTCATAAAGTTACTGGTGTACTTGTATTTGATTGAAGGATAAACCAAAGGCTCGCCAATTGATTTCTTATAAGAAAAAGCTGCGATAGTGCGAACTTGAGAAACCAAGTTGGCTACAATTTGTATTTCTGTGGTTTCATCCAACCGATCAGGTACTGGATAAAAAGTAGATAGTGATGCAACCATCGTCGTAAGAATACCCATAGGATGCGACCCACGGGGAAAACCATTGAAAAAATGGTGCATGTCTTCATGAATAATCGACGATTCATTAAGACGCGTGGAAAAAGTTAATAGTTTTTCTGCGGTAGGTAATTCACCATAGAGCAATAAATAGGCAACTTCAACAAAGCGGGAGTGGGCAGCCAATTCTTCAATCGGATAACCGCGATAACGGAGTATACCTTTCTCACCGTCAATATAGGTAATAGCACTTTCACAAGCACCGGTATTACCATAACCATCATCCAGGGTTACGTAACCGGTTTGACTACGTAATTTGGTAATATCGATAGCTTTCTCACCTTCTACACCTATGTAGGTAGGTAACGAATAGCTTTTATCTTCTAAGGTTAATATCGCCGGGTTTAGCAGCTTTAAGTTATCGCTCATGTAAATAAATTTCCTAAGAAAGAGTTGTTATTTATGTTTTCTAGTATGTAAGCCCAAAGCTTATGAATACGCCTCACTCAATGCTTTATTTTACCAAAAAGGGTCTTGCCGAACGTCGTTATTTGAGTTAATTCGAATCATTCAAAAATTAAACTGTCCATTCTTTTTTACTTTGAAAATGCAATAAATCGTCGGTAAGGAGACTCCTGCTTCCAAGTAATTGCCTCCGTGTAATAGTGCATCAAAGCTAAATAACCCAACAAACCCAAGGTAATAACTTTACGAATCTCGACTCCAAAAAATAATTCTGTTATGACGCTAACAACATTATCTCCATAAGCCTGTAGAACAAATGCCAGAACAAACGAACATAACGGCAACACAATAAATACATGTATATTTAATTGAGCGGCATAACGATAAAGAAAATTCTGTGGATGCTTATAATGCTTATTGTAATCATGTGTGACATAAAAAATATAAGCCGTTGTATCATGAACCAACCTAGGCACAAGAATCGCCAGAAAATAATATTGCTGTACATAAAAATAAAAGCTACTTATTACCAGCATAATATTGGACCATAAAAACCACTTACCAAATGAGCTGGTTACATAGCGTTGGCAATAAATGGCACTAACAATTAGAGTCATACACAACAGACCAGAGACTTGTTTGAGCATTTCTGTTTGCTGAGCATCTAAGCTGTTTTTAAGAAAAATACCGATATAAATCAATAAGCCTGCTACAACACTTAACCATAATAAAAGATAAAATGCCCAGCTTGGCAAACGACAAATACCTCGGGCAACACCATGCTGCTGCTTAAGTACATGATATACTGTCCATGCTGCTACAAATACATAAAAAACCTGGTAGGGGATAAATAAACTACCTATACCAAATATCAATGCAATGGCAGCGGTCATAACAATAAGATTACGCTGGTAGCGCTTTATATATTCCATGCTGCCTAACAACACAAAAGTACTAGCCAATATATGTGGTGTCCCAAACAAAATTTGAAATAATAAAAAATGTGTGGGTTTGGTCGGCAAACTCTCCCTCAAATAGCCATGCCAAAACCACACATCAGTCATTTGCAAAAGAAAACAAAGCGGAATTATGGCATATAGACTCAACAAAACCCTGAATGAGACGACCAACTTTCCTCCATTCGAAATGTCTTGAGATTCAAAAATGTGTGCTGACATGAAAATATTCTCTTGTTTATAGTTGTTATATTTTAAAGCAGAAGATAAATTACTCTGAATTATTTAACTACTTTCACAGCTTGTTTTATTATTCTGATAATAATTATGTCGACATTATTTCAATTACATCCTACTTTAGAGCTTGACTGTATAAGCATTGGTCATTTTGATTTATGCCGATTATTAATGATGAATGATAGCCAGTACCCTTGGTTTATTCTTGTTCCAGAAAAAAATGACATAAAAGAAATTTATCAACTAAGTAAATCCGAGCGCTACACACTATCAGAAGAATCCAACTATCTTGCAGAAAACATAGCGGGACTTTTTAAGGCTGATAAAATCAATATTGCAGCAATAGGCAACTTGGTTCCACAGTTACACATTCATCATATTGTTCGTTATCATACAGATAAAGCTTGGCCTGCTCCTGTTTGGGGGAAATATAACGCCGTACCTTACACTACTGACCAAGTTACTATTATTGTGAATCAGGTTAAAAAACAACTAACTCAATTAAACAATTAAATCATGAATAAAACCTTAAAAAGTACCATATGGATTCTAATTGCCATAATTGGTGCTTCGGCTGTCGGCAGTATTGCTCTAAATCGCGGCGAAAATATTAACGCACTTTGGTTCATAGCTGCTGCAATTTGTGTATATTCCCTTGCATATCGTTTCTACGCAACTTGGATTGCTACCAGTGTTTTAATGCTTGATTATACAAGAGCGACACCCGCTGAACGTTTTGATAATGGTCGTGATTTTACCCCCACCCATAAATGGATAGTTTTTGGACATCACTTTGCAGCCATCGCAGGACCCGGTCCCTTAGTAGGACCAACACTGGCTGCACAATTTGGTTATCTACCTGGAACATTATGGATATTATTCGGCGCCGTAGTAGGTGGCTGCGTACAAGACATGGTGACCTTGTTTTTATCTACCCGACGTAATGCTAAAAGTTTGGGACAAATGGCTCGCGAAGAATTAGGGGCTTTAGGTGGTACAGCGGCATTGATAGGTACATTTAGCATTATGATTATCCTGATTGCCGTACTGGGACTTGTTGTAGTTAACGCTATGAAGCACAGTCCATGGGCAACATTTACCGTATCTGCGACTATTCCTGTTGCCATGTTGGTTGGCATCTATATGCGTTATATTCGTCCCGGTCAAGTTCTCGAGGCATCCGCTATAGGTGTTATATTATTATTAGTTTCAGTTGGAGGTGGACGTTTTATTGACGAACATGAAACCTTAAGATTGTTATTTGATCACGAGGGCTTAACCCTTGCTTGGTGGATAATGGCTTATGGTTTTGCAGCAGCTGTTTTACCCGTTTGGTTGCTATTAGCTCCACGTGATTATCTTTCAACTTACATGAAGCTAGGTACTATTACTCTGCTAGCAGTTGCTATAATTATGCTGCAACCACACATAAAAATGCCCGCTATAACCCCATTTACTGATGGCAGTGGACCTATTTTTGGCGGCAAATTATTCCCATTTGTTTTTATCACGATAGCCTGTGGAGCTATATCCGGATTTCACGCTCTGATTTCATCTGGCACTACACCAAAGCTACTGAGCAATGAACGCGATATTCAGATAATCGGCTATGGCTGTATGTTACTTGAGTCATTTGTTGCCATCATGGCTATGATAGCCGCTACTGTGCTTGATCCCGGCGTGTTTTTTGCCATTAACAGCTCGGCAGGCGTCGTGGGCACAGAAGCTGTTGATGCAGTTGCCAAAATATCCTCCTGGGGCTATCCAGTTACCGTAGAACAAATGCAACATCTCGCCCATGAAATGGGTGAAGCTACTTTATTTGCACGTACTGGGGGCGCACCTTCATTAGCGGTAGGTATGGCTAGTATTTTTGGCAGTGCCTTTGGTGAAAACTTACTAGCTTTATGGTATCACTTTGCCATTATGTTTGAAGCCATCTTTATTTTGACAACCCTCGATGCAGGAACTCGCGTAGGTCGATTTATGTTACAAGATATACTCGGCAATTTTTGGCCTAAAATGGGCGAAACCTCATGGACACCATCTGTTGTTTTAACCAGTGGACTTGTTGTATCAGGCTGGGGTTATTTTCTTTACATCGGTGTTATTGACCCAAATGGGGGCGTCAATATTCTATGGCCCTTGTTTGGTATAGCCAATCAAATGCTCGCAGCTATTGCATTATGCGTGGCAACCGGAATATTAATCAAATCAGGCAAATTAAAATTCGCCTGGGTAACAGGCCTTCCCCTAGCTTGGTTAGTAATAATAACCACAACTGCAGCATGGGAAAAAATTACCAGCAGTGATATTCGTATAGGATTTTTTTCTGCTGCCAATGATTTAACTGAAAAAATTGCCAGTGGCATTTTACCGCCCGCAAAAGCTTCTATAGCACCACAATTGATCTTTAATTTACATTTAGATGCATGGCTAACCTTGTTTTTTGTTGGCTTACTTTGGTTAATTATTTTTGACATGCTAAGGGTTTGTTCTCGTTATCTATCAGGAAAAGCCGTTTTACCTTTAACCGAGTCGGCACATATTCCAAGCCGTTTAGTCGAAGAATGGGCTAGAGATTAATGATAAATAAAATCAATACATTGTGGCGATTAATACGCAGACTGTCCGGTGATGATGCTTACGAACAATACCTAGAATATTATGACAGACATCATCAAAATAAGGTGAAAATACTTTGTCAAAAACCTTTAAGCAAGGCTGAGTTCTTCAAACAATGGCAAGATGAAAAATGGAATGGGATTAAGCGCTGTTGCTAGCATGAAATAAAATTTTTCTACCAATCAATGGGATTATTTTTACGATAATCTACCTTATAAATCATCGCCTCCCTGATCATTCTCAAAATATACCAGTAACTATCTCACTTAATGACTATCGACTTTTTAATTATCGGCCAGGGATTGGCAGGCAGTTTATTGGCATGGGAATTAATAAATCGTGGTTGCAACATCATCATTATTGACAATGGCAAAGAAAATGCCTCACAAATCGCTGCAGGCTTAATCAATCCTGTCACCGGCATGCGTTTCGTAAAATCAACAAATGTTGATAATTTATTACCCACGGCAAAACAATGTTACTCTCAGTTGGCCAACATTTTTCAACAGATTTTTTATGTGGAAAAACCAATGCTACGATTTTTTCGTGACGATAAGGAATTAGAGCAGTGCATTAACCGAACTCATGACGCCAATTATCTTGACTATTTGGGCGAAATAACGCACTCAAACCTCACTATAAATAACCTTACTGCTCCCTTCGGACTTATCGAGCAGATGCAAACCGGTTATTTATTAACTCAACCATTATTAGCTTGTTTAAAAGAATTTTTTATTGCTAGAAACAGTTACCGACAAGCCAATATCAATTATCCTGATATCTACTTGCAACCCACTCTAAGCTGGAAGGATATATCCCCAAAACGAATTATTTTTTGTGAGGGCCATCATGCCACTCATAACCCTTGGTTTAATTGGCTCCCTTTTCAATTAGCAAAGGGTGAGATTTTGACGCTAGAACACCAATACTCACTACCCGATAAAATCATAAACTTCCAAAATTGGCTAATTCCTTTAAACGACCAACAAATTCGCTTGGGAGCCACTTTCGATAGAGAAAACATTAATAGCCTTCCTTCCGAACTAGGGAAAAATAACTTATTAAAAAATCTCCAATCAATTTCTCCAAAACTAATGCCCACTGAGTTAATCAATCATAAGGCAAACATAAGACCTTGCTCCTTAGATAAACAACCACTTATCGGACATCATCCACAATATTCGCAACTCTCTATTTTTAATGGCTTTGGTGCAAAAGGTAGCTTGCAAATACCCTGGTATAGCCAACATTTTGCTGACTCTTTAATCCATAATAACTTTCTACCTTCTAACATTCATCGCTATTATGCAACACATTTCACTGGTTAACAGCGCCCATAATTTCATCAAAAATATACTTCATCCTGGTGATATTGCTATCGATGCAACTATTGGGAATGGTTATGATACTGCGTTTCTTGTCGAACAAGTCTGCCCATCTGGCTTAGTTTTTGGTTTTGATATTCAACAAGTAGCTATTGACTCAACCAAAGAAAAACTCAAACAAACCAATTGCTCAAATTGCTTACAATTACTTCATGCAAGCCACACAGATATGAATAACATGATACCTACACAACATCATGGCAAGATTAAAGCGATCATGTTTAATCTAGGTTATCTACCGGGAGGGGATAAAACCATTATTACCTATACCGATTCAACAATAAGCGCTTTGAATAACGCCTGTTATTTATTATCAAACGATGGGGTTATGACTGTAATTGCTTATCCAGGGCATCCAGGTGGTGATGAAGAAACAATACAAGTAAAAAACTGGTGTAATCAACTTGATATTAAAAAATTTAACGTTAATGTTGTTTTTAGTTCACTAAATAAGCCATCTGCTCCTAGGCTTTTTGTTATCCATAAACATACTAATTCAAACGAATAGCAAACAATCTGCTATCATTTCGGCCCAGTTTTAATACTTTATAACTAACAAGGAATCATATGTCAGAATTTAATAATGTCACTATCATAAAAAAAGCTAATGTCTATTTCAATGGTAATGTAAGTAGTCGGAGCATCCGTTTTGCTGACGGATCTTCAAAAACCCTGGGCTTTATGTTGCCCGGCGAATACACTTTTAACACAGCTGACAAAGAACTCATGGAAATTATCGATGGTGACCTCGATGTTCTATTACCGGGAACAAACCAATGGCAGAAGATAACTGCCGGAGAATCTTTTGATGTCCCTGCAAATGCAGCCTTCACAGTAAAAATAAATACCGCTACTGATTACTGCTGTTCATTTATCAAATAACAGTGTGAAAAAAGTCGCCATCTTTGTTGACGTGCAAAATATTTATTACACCACCAAGCAAAGCTATCAAAAACATTTTGACTACAATGCCTTCTGGACTAAGGCCACCAGCAACCGAATCATAGTTGGAGCCTTTGCTTATGCCATCGATAAAGGCGACAGCAAACAATTAGGATTTCAACAAATACTTCGAAATATAGGTTTTAATGTCAAACTAAAACCTTATATTCAACGTTGTGATGGTTCTGCCAAAGGTGACTGGGATGTTGGTATCACACTAGATGTAATCGAATATGCGACCAAGACTGATATTATTGTTCTTTTATCTGGAGACGGTGACTTTGACTTGTTAGTTAATAAAGCTCGTGCCACCTACCCTGTAATAGTTGAAGTATATGGCGTACCGGCTTTAACCTCACCCTCTTTAATCAATGCTGCTAATCAATTTATAGCAATTGACGACAATTTATTACTATAGCCCCCTAACCGCGCATAAAAAAAACCGGATGGCAATTACTGACATCCGGTTTTTTAACTAAGACTTAAAGCATTTATTTTTTGATTATACTAATACCTTTCAATAAATTAAGGGCTTCATGTAAAGCATAATCCTCTGAATCTTGCTTAGTATCCTTCTCTTTATCTGATGCTTCTTTCTTTCCCTTGGTTGTACCATTACCATTTTGCAAATGGCCAGTCAAATCAGCTTCTTTAACACCTATAAAATCTGGCTTTTCTAAGGTTTCTAACTTAACCCTCTCCAATACTATATCTGGCTCGATTCCTTCAGCCTGTATCGAGCGTCCAGAAGGAGTAAAATACCTCGCTGTTGTCAGCTTTACCGCCGCACCATTACTCGTTGGTAAAATCGTTTGAACTGAACCTTTACCGAATGATTTTTCTCCCATAATCACGGCACGTTTTTGATCCTGTAAAGCGCCTGCTACAATTTCAGAAGCTGAGGCAGATCCACCATTAATCAATACTACTATAGGAGCTCCATCAAGCAAATCATCGGGTGATGCATTAAAACGCATTTCTGAGTTCTCAATACGTCCTTCAGTGTAAACAATAAGCCCACTTTTTAGAAAAGCATCACTCACCTCGACTGCTGCATTTAAAACACCACCCGGGTTGTTTCTTAAATCCAAAACTAAACCTTTTAATGAACCTCCATTTTCTTTTATCAACGTAGCTAGAGATTCCTTTAACGCATCACCTGTGCCTGATTGAAAGCTACTAATACGAACATAGCCGTAACCTTTTTCTAATAGCCTACTCTTTACGCTTTTAACTTTAATAATATCCCGAGC
>CAIVQX010000179.1 GCA_903908165.1 uncultured Methylococcaceae bacterium | reverse complement strand
CCAGCTCTGAATGCCAAGTGTTAATGCGTTCATTAAAGAGGGGTACGTGGTTGTAGCTACCGACTATCAAGGGTTAGGTGGTGGAGGCAAACATCAATATGCCGTCGCTGCAACACAAGGTCGAGATATCATTAATTCAGTTAGAGCGGTTAGCTCAATGAAAAAAAGTGGTGCAGGTAAAAAGGCGATTATCTATGGATGGTCTCAAGGGGGTGGTGCAAGTATTGCGGCTGCTAGTCTTTCTGATTATATTGAAAAAAAGGGGACATCCGCAGACAATATTCACTTTTTAGGTTTTGTAGCCTTAGCTCCATTTGATCTCTCTGTATTGGTAGCAGGAAACAAAATTGATAAGCCAACTTCAGATAAAATGATTAAAGAGTTGATTGTTAACTTTTCAGATAATGTATTTAACTTTACTCATTTTGCAATGAGCGTATGGGGTACTCAAGCCGCATTTTCAAATCTTAAGTTAAATGACCTGTTTACAGAGGAAGGGATAAGAGTTATTGATACCATCTTGTCGAACAAATGTATGCATGTTGCGGCAGATACTATCAAATATTTGTATGGTGAACAGTACAAATATTTATTTAGGCAAGAACCACAGAATTCTGAAGCATGGGTTCGAGCTTTCCTTAAAGTCAGTATTGTTCCTATTAAACCAATAGCTCCTGTCATTATCTATTGGGGAACAAAAGATATAGTATTGCCTCCAATAATGGGAAAAATTTACCAAGAACAAATGTGTAAGTTAGGTGGTGATGTGGGGCGTGTGCAATTAGCTGGAGAACAGACACACTTCTCAACCCCGAATGCTGCAGCCGAATTATATTTGTCTTGGATCAAAGAGCGTATTTTAGAGAAGCCGACCCTAAATGCTTGTCCTAAAGAATAATTTACAAAAAAAACTCCGTCAGACGTTAATATGTGTAATTAACTGATAAAATATCTCTTTGAAGGTCGTTAATTTTTTCTTAGCATCATGATTGAGTTAGATTAGTGTATTGACTATTCATGAATATGCCTTTTCGATAAGGCTCTGCGTCTTAGTGATTCGTCTTTTCTTAAAAATTTTACCTTCTATTAAAAGGCCTCATCTCCTGTGAAATAATTGAGTATAGCTCAGGGGTCCAAGTGGGAAGCAATTTGGAATAAGACCTAAGGGGAGTAGTTCTGGGATCGTGAGGGGCAATAAGTACTTTCACGTTTTCCTTACCTACTAGCGCAGTGAGTACGAATAGCTCATCTATGGCATCATCGCCTATAGCTAAGCAACCAATCGAGACAGCCTTACCATGGATAAAGATATCAGAGCCTGGAGTGAAACGACCTTCTCGTTTGGCATGCATAAGGTCAAATTCATTAGGGTAATTGATTTTCATCGACAAGTGGTAATGGCTGTTTGGATTTAGTCCAGAAATACGATAAATACCCTCTGGCACCTGTTTATCCCCTTGCCGTAATTTAGGGCCAGCTACACCGCTGGCTGCTTGAATTTTATAATTGCGAATGTATCGAAATTCGCCATTGTCTCTAGCCCATAGTTCTAGCTTCTTTTCCTTTTTCAAAGCAATGAGAGTCACTTCCTTGGGGGGGTAGGCCACATTAGCTTTGGTAAAATAGGGGTTGAGTTTGCCCATTGTGTAGGTGCTGTAGTCCTGTAAAATATCATTAACAGTCCATTGGCCTGGTAATCTGGGGGGATGACTGTAAAAAGATGGTCGATTAGCAGTGATTTGCGGTTTTACGGTGATACTACCAGTGGTTGTTTCAATGGGTTTGTTTTCAGAGCAGCCGAACAATAAGCTTAAAACTGTTAAGCTGAATATAATTTTTATTGTGGATATCATGGTCTGCCTTAGGGATAAGGTTATCGGTCATATAGTTTAATTAATTCCCTCAGTTCTGCAAACTTTTGGAATGTTAAGATCTTGTTAGTAAGTTTAACTAGTGGCAATAGATCTCAAAGAATGATGAAGCAAAATAGAAGGATTAAATTAATAGATGCATAAGTGAATAGTCTGGTTCAAACTAATCTTGAAATAAAGACCTAACCAGGTTTGGACGCTAGATACGAGCTATATTCCGATGGCTAAAGGATTTGTTTATCTAACGGCCGTGATCGATTGGAACAGCAGAAAGATCTTAGCATTAAAAGTCGCTTTGAACAATTGGAGCCAGCTTTCTCATAGGCATTAAAAGCTTATTGGACGAAACTGATTAAAAATATTGTTCTGTAGCAATCTAAAAGTCTCAGTGTACTTGCAAAATCAGTATTCCCTCTGGGTAATCTTGTTTAGTAAACTTCATAATTGTAAGCAATCATAAAGAGCTGGCGCCGAAAATTTGAACAAAGCTATAAGTGAAAATCTGTTACCTTTTAAAGTCCGCGAGGACATAAGAATGGACCAGAAAAATGAAAAGAAGAGCAAGAAGAAATCACTCACCAGCATTTAAAGCAAAAGTG
>CAIVQX010000178.1 GCA_903908165.1 uncultured Methylococcaceae bacterium | reverse complement strand
TAATTCAAAAGCATACATTAAAATTATCTTGGGAATAATTTTAATGTACTTTTAAATCTTAATATAACGATGGAATCGTCATTGTTTCATGTGACCTGCTCACCCGAGAAAGTCATGGATGGGACGTAGTTGACGCTCAACATCAGGTGATGGTCGAATGACCGTGGTTCTTGTTTGGATATACTTCAGGCCACCGTCAAAAAATACATGTCGATTATGACGACCCGAAGCCATGCAGACATTTCAGATCTTTCGCCCAAAAAGTTTCCTCTACCCTACCCCAAAATATCCGCCACGCCGCAACGGCCTTGACTGGCATGGGCTGCAGCGTTGCGGCAAGCTTTGGGGCAATTTTGTGTATCCGCCACGCCGACAAAAAGCGCCACATCGATCGAACCGTACCACATCATCCGCAACACCGGAGACCATGAAGCTCATGCCTTGCGGGCATTTGTGGCGGCGTTGCGGCAATTCTGAAAGAGGGGGTGGAAAACTATCGATCGAGGTTTTTGCTGTAGATTTTAAGACAGACCATAATACCCTATGTCTTTTTGAAATATCTCTGATTTCTTTAATCACTCAATCTGTTATCTTTGTATCTGGGTTTACTGTTTATAACCTTTCATAGGCCTCCTCATCTTTGGTCTGATTGAAAAAAGCCCTGAACTATATCCCTAAACTTTTTCGATCACGTTAAAATGAATTGCACTTATGTATTAAATCTAAGATAGTTAATTAGGATAAGCAATGAATCATGAATTCTTTATGCGTAGAGCTATAAATCTGGCTTTACAGGTACCGAAACTTCCGTTTGGTGCGATCATCGTAAATCGAGAACCCGGGGAGATTGTTGCTGAGGGTTTTAATAAGTCATCACTTAATCCGACTTTTCATGGTGAAATGGTGGCTATTAACCATTGCGCAGAATTACACCACCCTAAGGATTGGAGTCAGTTCGATCTGTATACGACAGCAGAGCCCTGCTCTATGTGTCAAAGTGCTATTCAGTGGACAGGTATTACCCATGTTTATTACGGAACATCTATTCCTTATTTAAAAGAAAATAATTGGCTGCAAATAAATATTCGTGCATCTGAAGTTATCGCTCAAACTAACTTTCGAAAGACTATTATCGTTGGAGGCATTTTGGAGGCTGAATGCAATATGCTGTTCGATAATGCACCTAAAAGTTGTTTTAATGCTTAAATAAAGCAGATAAATGGAATTTGATAGGAATTAATTTTCGGAAATACTTATAACTACTTTGAAGTTAAAAAGTTATTTGTCAATATGGTACCGCCTTGATCCCCATAAAAACCAATTACTGAACCACTAATTAAGAGTTCAGGTTTAATGGTCATAGAAGATAAACAAGCGACCAGTTGTTGGTGAATTTTATTCGACTATCGCGAAGGATTTTTTTACGATTATCGCTCCAACGAGCACCAAATATAGGTGCACCCGCTAGATTAATGATAATGTTATAGATATCGTCAGCTTTGATTTCGTCGAAATTACCTATTACATTAACGTCGATTCCAAAATGCTTTTTAGCCAAGTCAGGAGATCTGCTTAGTATGGTCACATGAAAACTTTTATCCAATAAGCATCTCGTTAGTTCATTGCCTATAAAACCAGTACCGCCTGTTACAAGTATTTTCAATTTATTGTCTTCAGGCTGTAAAGAAAACTTCTGTTCACCCCCCTCATTAGAATCAATCATCTATATTACCCTCACATAAGAAACCTTAACAATTTTAAAGCATAATCTTGGGCATTATTTTAATTAAAAATAGATTTACTTTGATAAAGTAACACCAACTTACGTTTATTATTTTTGTTTATATAAAATGAATAATATTTTACTTAATCAATCCAACGTCTTACATTTAACTCGGGTTCCCATTATATAATCGAACCATGGCCAAGTGATACACCAATTGGCGTTGTGCTTGCCACTTAAATGGTGATCGTAATGCCATCGCAAATGTTGTCTAGCCCATTTCCGGTCTAAATGAGCCTTGCGGTGCTTATAATAATACAGTCCTAGAGACCCATAGACAGTAAATGTAAAGAAAGGGAATATCAGCAAGATAGGAGCATGTAGCAACACTATAAACAGTAATACGAAAAGTTCTTTGCTATGAGTATTCGTGGGCGTTAGGTGTAGCTTTTGATAAATCGGATCAAGCATATTGTTATGGTTGCAGACATTATGATGATCATGCAAATGGTAGCCCCAGAAACTACCTTCATTTTTCCCTAATCCATGCAGTATGTATTTATGCACCCACCATTCCCCTGCATTGGCATACATCAATCCCATAAATAATTCCATGCCTAAAAGAAACACAGGGTATGCTGACAGTGATTGAGTATTTCATAATCAGCTTCGCTAGCTGATGTTATCCAAAATAACCTGCATCTAGGGAGAAATATTGATTTTAAAAAGAGAGTAAATTTCTTCATTAGATATTTTAGTTATTATATTTTTTATCTATTCTTTATTATATTTACCCTTATTTGCGAAAACGTCAATTATTGACTAATGAGCAAAACACCCTTTAATAGAAAAAATGGAGCGTATTTTAAGCATTTTCTGTCAGGGTAATTTGAAAAATGTGTGTTAATTCAGGTGTAAAAATTAAATAACCCTATAGGCGTGAGGATAATTAAAATGTCACTATATTGTCTTGTTTATACGAGCATTGCATCTCAAAAAATATCCGAGGATGATTTGCGAGATTTACTTAATAAAACCAGAAAGAAAAATGAAACCAGAAATGTCACCGGCATGCTACTTTACCTCGACCCCTTTTTTATGCAGGTGCTGGAAGGCGAAGAAACAATGGTCAACGATTTGTTTAACCTTATCAAACAAGACGCAAGACACGACAACGTATCTCTCATTTATAGAAAACCAATCGAAGAACGTTATTACCCCGATTGGAAAATGGGCTTCAGTAAAATCACCCATGAAAATCTTTCGACCCTAGAAGGTTTTTCTGACTTTTTGCAAACCCCGACGCCTGAATTTTTCAGAAATTCGCACAGTAAGGTTGACGAGTTGCTCTATAAATTCAAACATGAAATGTTATTTTGAAGTAACTAATTTTTTCAAATAGGCGAAAATATAATTTCGAATTCAAAATAACCCTTTTGCAGTCTCCACTCCCTTGAAAATGACAAGTTCATAAACTGACCGTGCATACCATTACCGAAGTTTTGACAGGTATTGTCAACAGAGTGACTTATCACAATCCTTCAACGGGCTGGTCTGTTTTGCGTGTTCAACCTTTTCAATCACCCCAGCAACAAGAAACCGTCACAATTCATCAGACCAAAGTCTTTGCCGGTGCCACCATGGAGTTTCGTGGGGCATGGATTATTGACCATAAATACGGACGGCAATTTAAAGCTACCGAAGCCATTGAAAAGAAGCCGGCCACGACCGCATCGATTGAAAAATATTTGGGTTCGGGTCTCATTAAGGGTGTTGGACCACAAACTGCAAAGCAGATTGTTAAATATTTCCAAAATGAGACTTTAGATATCTTTGAGAATGCCATTAATCGCTTAACTGAAGTCCCCGGCATAGCTCAAAAGAAACTGATCATGATTGAACAGGCCTGGACTGAGCATCGTGCTATTAGAGAAGTGATGATGTTTCTTCAAGGCCATGGTATCAGCACTTTATTTGCTGTGCGCATTTATAAAGAGTATGGCGATAAAGCGATCGCGATGGTCACCGAAGATCCTTATCGACTGGCGAATGATATTTACGGGATTGGCTTTTTTTCGGCCGATAAAGTGGCGCTGAGCATGGGTCTATCAGAAAACAGCCAGCCGCGTATGCTTGCGGCCATCAAACAGATATTGGCGGCCAGTCGTGAGCAAGGTCATTGTTATCTGACCGAGTCACAGATTAATGCCGGTATCATTGAACTCATTGACATAAATCTAAATGAGCGGCTGAAAGAGTATCTTGTCTTAATGAAACAAGACGGACTATTGTGTACCCGACACCTCAAAAAAGATAATGTTGATATCATCGGTTATTACTCAAAGAGTCTTTTTTATGATGAAACCGCTGTCGCTTCGATATTGCGGGAAATGAAAGGGTCTGTTGCCAGTGAACCTGAAAGAATTGCCCAGTGGATTATTACTTATTGTCAGAACAAACATATCGCCTTAAGTGATGAACAAGCTCATGCCGTAAAAAGTGTTGTGCAACACCGTTTTTCTATATTGACCGGTGGCCCTGGCTGCGGTAAAACCACGACAACTTTGGTGATTGTTCGGCTATTGGAGGCCATGAAAAAATCCGTTTTATTGGCAGCCCCGACCGGTCGTGCTTCGCAAAGAATGGGCGAAGTGATTGGTAGGGAATCCAAGACTATCCATCGATTACTGGAATGGAAAGGCGGTGAGTTTCAGATGAATGAAAATTCCAAATTACAAGCCGATTTCTTGATTGTCGATGAATGTTCCATGTTGGATATCAGTTTGACGGCCTCTTTATTAAGAGCGATTCCCCACACCTGCCAGGTCTTGTTTATCGGCGATCCGGATCAATTACCCGCTGTAGGTGCAGGCAACGTCCTTAAAGATATGATAGCTTCCAATGTGATCCCCTGCTTTCGATTAACACAGGTGTTTCGTCAGGCGCAGGCTTCCTCAATCATCCAATATGCGCATCAGATAAATAAAGGACAAACACCTTGCATCGGTTCACCGTTTAAAAATCCAGACCTCTGGAAAACAAAGGTAGATTGTTTATTTATTGATTCGGATGAGGCGACGCAAGAGCAACTGAGTTTTATTACCCGTGTGAAACGTCATTTTGATTGGCAAACACAGGAATTGGAGAATCTGGTTGCAAATACGACCCAAGAGTCACCTTTCGAATACAGAATAGATGAAGAAATCAAATCTCCTTATGAAGTAGATTTTGTGATTCCTGATAAATTCAAACATGTCGATATCGAGCAATTGACACAGACCGAAGCTCAGATTGATGCGCTGAAAACTGTTGTGAGGAAAATACATCCTTGGTCTTCATTGCATTATGCGCTATCTGCTGTTGATACAGTGGTTAAGCTCTATCTTGAATGGATACCCAAATACCATGGACAAGATACAGAAATACAAATTTTAACTCCCATGACTCGTGGCAGTCTGGGTTCTGCAAATCTCAATCATGTTATACAAGCAAAAGCCAATCCGCCCAGTGAAAATAAGTGTCAATTAAAAATAGGAGAACGTATATTCAGAGAAGGCGATCGCGTAATTCATCGCCGCAATAATTACGATCTGAATGTCTTCAATGGCGATATTGGCAAAATCGTCAGTATCGATAATGAAGTATTGACTGCCGTGGTTACTTTTTATCCGGACCACAGAGTAGTAAACTATAAAAAAGAGGATATTATGGAGCTTGATCTTGCTTATGCGATTACGATTCATAAGTCTCAGGGCAGCGAATTTAAAGCGGTTATTATTCCTATTCTTACCCAACATTTTAAGATGCTGTATCGTAATCTTGTTTATACCGGATTAACGAGGGCAAAAACTTTGGCTGTCTTTGTCGGCACCCGAAAAGCATTGACCATGGCAATACGACAACAGGATGTTAGCCAAAGACAAACAGCTTTGGATATATTGATTAAAGAGTGAATTCTGATGATAAAAATGCTGAAGACATTTGACCAGATTTCATGTCGGCAATTTTGAAAAATAGTAGAAAAAATACCTCGCAGACATTTCCCCAAACCCGGCAAGAAGAAAGTGGTGAAGCGGTTAAAGGTGGTGTCACATTGAACACTATCGTCACCACTCGCACCTGCTTCACCTTTTTTGCCACTTTTTTTTCGGGGATTTTGAAAAATTGTCGCTTTTTAGCGGCACTATCTTGCAACTCGACGGAGTAAAAAAGCATACCTGAACATTGGACAGTAAAAACCGGTGCTGATTATCCGTAACTAATATTCATAATTACTGTGAAGTAATATTAGGTAACTGCTTAAGCAATTATCTTGTAAAGAACTTTTTTAGTAAAAACACTCAACTATTTTCTTGACAATATCGAAACCTAATTAGTTTAGTACAGGACTTGTGCACAATTCATTTTCTGCTGTTGCAATAGAGTATAACCCTATCTAAATTAGCCAATAATTTAATAAAAAAATTATAAGTCATTGATTTTTATTATTGCGTAGTTTTTAGTCAATCTAAGAAAATTGACTGCAGATTAGTCAGTTAGCTATTAAAGTTATTAATTTTCCACAGAGTTATCCACAGATTCTGGGGATAACTCTATAAGGTAATATCAGTCAAATACTTAGGTGAAATAGTTCATGTTAACGATTGAGGGTGTCGTTAATTAAGTTTTACTTACCGCCCAACCACTTCATTAATCTTCGCTCATAGCGTTTCAAACACTTATCAGCCAGACACGCAAAATATTTTTCCTGATAACGGCTGATCTTAGGTTTTTTAGATAACTCTGAGATATTTTTATATAAATGAAACGCTTCTTCTGTTAATTCATTAGGTGCAATCATTGTTCTATCCGACTTTAAATTAGTAACTATTTATTATTTTTATTATTTGTTATAGCCATTCATCAACTAATCATAGGGCAGGATTTCATTACCTGAGGTCACTGCATCTATTAACATTTCAGTTGTTATATCTAAAGTTTCG
>CAIVQX010000177.1 GCA_903908165.1 uncultured Methylococcaceae bacterium | reverse complement strand
TCCCAGCAGAGCGTTGTATTCGCTCTCCGTTTGCTGTGGTAATTTGAATCCACCACGTATCTTTGCGTTTGTAGATTGACATGTTTCTATAACTCCAGTTGTCGTTAAGCCACCATCAATCACGCGCAAGCCTTGCCCACGCTCAGGATAACGGCCACTTACCCAATCGGCAAGATGTTCTTTTATAAATACCCATCTTTTTCCGGTTTTTCGGCCGGGAACGTCGCCTTTACAAGCTTTGCGCCGCAAGACTTCGGCATTCATCAGTAAAAAATCTGCCGCCTCTAGAAGATCCAGTGTATTCATGGTGCACCTTTTAATCGTTGTAGAAATAGGGGGTTTAACGTATGTGAAAATTAATACCAGCCCGTGTTAATATCCGGTTTATTTTTGATTACATTGACGCGTTAGGTGGTATTTTTACCGTTCATTAAAATACTTTGTATCGGTTTCATGATGGGCTCTTTATACATGCGGTGTTTGAATGCAGCCGCCATCAAGCGACTGCGGCTACTCTATTTAGTGCCTATAAAAATAATGATGATCGTGTTCTGAAAAGTCATACATCAAATCGCGTGCTGCCCAATCCCAATCGATACACAAATACGGCCAGGCAAGCGAGCTATCTACTGCGCCCGTTTCTTCCGCGTACTGTTCCGCAAAATCAGTATCTGAATTATATTGGCCCCGATAAGCCTCTTCGATTTGCAAGAGATCCAAACCTAAATAAAGCCCGGCATCAATAACATCGATGTCCAAATGCGTATTACCCATAAACTCTGAATAAGCAAAAAAATCAGCCGATAAGTCATATTCGCCGACAAATTCTGAGGGCACGTCCTCAAAATCGCAGACGATCCACTCTTCATCGGTTTGTTTTGCCTCTATTAAGAGCCCGCCACATTCTCCGCAACATCTAACCACCGAGCCAATCACCACATGGCCGCAGTGTTGACAGCGTGACGACAAAACATAGCATTGATAGTAAAATGACGATTATTTTTACTAGTAAAATGTGTGCAATCAAAGCCTGTCAAGGGTTCAGATAAAAAAACAGCCCTATCGTTTATTTAGCTGAAAGCAAAGCGCCCCCTTTAGCAGGTGTGCTTTAAATAAGCTAATACCAAGCCGCCTGACCCTGACAAGGGGAGGGCGGATTGCCTAGTGGCGAACGCGCTTTTGCTTGTTTTAAAAAATTAGCAGGGATAGTGAAGCAGAAAGCGAACGGTTAGAATACTAGCAAGCGTTATCTTGTCTTAAGGCGAGATAAAGGGCTACACAAAGAAACAACTAAGCGTAAAGTTATAAAACCAGATGCTTAGAGATATTTCTAGTTCTATTTAAAGATAATTTACTATTGACTGTTAGTTAATCTATTGAATAATTTAGAGTAATAGTGTTAAATTAAAGATATATAAAATAACCAGTATAGAAAATAATGCCCCTGCCTACGTTTAATCACCACGATTTAAGTCTGATCAATCCTTCGTTTGATTCACCGTTGGTTGACGTTTTGACAGAATTGGAACATTTGCGTCGGTTGCAACTGGGCGGCACCACGCCACCGCAGGTTTTTTTTCAGCTCAAACGTATCTTTCATATGTTGGAAAGCTTGGGTTCTGCTCGAATAGAAGGGAATCACACCACTTTGGCTGATTATGTGGAAAGTAAATTGGAAGGTTCCAAACAGGCCCCCACTGATCAGTTGCGAGAAATGGAAAATATCGAGGCGGCTATGGCCTATGTCGAAGACAGCATGCATTCGGGTGATAGCTTGACCGAGCACTTTATTCGTGAGTTACATGCCATTACAGTAAAAGATCTGGAGCGGGAAGGCGATGCCACACCAGGCGCTTACCGGCTTAAGCCGGTGCAAATTGCCCAGTCTGAACATTTGCCGCCAGATATTGTGCAAGTGCCTGAGTATATGCAGGCGTTGGTAGGTTTTATTAATGAGAATCATCCGCCCAAATATGATTTGATCAAAGTGGCTTTGGCGCATCATCGTTTTGGCTGGATACATCCGTTTGGTAATGGTAACGGCCGAGTGGTCAGGCTGTTAACTTACGCACTTCTCATTAAATATGGTTTTAATGTTAAAGCCGGTGGACGGGTGCTCAATCCAACGGCGGTGTTTTGTAATGATCGGGATCGGTATTACGCGATGTTGGCATACGCAGATAAAGGCTTACCGGACGCTTTAGAGTCATGGTGTGTTTATGTCTTGCAAGGTATTTTGGATGAATTGCGTAAAGTTGATCAGTTGACGGATTTTAGCTTTTTTAGTGGGAGAATTCTTGGGCCTGCACTGACGTATGCCAGAGAAAGAGAGCATATTACGGCAATGGAAGAAAAAATATTACATATCACCGCTAAAAGCGGTGTCGCAAAAGCGGCTGACTTGGCTGCTGCCATGCCGACCATGACGGCTACCCAACGTACCTATCAAATTAAAAAACTGGTTGAACGAAATATGTTACAGCCCATTAAAGAGGGTGCGCGACAATATACTATCGGCTTTAGCAACAGTTACTTAATGCGTGGTGTTGTTCATGCCCTAGCCCATGAAGGCTTTATTCCCACAACATTAAGTCATGGCAACATACAAAAGTAATCAACATATCGATAATGCAACACTTAGGTTTGTTATGTCGGATACCTTTCGGTAAAGCCTGTTTTAAGTTCAGCCCCTTATTTCCAGAAATAATCGGTCACTGTTTAACCATTCTTTAATTGAGTTTAGTACCGCCTCAATAGTCATGTTTTTTCCACGAAGGGCACACTCCCAAATCGTACCCACACGCCATCCAGCCACAAGTAAAGCCTGTATCACTTTTTGGTCATTGGCATGATTGTCTTTTAAAGAACGATGGGTACATAAAGAATATAATTTCTTTAAGCTGCTCTCAATATGGAAAAATGTCTAAATAATTCAACTGACATTGCATTCTTTAGTTCCCATGTAATTGAAATAGGTCGCTCGCCTTCTGCTTTAATTAACGAAACTTCACCCAACGCTGCAAAAAACGAGTCATTGTTTTCACGTACAAACAAGTAAAACTTCCAGTCATTGGCAACAGGCTTAGCAATGCTATCTAAGTACCGTCGTCCAGTTTTATTAGTTGCACTGGCAGCATTTTGAGATTGCCAATGGAAGAGTTTGGGACTAATTGCATAATCATGGTATTGAACGCGATCTGAAAAACCTTCGCTTTTATCCAGTGTTACAAACATTAACTCTATTTTGTACTCTGCTATAGCTAAGCAACCTTCTCTAAATGCAGGTCGTTTAATTGCATTGGCATAACCAATTGCTGTAATAATATCTGATCTTGAATAACGATTATGGAGAGAAAGAGTCCACGAAGACGGCACACCATCGAGATGAACATAAGGTTGTATTGTTTGTTCTAACTGCC
>CAIVQX010000176.1 GCA_903908165.1 uncultured Methylococcaceae bacterium | reverse complement strand
TGCCAATGCAAATAATACATCTCGTCTATCGTCTGTTAAGGCTGTTTTGTGTAAATCGAGCAAGGCTTGCTGAGAATTTGAATCGTATACCTCCAGCAAATTATAACGATGCAATACGGATTTAGTTTTGTTGCTTAGCGTCCCCACTTTAGAAAGAGGCGTTGTTGTTGCAATTTGATAAGACTCTACAGGCGTTACCTTGCTGATGCCAATAGGAGGGGCGCAGCCAGTCAACAGAAAAACCAATAATAAACCTATTCGATATGACGAAAAGACGCTAGATTTAGCAATTTCAATTTTGTATAAAGTTAGAATAATCATTGTGGAATATTGGATTTCATTTTTATGTTTTCGGTTTAATATAAAAAGATCAGTTCGTTTACTCTATTGATCAGGTTGCTCGATAAATCCAGTGTTAGGTGCAGATGAAACCGTCAACACTTTAATACCATTATTTGCCGAATCAACAGTTGTACAGCCTGAAAAGACACCTATAAGACATAACGATAAAACCCAACTTGGGAAGTCCTTTTATGTTATTTGCTTTTTTGATTTCCATTTATTTACTTCAAATTTTAACAAACAATCTATTAATCGTTGTCTAAGTTCCTGTACATTTGATCATTTGAATACCGCATAAATAAAAGCAATTCTATTCGAAAACTTATCTAATTATTAATACTTTTTTTACTGGGTTCGTGCAAAGGGCTCAAGTAATTTAAAATAAATAGATGGCTGATATAGGGTCGTGAAACACCAGCTTTCGATCGGCAAATTATCGCTCTAAATAAACCCTATAGTGGAGCAGTTATTGATTTTTTAGTCAGGAATATTGATATATAAATTTAAAGAAAGTTGGTGATTAATTAAGTCATTAACCAATCCCCTATTAATATATTGATTCATATAGCCAATTTCGACCCTATAAGTTGAGTCGAAATTGTAACCTGCCCCAACAAAAACTCTATTTTGGTCAAAGCCTTGAACTGGCCCCCAACCAGGAGTGTTTAAATTGGTATAAAACTCTTCTGATGTAATAAATGACCACTTAGAGTTAAGGGGATACATCCATTTTATTTGTTGTCGCCATCGTAATCCTGTGCCTGATTTTGCAGTAATAGTTCTTTGTTCAAATCTGGAGCGATTTGAAAAATCTCCCCAATAATTAGTTTTGTAGAGATTAAGGTATTGTTGCCAAGTTCTGTTTTCGTAAGTGTCAAATCTAGCATATGGAGTTTCAGAAAATTGAAATGCGTAGCCTACTAATACAGAGTTCATTTTATTAATTCGGTATCCTATACCGTTGTGAGTGATTACCGACCCAAGTGTATAACCTTGTCCACCGTTAGCATTCTGATGCATCTGAGTACTTCTTAATGAAATATCTACGTGATAAATCCAATTAGAATCTTTTGCAAATTTACCATTAATAAAGACGGTGCCCCATGTACCAAAGAGTTGTTCTGAGCCCGCAAATGCTAGGTTAGAAATAATAAATAAGAACGCTGTACGAAAAAAAAACATTTTAAAGGAATAAACAAGAAATTGGTTTTAAAGCACTATATCAGATAATTTATAGGATATTTAATAAACATTTTTTATGTGGTATTATTATCTTATGAATGGAATTTACATTCGCTTTCAATAGCTTATCCGTCTATCGTAGGATTGACATAGGGTAAAAAGTTTGGATGCAATTGAAATTAAACACTAATTTACTAACTAGTTAAGAGTCATGATTATGAATTTAAATAATGTAAAGAGATCTTTGCTTGATTAGGCAATATTTCTAAGTTATTAGCCTAAAGTTAATTTTTAAACTTAATTTGCAAAAATACTCGCAAATTAAGCTGATTTATCACCATAAAAAGGGGTATTCCCCCCTTTATTCGCCTTTTTAGGCGTACTTCTCCTGCTTGATGGATAACCCGCGTTTAATGTTATGCGCTACGCACATGATTTCTACGCGTGTGCGATTTCGACCTAAACCAAGATATCGGGCTTTACCCATGGCGTAATGGAGTTTAAGTAAGCCAAAGACGCGTTCTACTGTACTTCGAATACGCGACTGTATTTGGTTAAATGTCTTATCTTCTTTTGTTAAAGGTCGATTGCGATAAGCACGCTTAATCAAACAGTTATCTATACCACGAGTTGATAACCATTCGCTGTGTACTTGACTTTGATAAGCGCTATCTGCATAAACAGAAGATTCATTCCCATCCAGTAACCTAGTGAATTGAGTAGAATCATGTACATTACCTGCTGTGTAATTCATCGCTTTAATCAGTCCTTCTTCATCGACATTGAGATGAGCCTTATAACCGTAAGTGTTTTTACTTTTACCATCAGAGGCCACTTTA
>CAIVQX010000175.1 GCA_903908165.1 uncultured Methylococcaceae bacterium | reverse complement strand
TCATTAGCGGGGCTTTGGATAGCTTGAAATCGGTAATGGGCGATGCAGTTGCCATCGCAATGGATGTCATTGATGCCCACATAGAATGCTGGTTTTTGCAAGTTCTCCAACTTGACACTAGGACGCTAAGGCTAGAAGCCTTGGAAACTAGGAATGAACGACTGCTATGCGGCTAAAAACGAACTCCGAAACTTTAGCTTTAAGAACAAAAAAAATAACTTTATAAGAAATAATTGGGGGCAATTCAAATTTTATACTTATTGTGATCCCAATTATTTCATAGTAATGAAGTTAAAAATTATTTACGACTACCAGCTACTGGATCTGGCGTATCCAAAATACGGTTTAACATGTGTGTCTGTTGCGATGCCCTATCGGCCTGAGTTAAGTCAATCATGCCTTTAAGGTCAGAAAAACGTTTCTGAGCTTCTTTCAAAAGTTCACTTGCTGCAACAAGATCATTATTTTGAACGGCTGTTCGTGCTTTTTTCAGATAATCATTAGCTCGGTTACGATTACGGTCAAGCTTATCATTGGCATTGATTTCTTTGGTTAACTTTAAGGCTTCTTTAATATCATCAATAATGACATCGTTTCCCTCTTTACCTTTATCTGCTGCACCACCACTATTTCTAAGCTGAATAGCTTTTAATGCCTCATCAATTTGACCTAAAGTAGCATCAATTCCTTCAATTGGAGTCATTCTGTTATACATACAAGCCATACCTAAACAGATGTCGGCAGTAGCAGTAGTCGAAAAAAAACCTGAAGAAAGTACCAATGTAGTAGCTACGACAGCATTTTGTAAAAATTTCATGTATACCTCTCGTTATAGTTATTTTTATTAGGGCTGCAACTACCTAGATATAGAATATTTAATTAGTTACATCACCGCATGAACTTTATCATAACTCTTGTTAATATTAAATTAATTAACTCCAGCTAAGAAATCAATATGTTAAAACTTTACACAAAATTGATCTATCTCAAAGCTTACTCCCCCCCTTCCATTCAAAAAATAAACAAAATTTTAGGGTGTTTATGAGCTACCAAAACTTTTAAAAAATATGGGAGAGTAGCTAACCTTAACAATTAAATTTAATAAAAGTAATAAGATTTAAAATACATCTGACCCAGAAAATCTAATCTATACTGCTCCAGAAGCTTTTTAAAACTAAAAAATCACTAAGCTGAGTATCCATTAAATCAATGGTAAATTGTACAGATGCTTTATACTTACACCATGCTAAATCAGTTAATTCCGGCTTTAAGTATAACTAACGTGTAACAACTCATGCCACGTAACAGAACTTCTGTATTGATCAAGGGATTAACTAAATCCAATGCCTATCAACATAAGGTAACGTCTGTTAGTGTTCTGGAAACCCATATTTCTTGGGTACTCTTAACGGGTCATTATGCTTACAAAATCAAAAAACCAGTTAATTTTGGTTTCTTGAACTTTTCCACTTTAGAAAATCGACATTTTTTTTGTCACGAAGAAATAAGACTTAATCGCCGTTTAGCACCTGACTTGTATCTCGAAGTCATACCGATTACAGGTAATATTATGCAACCCAAAATGGGTGGAACCGGCGAAATTATAGAATACGCTGTTAAAATGGTACAGTTTCCTGCGGGATTAACATTAAACAAATACGCCGAAAGAGGTCAATTAACGGCAATTGAAATTGACCAACTTGCTAACATAATTGCCAATTTTCATCTCCTTATCGACAAAGCCGAGGTGACATCCATTTATGGACATCCTAATGATATTAAATATTGGTTTAATGAAAATTTTGATCATATTAGTCCCTTATTAGTCAACGAAGAACAAAAACACCAACTTCAAAAAATTCAACTCTGGGGAAATACCGAATGGAATAATTGTTTTGAGGTAATGCAACAACGAAAACAACAAGGCTATATTCGAGAATGCCACGGTGATTTACATTTAAGCAATATGACCCTTATTAACGGAGAGGTAGTTCTATTTGATTGTATCGAATTTAATCCTCTTTTGCGCTGGATAGATATAATAAGTGAAGTTGCTTTTGTATTTATTGATCTCCTGTACTTTGGCTTTGATGATTATGCTTACCGTTTGCTTAATCATTATTTCCAAAATACCGGTGATTATCATGGCATTGCCGTATTAAGATATTATCTGGTTTACCGTGCCCTGGTCAGTGCCAAAGTTTCTTTATTACAGCAAACAGATAAAGAGAATTTACGCTATGCCCGCTTTATCAATCTAGCCCATCGCTGCACTCAAATAACATCAACCACCTTAATAATTACTCATGGCTATTCCGGTTCCGGTAAATCCACCTACAGTGGCCGACTTGCCGAAAAAATTGGGGCTATACAAGTACGATCCGATATAGAACGTAAGCGACTTTTTGATAACGAAACGCCTGCAAATAATCACAGTGAACTATACAGCCAAAAAATAACTGACAACCTCTATCTATATCTTGCCAACACTGCGAAAACTTTAATTCAAGCAGGTTTTTCAACAATTATTGACGCCACTTTCCTAAAAAACGAACAAAGAAATATGTTTCGGCAACTCGCTATGGAATACAAAGTAAAATTTATTATTCTTGATATGTTAGCGTCTTATGAAGAATTATGTGCACGTATTGACAAACGTCAAGATGACGTATCCGACGCAACGATTAAAGTTCTTCAGCAACAGTTACAATTCGCTCAAGGTCTGTCAATTGAAGAACAAGATTATGTTATAACTCTTGACACTGAGAATCCCAATGCTTTTGCACTACTCATCGATAAACTACAGATCTGATTACCCATTAGTTAAATTTATGCATTAGATTGCTACACTAATACGGATACATCCTTTAGAATACCCAATATTGATTACTAGTTAACCTAGGACTTAATGTCCTCTCATATTCCTAAATTGAAAGAATACATTGAAGACCTACTTATTATTCCAATCAATTACTCATAAATGTCACCGTCAACTCATCATCTGTTATATTGCGGCAACATAATCAGGGAGCTAGGACATGAGCATACTGCCTGCAAATAATGCTGACATCAAGCATGCCGCCCAATTATTACAACAAGGTCGTCTGGTAGCCTTTCCAACCGAAACTGTATACGGCTTGGGCGCTGATGCTTCTAATCCGTGCGCAGTTAACCGTATTTTTCAAGCCAAAGGCAGACCCGCCGACCACCCTCTCATCGTTCACATTTCCAATATTGATAAATTGAATGACTGGGCTATAAATATACCTGAAGCAGCGAAAATACTGGCGACACATTTCTGGCCAGGTCCGCTTGCATTGATATTAAACAAACAACCGGGTGTACTTCTTGAAGTGACAGGTGGGCAAGATACCGTGGGATTACGTGTGCCTAATCATCCCATCGCATTAGCCCTATTGAAAACTTTTAACGGTGGAATTGCAGCCCCTTCAGCTAATCGTTTCTGCAGAATTAGTCCCACCCAATCCAATCATGTTAAAGCAGAACTAGGAAACAAAGTCGATTTTATACTTGAAGGAGGGTCTTGTCAGGTGGGCGTAGAATCGACAATTATTGATTTAAGTGGAGATAATCCGACATTATTAAGACCTGGACATATTACTCGACTGGAAATTGAGACCCTTTTAGACACCGAATTATCAATAAATTCACAACAAACTGAGATACGTGCACCTGGAATGATGGCCCTTCACTACGCACCGACAACGTTAGCCAAGATATATCCGTCAGAGCTTCTTCCAGCTATCGTGGGAAAGTTGTGCTACGATCGTAAAAAAATTGGCCTGCTGTCTTACAAGCAACAACTAAATATTAATAGCCAAGTCAGTATTATTAATATGCCCAAAGAAGCAAATACATACGCACAAAATTTATATGCCGCTTTAAGAGAATTAGATAGTCTGCAACTAGATCTTATTTTAATTGAACAGCCCCCTGAATCTGAATTGTGGCAAGCAATAAACGATAGATTATTTAAGGCTACTTCAAGGGAATAAAAAATGAGTTATCGTAAACATTTGATTGTCAAACCAGGAGAAAAAGTTAATCTATACAAAATTGATCCCTCCTATAAAGACAAACACGAATCCCATGAAAAAGCGCTACCAAAAATAGTAGAGCACGTTGCTCGTATGGATAAGCTACAGTACCTACTCTATGCCGATGGCAATCAATCACTTTTAGTGATCCTACAGGCGCTCGATGCAGGCGGAAAGGATGGTGTAATACGACATTTATTCAGCGGCATGAACCCACAGGGTACATCTGTTTTTGGTTTTAAGCAGCCGAGTAAAGACGAGATAGCTCACGATTTTCTCTGGAGAGCTCACTTGCGTTCACCCAGTAGAGGTGAAATTGTAATATTCAATCGTTCGCACTATGAGGACGTGCTTGTTGTTCGCGTTCACGGGGCGATAGAGAAACCAGAATTATATAATCGCTATAAATTGATTAATGATTTTGAACGCCTGCTCTCATGCAACGGCACACGTATACTAAAATTTTTCTTGCATATTAGCCAAGAAGAACAGTTAACTCGTTTCAAACAACGTCTTGATGATCCTGCGCGTAATTGGAAAATCTCCTCGTCTGACTATTCTGAACGCAAACTTTGGCCTGACTATATTGAAGCATACGAAAATGCACTAGAAGGAACAAGTACCCAGCATGCACCATGGTATATTATCCCCGCAAATCACAAGTGGTTCCGTGACCTTGCAATTTCGGAGATAATTGCAGACACCCTCGATGAAATGAACCTAAAATTACCGCCACCTCATGTGGATCTGAATGAAATACGAAACAATTACCATGCCGCTGAATTTGAACAGTCAAAACAACTTAATAAGTCATGCTAATATGCTCACTTGTTTAAGTGTAATATAACACCTAGACAGTAATGCGAAATAAATTAACTGGCCTAAGCATCGGTTAAAATAATATTAATTATGCAAAAATTATTTAGTGCATAATACAAATAAGGAAATTAACAATAACAATCTGATTTTAGACCTAAAAAAAGGAAAATTTCATGAAAAAATGTTCAAAACAAACGCTCGTTGCAGTTTCTTCTCTGTCACTATTCTTATTAAGTGCTTGCGTTAGCCAAACAAAATACGATGATTTAAATGCTCAATATCAACAACTTCAAGCTGCATTTAATGATGATCAAGCGGAAATTGTTCTTCTGAAAGGAGAGTTAAAAGTAACCATGCTTGATGGTGTATTATTTTCTGAGGGAGGATATACCCTTAACAAAGACTCCAAAGATATTCTTAATAAGTTAGTGCCTACACTAACAGGGTTACAAGAAACAAAAATTATTGTAGACGGTTTCACCGATAATGTGCCAATTGGTGCTAAATTAAAACGTCAAGGTATTGCATCAAACTTGGAGTTATCTTCAAAACGAGCCGACGTAGTTGTTCAGTACTTACTGGATCAAGGCATTAACCCTGATATCATTGCTGGCGAAGGTTATGGCGAGAGAAAGCCTGCAGCATCAAATGACACTTCAGACGGTAGATCTAAAAATCGTCGAATTGAAGTTACATTAATAGGAGATGGTAAATAATTTCTAACCGAAGTTAATATAAGGTTTGTTATTGATAAGCCGAGCTCTTTAAATATTAAAAGTGTTAGCTAATGCTAGCTGACACTTTATATCTTCGATATCAACTAAAAAAGTGAAGCTGTATTTATGATTACACCAAAAAAATCGACTATAGTATCTGCGACAAAAATTTTTCAAGCTATAGTAATAGGTAGTTTTCTTTCATCTTGTAGTATGATGCAAGCGCAACAAATTCAAGATAAAGAACAACTTTTAACCGCAGCTGGTTTTAAAATGAAACCTGCAGATACGCCAGAAAAATTAGCACATCTTAAATCACTGCCCCAAGATAAAATAACACCTAATGAAAAAGACGGTGTTGTTTATTACATCTATGCTGACGTTGATAACTGCCAATGCTTTTATTGGGGACTGGATCAATCTTACCAAAACTTCATGCTACTGCAAGAACAAAAAAATATAGCCGATGAAGACCGTATGTCTGCTGAAATTAACTATCAGGGAAATATGAACTGGAATATGATGGGGTACGGAATGGGTGGATATGGAATGGGGTTCTATTAAGCAAGCATCAAACAGACTCACTAGTTTGCTTTATAATTTCTAGAGAATTAAATTAAAGTTTGAGTTAAATCCCTATAAATACGCTTAGAAAACTTTGACTACGAATTTATAGGGTGACTACTAATGGTTCATTTTATGCTTTTGTATCTTATCCTACTGCGGTTTTTTTTCACTTTCTAAGGCTTCAACCAACTGTTTAGCTGGCAAATAACCCGGATAAACATTCCCGTTCTCTGAAATAATCATCGGCGTTCCTTTAACATCAAATTCAGCAGCTAGCTGCATATGCTCATCAACCGGATTGTCGCACGTTTTCTCTGGTAATTTTTGATCTTTTTTTGCAGCAGTTAAAGCCGCATTTCGATCTTCAGCACACCAAACTGATACTGCTTTATTATAGGAATCTGAACCTTTACCAGCTCTTGGAAAAAACAAATATTGTATGGTAATCCCTTGAGCCAAATACTGATCAATCTCCGAATGTAATTTACGGCAATAGCCACAGTCGATATCAGTAAATATAGTCACTGTATATTTAGAAATTTTTGGCTTAAATACAATCATATTAGCCTGGCCTATTTTTTCAATGGCTAATTTACGCGTACCATTTAACTTTTCTTCTGTTAAATCTTTTCGTGCAGCAACGTCAACCAATCGCCCTTGGAATAAATATTTACCATCTTCTGAAACATAATAAATATTAGCTCCCACTACAACTTCAAAAAGTCCTTTCACTACAGCAGGTTTGACTGAATCAATTTTTACAGAAGGCATAGATTTTGTCATCGCTTGCCTAATAGCCGCCTCATCAGCATAAGATGCAACTGAAAATGTCATTGCTAATATTGATACAGCTAAACTCTTAATACATTTATTCATTGTTTTCTCATTTTAAAAAACCCAAATACCCGCTAATGAAATAACCGCTGTACATCAAGAACCATTGCAAGCGCCATTAACCCCATTAAAAATAACATACCCACTTGTTGAAAAAAACTTTGAATTTTTTCAGAAACAGGGCTTCCTTTAATGCCTTCTATAATAAAAAATAATAAATGGCCACCATCCAAAACAGGTATCGGCAATAAGTTCAAAATACCTAAGCTAACGCTGAGTAAAGCCATAAATTTCATAAATGCTACCAATCCCATACTAGCTGATTGACCTGCATACTGAGCAATACTGATAGGTCCACTTAAATTATCTACAGATGTTTTACCAATCAGCATTTTTCCCATCATTTTTATGGTAGTCACTGAATAATACCAAGTGGTTTCAAGGGAGACTGGTATTGCTTGCAAAGGTGACAGAGAATATTTAACACTTACTGATTTTATTAAATCTTCAGGTACAGAAACAGAAGCCCCAATCTTACCTTCTAATTTCTGATCAATTTGAACACTTTTAGGTGTTATGTTAATTGGTAACTCAACACCATCACGCTCAATCTTTAAGCTAATAGTGACGTTAGGATGACTTTTTACTATATCAACCCACTGCAGCCAGTCTTTGATAACAATGTTATCGGCACTTAAAATTAAATCTCCTTTTAATAAACCAGCACTTAATGCCGAACTTTCAGGCAATACATTCCCTATCACAGGTTTTAAAGTTGGTGACCAAGGCTTAAAACCCAATTTTTTATACAATATTTCAGAACTCTGAATATCACTACCAGAAAGCTTGAGTACCCTGTTAGATTGTTCGTCATTAAGGTCTTTGACAGTTACCTTAATATCTTTATTACCATCTAGAGCCGAAGTGAAAATAACCGCCATTGCCTCAGTCCATGTCGGTGTTAACTTATCATCGACTGAAATAATTTCTTCGTCCTCTTTAAAACCTGCTGAAGCTGCTAGTGTTCCCTGCTCTACTTTTCCTAGTATTGGTTTTATACCCGTTTCACCAGCAACTAATACACACCAAAATAAAAATACAGCCAGTACTAAATTAAAAACAGGCCCTGCTACAACTATTGCTATTCTGGCCCATAAGGGTTGACGATTAAAAGCAAAAGGAAAATCATCTTCTTTTACCTCACCCTCTCGTTCATCAACCATTTTGACATATCCACCCAAGGGGATGGCTGATAAAACATACTCTGTTGTATCTGATTTTTTTTGATAAGACCACAAAACCTTACCAAAACCTACTGAAAATCGAAGTACTTTAACTCCAACCTTACGCGCAGTCCAAAAATGTCCAAACTCATGGAATGAAACCAGCACACCAATAGTTATTACAAAATAAAAAAAGGTATGTAAAAAATCCATTAATGAAAAAGCTTATTAATAATTTGTTCAGATATTACTCTAGCTTGATTATCAATATCCAAAATGATTTCAAGCGAACTTGCTGGCCTAATCTCAAATTTTTCCATACACTGCTCAATGATAAGTGGAATATCAGTGAATCGTATATGTTCATTTAGAAATGCTTCTACTGCTATCTCGTTGGCTGCATTCAATACAGTTGGCATAATTCCACCTAAATCAATAGCTTTGTAGGCTAATCTTAAACAGGGAAATCGCTCCAGATTTGGCTCTTCAAAATCCATTCGCCTAACATCAAAAATATTTAAAGGTTCAACACCTGATTCAAAGCGTTCTGGCCAAGCCATTGAATAGGCAATGGGTACTCGCATATCAGGATTACCCATTTGGGCTAATACAGTTCCATCAATATAATCCACCATAGAATGAATAATACTTTGTGGATGAATAACAACTTGAATTTGATCTGGCTTCATTGCAAATAAAATACAAGCCTCTATCATCTCCAAACCTTTATTCATCATGGTTGCAGAATCCACAGAAATTTTTCTACCCATATCCCAATTGGGATGAGCCACAGCTTGAGCTGGCGTCACATTAGCCATTTCAGCAATTGGCATTTGACGGAATGGACCACCTGAGGCAGTCAACAGAATACGTCTAGCTTGCTTAGCAAGTATGCCTGATTTATAGCCAGCTGGCATACACTGAAAAATTGCATTATGTTCACTATCAATGGGTAATAACTGTGCACCTGACTCTGCGACAGCTTGCATAAAGATATCCCCAGACATCACTAACGCTTCTTTATTGGCTAATAAGATTGTTTTTCCAGCCTTTGCTGCTGCCAAGCTTGGCAATAAACCTGCAGCACCTACAATTGCAGCCATGACTGAGTCAACATTATCAAGTGTTGCAACAAACTCTAGTGATTGGCTCTCTGAAAGTACCTTAATATCTGAAATTGATGAATTTTTGAGTTTTTCCTTGAACTCTAATGCCTTTTCACTATCTACGACTACCACATACTCAGGATGATGCTGAAGGCATTGCTCATATAACAACTCAATGTTTTTATTGGCTGTTAATGCAACCACTTTATATAGATCAGAGTGTCGCGTCACTACGTCTAATGTGCTGACCCCAATCGAGCCCGTTGCACCCAATACACATATGCCTTTCATGAAATTGACCTGTATACAAAATAAATACAAGCATAAAAGAAAGGTGCTGCCGCAACAAGACTATCAATTCTATCCAAAACACCACCATGACCTGGCAATAAAGTTCCACTATCTTTAACTCCACGTTGACGCTTTACAACACTAAAAAACAAGTCTCCATAAATAGAAATCAATACCGTCAGTACAGATAGTAATACAAAATCCAAAGCAACCATCCATTGAAAACCATATATTAGACTTAATAAAGCGCCACTTAATATGCCTGATAGCAATGCGCCATACATTCCTTCAACGGTCTTTCCAGGACTAATCACTGGTGCCAACTTTGTTTTACCCCATTTTTTACCTGCAAAATATGCAGAAATATCTGCTACCCATATCAGAATGAAAAAATACATAGTCATTTCAGAACCATAAAATATTCTCAGGCGTGATAAGAACATCCATGCCGACAATAAAACAAACCAACCAATAAGCTCCTTATTGCGAAGCTTTAAATTAAGCTCCAAAACGCCAGCTGCAGTATTCCTGATTAATATCATCACTAATATCCAGAACAGCACAGGTGGTATAACAAGCCACTCCAATGCACCTGAATAAGTTCTAATATCTGGAACATCAACGGTTTCTAAATAAGTACTAATAGTCGTAAGATTGGCCTCTTTAGCAATAGGCGCTAGTCTCTGAACACTAAGCTCAAGCGTTTGCGCTGATAACTCTAGAATATATGTCCAATAATGAATAGCTAACATCGGTACAATCAATTTAAACAAAAATAATATTCGTTTGGTTGGCGATGTAATACCTATAAGATAACTCCATTCCCATGCCGCCAAGAGAGTTATAAGTCCTATTAACAATGAAAAATACTCCATAGGTATCTTAAACACTGCAAGTGCAATCAGAGTGGCAAGAACAAAAGCCGTTATAATTCTTTTAAGTAACATTTTATGAGCTATATAATGAGTGTAAAGTTATAAAATAATTGATTTATTAAGGACTTGTTCGCCCGTGTGACCAAAGCGTCGTTGACGACTTTTGAAACTTTTGATAGCGTCCTTAAGTATGTTTTGATCAAAATCAGGCCACAGAGTGGGTGTAAAATACATCTCTGTATAAGCTAATTGCCATAACATAAAATTGCTAACTCGTTGTTCACCTCCTGTTCTTATGAACAGATCAGGATCTGGCAAACCGGCTGTAGATAAATACTGCTCAATCAATTGTTCACTGATCGCTTCCCTATTTATTTCACCAGAGTTCATTTTTTCTACTACATTGTTAAAGGCTTGACACATATCCCAATGACCACCATAGTTAGCCGCCACCACCAGCGTCAACGCAGTATTTCCTTGAGTTTTTGTTTCTCCCTCCGACATTTTTTGCTGTAACTTTTCAGAAAATGCGGTTCTATCGCCAATAAATCTCAGACAAATATTATTACGATGTAATTTGTCAATTTCTCTTTGCAGTGCCAGCATAAAAAGCTCCATTAATAGAGAAACTTCGGCTTCTGGTCTACGCCAATTTTCACTACTAAAGGCAAATAAAGTTAAAACTTCAATTTCATGGCTTGCACAATATTCTACAATTTTTCTTACTGCCTTAACGCCAGCTTTATGGCCTATGGCTCTTGGCATGAATCTTTTTTCCGCCCATCGGCCATTACCATCCATGATAATAGCTATATGACGAGGATTATCGTCAGGTTTAAGATCATTAAGACCAGTAATTGACATTATTACCCCTCAATTAAATCGACAATAAATCAGCCTCTTTTGCTTCCAATAGTTTTTCTATATCCTTTATATACTGATCTGTTAATTTCTGAATTTTTTCTTCCGCCATATGTGCTTCATCCTCAGAAATCAACTTTTCCTTTTGGGCTTCTTTAATTGCTGAATTGGCATCACGTCGAATATTTCTAATAGCAACCCGTCCATTTTCAGACTCATTCTTAACGATTTTAACCAAAGCTCGACGACGCTCTTCCGTTAATGCAGGTAAGGGTATGCGAATAGTCATACCATTGGTTGCAGGGTTCAAACCTAAATCTGACTTCAAAATAGCTTTTTCAATTGCCTGCACCATGCCTTTTTCCCATGGCGTTATTGTCAGAGTTCGTGCATCTTCAACAGCAATATTTGCAACTTGAGACAATGCTGAATCAGTTCCATAATAAGAAACATTAATTTGATCTAACAAGCTCGGGTGCGCCCTACCTGTTCGAATTTTTGAGAATTCGTGTTTTAATGCTTCGATACTCTTACCCATACGGGTTGCCGCATCTTGTTGAATATCATTAATCATAAACTTGTTCCTCGCTCAATAAGTGAGCCAATTTCTTCGCCCATCATTAATCTCATGACAGCTCCTTGTTCAAAAATATTCATTACGCGCATTGGCACATTATTATCACGACATAAAACCAGAGCAGTTGTATCCATAACATTTAGTCGCTGATCAAGTGCTTCATCATAAGTTAATCGTGAATAAAACACTGCATCTTTATATTTCTCAGGATCTGCGGAATATACCCCCTTGACTTTAGTTGCCTTAATCATCAATTCAGCATTTATTTCAATTGCCCTCAGACTGGCCGCCGAATCAGTCGTAAAAAAAGGATTGCCAGTACCCGCAGCAAAAATAACCACACGCCCTTTTTCTAAATGCCTAACGGCCCTTCTACGAATATAATCCTCACAAACCTGATTGATTTTAAGTGCAGACATCACCCTCACTTGTTGGCCATCGGCTTCCAATGCATCTTGCATAGCCAAAGCGTTGATGACGGTGGCCAACATGCCCATCTGATCACTGGTTACTCTATCTAAACCTTCCGCAGCTTTTTCGGCTCCACGCAATATATTGCCACCACCGATTACCAAACCAACCTGAATACCTAAATCACATAACTCTTTAATCTCAATGGCAAGACGTTTAACTATATCAGCATCAATACTACCGCCAACATCACTCATTAAAGCTTCACCGCTTAACTTAAGCAGAATTCTCTGGTAAATTGGTTTCATCATAATGTCCTACAAATCAGATCTGAATAGTGAATTAAGTAAGTAGCCTTATTCATCGTTTATTACATTGGATTAGAGATTACCTGCCAACCCAATGCAAATTATATTAGCTTCCTCTGACCTGAGCCATTACTTCTTCAGCAAAGTTTTCTTCTTTTTTCTCTATACCTTCACCCACTTCAAAACGGATGAATCTAATAGCTTTATTACCTTTCTTTGCAACCAAACCACCAACAGTGACTTTATCGTCTTTAATAAATGGCTGACCTAACAAAGTAACTTCTGCAAGAAATTTTCTAATCTGTCCGGTAATCATTTTTTCTATGATGTCTGCAGGCTTTCCACTTTCTAAGGACAATGCTCGGAAAATGTCTTTTTCTTTTTCAATGATGTCAGAAGGAACTTGATCTTCCGATACAAATTGTGGTTTGCTAGCTGCAATGTGCATAGCAATATCTTTACCTAATTCTTGATCTGATACTGCCAACTCAACGATCACACCAATTTTACTACCATGCAGGTAACAAGCTGTCCCACCTTCAGTTGTTTTAAACTTTTCAAAACGTCTAACAGTAATATTTTCACCTAACGTCGAAATTAACCCACGACGCATTTCATCTACAGTAACACCACCTTCCAATGGCATTGCCAATAATTGTTCTTCAGTTTCAATCCCATCAGCATTTAACAAAGCGATTGTTACGCTATTTACAAAGCTTACAAAATCATCTGCTTTAGCAACAAAATCAGTTTCACAATTTACATCGACAATGGCTACCGCTTTGCCACAATCACTTACTTTAACGCCAATAATGCCTTCAGCTGCAATACGACCAGATTTTTTATCAGCTTTCGCCAAACCTGATTTACGCATATTCTCAATAGCCAATTCCATATCTCCGTTGGCTTCAACCAATGCTCTTTTACATTCCATCATGCCAGAACTGGTTCTTTCTCGCAGCTCCTTAACCATTGCTGCATTAATAGTAATACTCATTTTTGTGTTTCCTTAATTTTTTTATAACTGTAAAAACGCCCCCGTTAGGAGGCGTTTTTTTACCTTATTTTTTTCAATCTCTACAATTTAAAGACTAAATTAATTTTTATTCTGTTACTGCTTCTTCAACAAAGTCATCTGCTTTTGCTGACATTCCTAAAACGGTAGCCTTTGATTCCATTACTGCTGCAGAAACGCTTTCACAGTATAGTTTGACGGCACGAATAGAATCATCATTACCTGGAATAATATAATCAATTCTCTCAGGTGAGTTATTGGAGTCAACAATACCAACTACTGGAATCCCTAACTTTTTTGCTTCGCTAATAGCGTTTTTCTCATAGCCAACATCCAATACAAAAATCACGTCAGGAACGCCTTTCATATCCTTAATTCCACCAAGGCTACGCTCGAGCTTTTCCAATTCACGCTCCATTCCCAAGGCTTCTTTTTTTCCAAAACGTTGATAAAGAGTCCCGTCTGCCTTCATCGCCTCTAATTCTTTAAGGCGATTGATTGATTTTTTGATGGTCTTGAAGTTAGTCATCATACCGCCTAACCAACGATGATTAACATAAGGCATCCCACAACGAGTAGCCTGTTCCGCTACGACTTTACGCGCGGCTTTTTTAGTTCCAACAAACAAGATAGTACCTTTATTTGCTGTCATCTGACCCAGATAATTCATAGCGTCATTAAACATTGGAAGCGTTTTTTCCAAATCAATAATATGGATTTTGTTACGGGCTCCAAACAAATATGTAGCCATTTTTGGGTTCCAATAACGAGTTTGATGTCCAAAGTGAACACCCGCTTCAAGCATTTGACGCATGGATACTGCTGCCATTTATTTCTCCTAAGTTTTAAAATCGGATTATTTATCCGAGTTGGGTTATGCCTCCGCCTATCCCGTCTAGTAACCAACTTTAAATATAAAGTCAGCACCCTACCAAACGTGACGATAAACGTGAGTATTTTTACAAAAATGAACTTCACTTTATACCATAATTTGCTACTTACAACAAGCAAACCTCTGTTAAAATTACCCTGGTAATGGGTATAAATCAAAAATCAAAATACTGTAGCCCTCAACACTGAAAACTGAATACACAAAATCATGAGTATTATCATTAAATCTCCAACTGAAATAGAAAAAATGCGTATCGCTGGCAGACTAGCTGCCGAAGTCTTAGAAATGATTGAACCCTATGTCGTTGCCGGTATAACTACCGACCAGCTTGACAAACTTTGCCATGATTACATCGTTGAAGTACAAAAAGCCATTCCTGCACCCCTTAATTATCATGGTTTTCCCAAATCAATATGCACCTCCATTAACCAAACAGTGTGTCACGGTATTCCAAGCGATAAAAAACTCAAGTCCGGTGATATTATTAATATTGACATTACAGTCATCAAAGATGACTATCATGGCGACACCAGTAAAATGTTTTGCATAGGCGAAGTCAGTCAACACGCCAAGCGCCTTATCAAAATAACTCAAGAATCTATGTTCTTAGGTATAGAGCAAGTCAGAGCCGGTGCTACGTTAGGAGACATTGGCCACGCGATACAAAAACACGCAGAAACCAATCGTTATTCGGTTGTTAGAGATTTTTGCGGTCATGGTATCGGTAAAAAATTCCACGAAGAACCACAAATACTTCACTATGGCAAAGCTGGGGAGGGTATTAAACTTGATGCCGGAATGATAATAACCATTGAACCCATGATTAATATTGGTAAACGAGATGTTAAGGTTTTAGCCGATGGTTGGACCGCAGTTACAAAAGATCGCAGTCTCTCAGCGCAATTTGAACACACAATTTTAGTAACGGCCGACAGTTATGAGATATTAACGTTACGTAAAGAGGAAATGTGACCACATTGAACCAATATATCACCATTGCACTTTTCGAATTGCCAGACAGTCTTGTGCAATTTAAAAGCCTGCTAAAACAAAAAGACATTGAATTAAAGCTCAAGTTCGATCCTCAACAGTCCGTGTCTGAACTGCTTAAAGAAAAATCAGATTTCATTGATCTAATTCTCAGTTGCTGTTGGGATTACTTTCTCGGAGTTTACGCAAAACAATTAAGCTTATGTGCCGTTGGTGGCTATGGTAGAAGGGAATTATTTCCCCATTCTGACATTGACATTATTATTCTCCTTGATTCAGAAGACCGAACCAAATACCAAGAAGCTCTATCCAATCTTTTTACTTTTCTCTGGGACATAGGTTTAAAACCTGGTCATAGCGTTCGTACAATCAACGAATGCGTTAATGAAGCCATTAATGATCAAACCATCATGACCAGCCTAATGGAAATCAATCTAATTACTGGTAATACTTCACTTTACGAAGCACTTAAACTTCGAATAGCTCCTGATAAAATTTGGCCGTCTGACCAATTTTTTTCAGCAAAAATGCAAGAACAGCAACTACGCTATACAAAATTCCACGACACCGCCTATAACCTTGAACCCAATATTAAAGAAGGTCCTGGTGGCATTCGAGATATGCAAGTCATCGCTTGGGTATTTAAACGCCACTACAACTCATCAACACTCAAGGAATTAATTAAATATGGTTTCTTACCAGAATCCGACTATGCCGAATTGATTTCTGCCCGAGATATACTATGGCGTATTAGATATGCACTTCACCTTTTAACTGATCGAGCAGAGAACAGGCTCATTTTTGACTACCAACGAGAGCTAGCTGAACAATTTGGCTTCAGTTCAGGCAATCAACAATACAATCAAGATGTCGAACGGTTTATGCAGTTTTATTTTAAAACAGTACAGGGACTTGAACGACTCAATGAAATGTTATTACAACTATTTAATGAGCGCTTTATTACCGGTGAAAAACCCTGCAAGATAACCCCAATTAATGAAAAGTTTATTGCTATTAATGGTTATCTTGAAGCTATCAATGAATCAATATTTGAACAACATCCACTTGCCTTACTGGAGGTTTTTTTACTACTTCAGCTCAATCCAGAACTCCTTGGCATCCGAGCAACAACTATTCGTCTGATCAGAAATAATCTGCATTTAATAGACGATGAGTTTAGAGCAAATAAAACAGCTAACCGTCTTTTTATTGAAATTTTTCGCAGGCCACGCGGATTAACACATGAACTAAGACGAATGAATAGATATGGGTTATTAGCCGCTTACTTACCTAGCTTTGCCAATATCGTTGCCCGTATGCAATATGACTTATTTCACATTTACACGGTAGACGAGCATACGCTTTTTGTTATTCGAAATTTACGTCGCTTTTCATTAGAAGAACATGCAACTGAATTCCCACTGTGTAACACTGTCTTTAACCTTATTCCAAAACCTGAAATATTATATATTGCAGCCCTTTTTCATGACATAGCCAAAGGTCTTAAAGGCGATCATTCCGCAATCGGCGAGGATATTGCCAGATGCTTTTGTATTCAACATGACATTTCCACACATGACACCAACCTCATTACATGGCTGGTTCGAAGTCACTTAATAATGTCCATGACAGCACAACGAAAAGACATCAGCGATCCAGATGTTATTCATGAGTTTGCTCAAAAAGTTGATAAAATCGAATATCTTAATCATTTATACTTGCTAACAGTTGCTGATATTCGTGCAACCAACCCTGAACTTTGGAACGACTGGAAAGATTCACTGCTTAAAGATCTTTATTCAGCCACTCATAAAGCGCTTCGTCTTGGACTACAAAATCCGGCCACACTTTCTGAGCGCTTACGTGAGAATAAACAAGAAGCTAGGGAAGAACTGCTTAAGCTTGGAATATCAGATGAAACAATTGACTTGGCTTGGCAACATACCAGTGATGACTATTTTTTACGCTACTCTGCAGATGAAATTTCTTGGCATACAATTGCCATCGCATCATCGGTCGAAGATAATCTGCCTTTGGTTTTACTGCGCCAACAACCTGAACGCGGCAGTGCTGAAGTCTTTGTTTATACTAAAGACAAAGGACCCATTTTTTCAATAAGCACCGCTACTTTTGATCAATTGGGCTTAACTATTCTTGATGCCAGAATCATGACCACCCAAGACAACTATGTTCTAAACAGTTTTCAGGTGCTAGAACAAAATGGAAAACCCATTAATGAAATATGCAGAGAAACTCATATATGCTCTGCACTACGCAATAACCTTTTACAGGGTGAAGTAAAAAGCCAAATCAACATACATAGACAATCAAAGTCCAGACAAGCAATACATTTTCCTATTCCTACCAGTGTTAAATTTTTAAGGGATGATTTTAGTAGAAACACCATTATAGAAATTATCACAACTGATCGCGCAGGGCTTCTATCAAAAATAGGACGCGCCTTTATCAATCAGAATGTTAACTTACTCAGCGCCAAAATTTCCACGATTGGTAGCCGAGCAGAAGATATCTTTTATATCACCGATCAAGCATTACAGCCAATCGAAGACATTAATAAACAAAACCTAATCCGTGAAGAAATATTGAAAATGCTTAATAAATAGAATCGACAGTTTCATAAGGATTTTTAATCCATATTAGTTAATTGCAGACATGTAAAAAACTGAATCGGCTCATCACCTATTTGACGGAGACTAATTCGGACAACTCCTAAAGCTCTATGAAAATCCTCTTGAAGATTATCATAGAGGGACGGTTGTTAATTTAGTTTTATTACTAAAGTTTCGGAGTTCGTTTTTAGCCGCATAGCAGTCGTTCATTCCTAGTTTCCAGGGCTTCTAGCCTTAATGTCCTAGTGTCAAGTTGGAGAACTTGCAAAAACCAGCATTCTATGTGGGCATCAATGACATCCATTGCGATGGCAACTGCATCGCCCATTACCGATTTCAAGCTATCCAAAGCCCCGCTAATGACTGCCCGAAATACCTG
>CAIVQX010000174.1 GCA_903908165.1 uncultured Methylococcaceae bacterium | reverse complement strand
CCTACTACCTTTAAATCTATCAGATCAACAGGACGACCCGTTTTCTCTGCTAAGGCTGCAATTATAGCCATTTTTTCATTCGCTTTTAACGCCTGCTTAGCCGCTACCGCAATATCCAAATCACTATCTATACGCTGCAAACCTTTTGCGACAGAACCAAATACCAGTGCCAATATTAGCTGAGGAAAGCTTGCCAAAACCTCTCGTAGCTGATTATCTAGTTTATCCATTTGGCGCCTAACATACTAACGACTAACTACTTTTTAATAAAATAATAATAGCCACCGAATTTACCTTTTAAGGTCATAGAGCTATCAGTTTTTTCTACTACAGCAAATACCTCAGATCGGCTGCTGCCAATAATGGATATTTTTAATTTACCGTCCTCTATTTCGTAAGCTACTGGTGCTTGATCATAATAAGTACCTTCACGTGGGATATGTAAGATAGTGACTTTGCCATCTTTAAAAACCCAAGTATCTTCACGATCAATCGCTTGCTTATCGGTTAATGAATTTTTGGCAGATTGCAACTTCCAAGTGCCTTCCACTTCTTCTTTAGCTTTTATAGTCACGTCGGCATAAATCGCTGTTGCGAAGATAGAAAGGCCCAAGCAAATTGCCGCTATATTTATTTTTTTCATCGTCATTTCCTTTGCATTAATTGTAAGTTGAAGTCAACTCATTCTACACACAGGGCAGCGATAACTAAAACATTATTCGTATTAAGTAAGACCTTTTCAACATCTCACTGCAACTAACAATGCATAGTTTCCTTACAAGTTCTCATAGCGACTCATGTCTAATAGACCGGCACTGATGCCTCTGTATTGCCTATGTTGCTGATTAAACCAATCAAATTGTTGCCATATAGTAGGATTTGTTCTACGAACCCCAAACTTACTGTAAAGCTGATCTCGCTCCATTTCAGTTCTGGCTGTACCAATACTATCTATAAATTCAATAAGATGTGATTTTTCTACCGTAAAGAAAAAATTTGGGTAACTGCCTATAAAGCCCGGTACTATGGTAATTTTATCTTGATCAGGTAATCGGTTTGAGTCTTCTGATAAAAGCTTAGAAATATTACTATAAGCTTTATCAATAGCTAGGGTGTAAACCATATCTCCTTCAGGCGCACCTGTTATCACTCTTAACAACGACAACTCCGGTAGGGCGCCTAATTGAAGTCCTTTAAAACTTGCCAGTCTTCGTATGTCGCTATCCACTTCTTGCTGAACTGGCGTTGCATTATCTCGACTACAAGATGCTTGCTCACAGCGATTAATGGTATCTACCGGACCGGCAGCATTACCCAATCGACTCCTAATCTGGTCAAAAAACTCTTTCTTATAGTGGGTAGTTTTATACTTGACATGTGTTTCATGGTTAATACTAAATAAAGGATCGGCTTTAAGTAATCCATTAATACCAGCATACCAAGACTGATAAATAAAGGGACGTTGCATAGCTGGCAAAAAACGTAAAAAATTATCCTCTCCATCTTGACGCAACAAATCCATATAAGTTCGACTTGCTATCTGATGCCCGGCTGTTCCATAGATATTAAAACCGGCAACCAATAAATAATGCAGTCGCTCAAATATTGGATAATCCAACACCCATCCCGTTAAAGGCATATCGCCAATCATCCCTTTTACAACGGTTGCACTATCAAAATGCCTAAAAATTGTCAGAACTGCATTTTGATTACTACCCTCTCCATCCCAGATATCATTGATATTGAGGCCTTGTCCGTTAGTTAACACACTATTAATAAAGTCATCTTTATTTTTAAGGTATTGCTTGCCAAAAGCATCATAACCACTCCATCCAAACAAACCAATTTGATCAGCTTCTTCACCCGGCAGACCTAATAGTTGATAATTTTCTG
>CAIVQX010000173.1 GCA_903908165.1 uncultured Methylococcaceae bacterium | reverse complement strand
CATCATACTCTTTAGAACCGGATATGAACGCTATTACCCCAATCGAGAAAAATATTTTGGCAGCCCAAAAACAGGTCCGGAAGCCATACCAGAATTGCATTTTCCAGGTATTTCACCAGAAACTACTGAATGGCTGATTAAATATAGAAATATAAAAGCATTGGGATTGGATACCCCAAGCTTAGATTATGGACAATCCAAAGAGTTTAAAACCCACCAGATTCTTTTGGGTAATAACAAACCAGGCTTTGAAAATCTTGCTAATTTAGATAAATTACCATTAACGGGTATTTATGTCGTGGCATTACCTATGAAAATAGCTAAAGGTAGTGGTGCTCCACTGCACATAATAGCTACAGTGATCAACCCATAACCTCTCCATTTCCAACATTTGATAGAGGTGTATTCTTTAATAGTGCATATAAGATTATCTCCATGGGTGGTTAGCTCACTTTGTGATTCCGAGAGATAGGATTAGATCAAATAAGTAACTATGAAGAGCGTTATAAACTTGGTGTAGGTGGATTATTAACACTTCTGTATTCACGCTAGGGTATGACTGCATTATTAGTTTTATGCCAATAATTGCCGAAAAAATAGAAAACAAACTCTTAAGTAATTTTACTGGGATAGTGTGAGCTAACCTTGCTCCTAGAGGAGCAAAGATCAGGCTAGTGGTCACAATACCAGCCACAGCTGGCCAATAAACGTATCCAGAACTAAAAGACACATTAGTACTGTGTTCATCAACTGCATAGCCAACCGCACCGGCAACCGCAATGAAAAAACCAACGGCAGAGGAGCTTGCAATAGCCGATCTTACAGGTGCGTTACACCAAGTTAGAAAAGGTACCGTAAGGGTGCCGCCACCCACCCCAACAAGTGCGGAGATAACCCCAATAAACAAGCCAATGAAGCTTGTGCCAAACCAGCCCGGTAAGTTCCTGCTAGAAGCTGGCTGGGCACCAAGTCCCATTTGCAGAGAGACAATTAATAGAAATACTCCAAAGAATATAACGAGAAACTCACTGGATAATAATCTAGCTAAATAAGTACCCAAAAGTGCACCGATAATAATACCTGGACTAAGTTTAAGAACGGTAGTCCAGAGTACGGCGCCCCGCTTGTTATGGGCGTGAACGGATGTAATTGATGTAAAGCAGATCGTAGCAAGTGAGGTCGCAAGCGCAAATTGCATTGTTTGGTCTTTAGGTATTACATTTCCAGATTCATAAAACCAAAGGAGCGCGGGGACAATGATGATTCCACCGCCTATACCAAGAAGCCCTGCCAAGGTACCCGCAAAAATACCTAAAAACATAAGAAATAATACTGTTTCTGACAATAACATGCTCATGACTGCTTTAATCCATCTGAACCTTTAATTGATTTAATATCACTATAAAACTTTTCGATATTAAGCAAAATACCCGCATCAGAAAGACTAACTGCTACTTTCTCTAATGTTTCAAAGTTATTTTTTTTGGGATCTAGTGAGACTAACCAAAGATGATCTTCGGGCGCAATGGCCTGCTTACCCATATTTATTAATGTACGTCCAGATCCAATTTCCAGGAAAATGCACGTTTCATCCTGGTTAGACATATTGATTGTAGATGATGAAGTTCGACAACATACGATACATTTTAAATTTGTTTAAGAGTTTAACTTTGAATGATTCTGTCCAATCATTAGATAAACAGCAGGCACTACAAACAAGGTAAATAAAGTACCAATAGCGATACCAGTGGCTATAACGAGGCCTATGTTAAAACGAGATACAGCGCCTGCACCAGATGCAAATATTAATGGTAAAACACCGAGTACCATCGCGGCGGTGGTCATTAAAATAGGTCTTAATCGTATACCTGCAGCGCTCTCTATGGCTTCCCGTTTGGTCAGTCCTTCTTTTTGTTTAATATTAGCAAACTCAACAATCAAAATGCCGTGTTTACTGATTAAACCCATTAAGGTAACCAGGCCGACTTCGGTATAAATGTTTAGCGTTGCACCACCAATGCCTAAAGCAATAAAAATAAGTGCACCAGCGATGGACATGGGTACAGATACTAAGATAATCAGGGGATCACGAAAGCTTTCAAATTGCGCAGCTAAAGCCAGAAAAATAATAATTAACGCGAAAGCAAAAGTAAAAATAAAGCTGTTTGACTCTTGTTCAAGTTGTCTTGATTGGCCGCCATAATCAATAGAGTAGCCAGGTGGCAATATATCAGCAGCAATAGTTTTAAGGGTATTTAGGGCATGTCCCACAGTGACTCCAGGAAAAGGGACTCCAGAGATGATGGCTGAGTTAAGTTGTTGGAAGTGGTTTAATGATTGGGGTACGGTTTTTGTGCTGATAGAGGCTATGGTTGATAAGGGAACGGTTGCACCACTCGCTGTGCGTATGTGGTAGTTGAGTAATTGATCGGCATTCAGTCTTGATATTTGCTGTGCTTGGGGGATTACTTTGTAGGATCTTCCAGTCATGCTGAAATAATTAACATAACCGCCGCCCAGAATTGAGGCGAGTGAAGCCCCTACATCTTGCATACTTAATCCAAGTAGAGCTGCTTTGTCACGGTCAATGTCGACTTGAGATTGGGGTTGATCAACTTTTAAGTCTTTATCTAAAAAGATAAACATGCCGCTTTTTTGGGCTTCATGCATAAACTGATGTGTTATAGCATTTAATTGGTCAAAAGATTCGGTTGTACCAATCACAAATTGCACGGGAAGACCGCTACTCCCTGGTAAAGGTGGTGGTTGAAACGCAGCCACACGAACACCAGCAATTTCATTCATTTCTTGCTGTACGATAGGTTGCAGTTCGGTCGTAGTTTTTGTGCGTTCATCCCATGGTTTAAGAACCATACCTGCAATCGATTGTCCTTGTGTATGGAGTTGAAAAACATGGTCAGTTTCAGTATGTTTATTAAATTTATTAAAAACCTGATTAGCATAAACAAGGCGCTGTTGCAGGGTGGCATCTGGTGCCGAGGTGGACATGGTAATAATGATACCCTGATCTTCTTGAGGAGCGAGTTCTCTGTTTGAACTATTATAAAGAAAGTAGATGCTGGCAAGGATAATAGCGGCAAATAATGCAGTTACAGGTAAGTAGTTCAGTGTGCCATGTAGGATTTTTGAATAGATACGCTGTAAGGTAAAGACTTGACGATCAATGAAGTCCACGATTCGTTCTTCCCATCCTGTGCGGTTTCGAGTATGGGATTTGAGTAATTTAGAACTCATCATCGGTGATAAAGTTAATGCAACAATGGCTGATACAGTAACGGCTGCCACGACGGTAAAAGCAAATTCAGAAAATAAGGCCCCTGTCAGGCCGTCTTGAAAACCGACTGGGACATAGACGGCGATTAACACAATGGTCATTGCAATAATGGGTCCAGTCAGTTCTTTAGCAGCTAGGAGTGAGGCTGGTATTGGCTCCATGCCTTCTTCTAAATGTCGGTTGACGTTTTCAACGATAATGATAGCATCGTCAACAACTAGACCAATGGCAAGTACCAAGGCAAGCAATGTTAATAAATTGATTGAGAAGCCAAATATCAGCATGAGAGTAAAGGTACCGATCAGGGAAAGTGGTATCGCTATAACGGGTATCAATACTGAACGAGGCGAACCCAGAAAGGTGAACACAACCAGAGTAACAATGACTAAGGCTTCAATCAGTGTATCAATGACTTCGTCTATAGAACTATTAACAAAATTTGTTGAGTCGTAGACAATTTTTCCGTTTATGCCTTCTGGTAATTGTGCTTGGATTTCAGGAAATACTTCACGAACTCTTTCAATAACCTCCAGCAGATTGGCACTTGATGCGACTTGAAGGCCTATGTAAACGGCTTTATCACCATCGAAAGAAACGCTGGTATCATATTCATCGGCACCTAGAGTTACCTTGGCTAAATCTTTAAGTCGAATAATGGCTCCGTCTTGTTCCTTGATGATTAGGTTTTCAAATTCAGTGACTGAATGCAGACTGGTTGAGGCGGTCAGATTGACTTGTACCATTTGACCTTTGGTTGTACCTAAGCCTGCAATATAGTTGTTTTTGGTTAATGCAGCACTAACATCAGACGCTGTGAGTGCATAGGCTGCCAATTTATTAGGGTCTAACCAAGCACGTAAGGAAAAGTTTTTGCCACCCAGTAATTCTGCAGTTTGTATGCCTTCAACCGATTGTAGGCGAGGTTGAACTGAGCGGATTAAGTAATCTGTTATATGGTTAGCCGGCAAGACATTGCTTGAGAAGCCAATATACATGGCATCAATGGTTTCACCGATTTTTACACTCAGTACGGGTGTTTGGGATTCGGGAGGTAATTGGTTAAGTACGGCATTCACCTTTGTATTGATCTCAGTCAAGGCTTTATTGGGATCAAAATTAAGACGCAGATTGGCAGTTATAATGCTGATGCTGTTTTGGCTGGTAGAACTGATGTAGTCGATTCCGTTTGCCTGAGCAATGTTGTTTTCCAACGGGGTTGTAATAAAACCAGCAACAATATCAGGGTCGGCTCCGTAGTAAGCCGTAGCGATAGTGACGATGGCATTTTCCGTTCGTGGATATTGCAATATAGGTAGCTCAGTTAGCGCACGCAATCCTAATACCAATAGCATTATACTTACCACCGAAGACAGGATGGGTCTTCGGATAAAAATATCAGTAAAATTCATGATAACTTATTGATCGTCAAGTTGCGGCATAGCATCGTTACTCGGGTGGACTGAGTTATCGATGGTAACAGGGGAACCATTACGTAGTTTTATTTGACCGCTAGTTACTATTGTTTCACCTTCCTTCACACCGGTTAAGATTGCGACTTGATCGCCGCGAGTATCTCCAGTACTAACTAGGCTCTGTTTCGCAATGAATTTAGGTTTGCCTTTTTCGTCTTGACCATTACTTTCGATTCGATAAACACTTGAGCCGAAAGAGTTAAAAGTAATAGTGGTGCGAGGTAATGTGATAGTGCGATTTACTAGTCCAGTTGTTACCTTGACGTTGACATACATACCTGGCAGAAGTTGATGTGTTGGGTTATTTAGACTGGCTCTCACATGAACATTACGGGTATTAATATCGATATTTGGATTAATCACTATAAGGCCGCCAGAAAACATTTTATTGGGGTAGGCGTCTGTTGTTAGAGTCACTTTTTGATTGATTTTGAGTAAGTCTAAGGATTGTTGTGGCAGATAAAAATCTACATAAACAGTGTCTAATGCTTGAAAAGTAGAAATTGGTGTGCCAGCATTAAGATATTGACCTACATCGACTAGACGAATACCCAATTTACCAGTGAAGGGTGCACGAATTAATTTTTTATTAATTAATGCCTGTTGTTGGCCAACATTGGCAATAGCTACGTCAAGATTTGCCTTATCTATATCAAGGGTTTGTTTACTAATGGTATTGATAAGAAATTGTGCCTGATTACGATTGTAAGTAATGTGTGCAAGTTGCTCAGTTGCTTTGAGTGCTTCCAGTTTGGCAATTTCATCGTAAGCTCTTAATTGTAATAAAGGCATACCAAGCTTTACTTCATCACCCTGTTTGAAATAGATGTTTTCTACTATACCTGGCACTTCTGCACTTAAGTTAACACCTTGACTAGCTTTTATGGTGCCGACCGCCTCCAATTTTGGTAACCATTCAAGATAACTTGCGGTCATAGCAGAAACTGTATGAACGGGTTCACCCTGAGAAGAAATAAAGTTTTTAATCATACGGCTTTTAAAGCTAATGAAGCCAAAAATTCCTCCGAGTATTATGCCGACTACAACTAGCATAATGATCATGCGTTTAATCATTTTTATTACCTAGGATGATATGTTCAGGCATATATAGATTGGATGGTTAGGTTAAATCTAAGAAAGTAAATTTTTGCTTTCTATGCAACATTGAGTAATTATACGGCTATTGTTTTTTTGTCTGGTTCTGATCTGCAACTAAGGCTGTTGATATACTCTTACGGTTCCACCACCCACCACCTAGGGATTGCAATAGTGCTGCAGTATCTGCATAGCGACTCGCATGTGCTTTTACTTGGCCAATTTGAGCTTGTTGGTAATCACGTTCCGAAGTTAGTAGCGGCAAATAACTAATAGCCCCCACTTGATATTGAAGTCTGACTAATTCTAAGCTATTAGAAGCTGCTTTTAGTGCAGCATCTTGCGCTTTTAATTTGGCAGTATCGGATTCTAATGCGCTCAAGGTATCAGCTACATTTTGAAAGGCTTGCAATACAGTGCTTCGATAACGAGCAGCAGCTTGTTCATAGGCAGCCAATGCGGCACGTCTTTTGTGCAGGTACTCACCACCGTGAAAAACGGGTGCTAACATATTGCCAGCAAGGTTCCATACAGCACTGCCGGGTACAAATAAATCACCAATTTTTGTGGCCACGCTGCCTACGTTGGTATCAATAGTAAAATCAGGGAATAATCTTGCAGTAGCAACCCCTATCTGAGCACTTGCGTCATGTAGTAAGGCTTCTTGAGCTCTTATATCAGGACGTTGTTCTACCAGTTTAGAGGGTAAGGAAAGGGGGAGATCTTCCGGTAAATGGAGGTCATTCAAGTTAAATTGGGCAATAAGTTCATTGCTGGGTAGTTCCCCAGTAAAAACTGTTAATTGATGGCGTGTTTGAGCCAGTTGTTGTTGTAAAGGCGGGAGAGTTACTTGTGTTTGCTCGAGATTTGATTGTAGCGTTAAGACATCTATCTTGGAGGCACCCCCTAATTCAAATTGATGGGTGACGAGGTCAAGTTGTCGCGTTTGTGACAAAATAATTTCTTGCGTTGCTTTAATTTGGGCTCTTAGAGACGCTTCTTGTATTGCCGTGGTAACGACGTTCGCAGCCAGGGTTAAAAAGATACCTTCAAGTTGAAAGTGGTTATATTCTGCTATGGCTTCGAAGCCTTCAATTTGACGTCGAATGGCTCCAAAAACATCTAAGGTATAGGCAACATGAACGCCAACGTAGGAGAGTGCGTAAGTATGGTCAGGAATATTGGGGTCTCCAAATTGCGCACCTGAAATTTTTTGTTGATTTTGTCTGGTAATGACATCAAGTGAAGGAAACAAAGAGCCTTGTTTTGCTGTAGCATTTTCCTGTGCCTGATTTAACGTTGCTAAAGCCGTTTGTAGGTCAGGGTTATGCTTTATAGCCTGTTCAATGAGTTTGGTTAAAGCAGGGGAGCGAAATAATCTCCACCATTGACCTTCAATATCTTTTCCCAGTGTTAACGATTGGGGTTTGATTGACTCTGATGGGGTGGTGTTTTTTGTTAATGGTTTTTCTGGTAAGTAACTTTTCACATCTGGACTTTTCGGTCTGACAAAGTCAGGTCCCAAGGTACAACCAGAGGCAAGTAGTGTTATTAATCCTAAGTAAACAGTTTTTCGAGAGTTGAGTAAATCAATCAGAAAAGTCAAAAGTAATGGGCGGACTGTTTTCTTCATGTAGTTTTCGCCTAGAAACTATTTAAGAGTAATGAAGTGATATGTGATGCCATAAACTCAGGTATTTCGTGTTCGAGTTTCCAGCCAGGTAAGTTTTTGAGTAAAGGCTGGTACTCAATGTAGTATTTGGCTAAACCAATTGCGGATGTTGCAAAGAGGTGAGCATCTTGTTTAGGCGCCAACTCTGCCATCAATTGCATTAATAAGCAGAACTGACTGTGAAAAACTCCTTTTGCCAGTAGTTGCATTCTTTCTGGGTTGGCTTCAAGAATTTCACGTTGCATCAATCTATGAAAATTTTGATCATTGAGCATTACGTCAATTAAGGAGCGAATGAAGCCATGGAGTTTTTCTTTTGCGCTACAGTCGGAGTTCCATACCTGATCAAAGACTTGTTCTTTATCTGAAAAAGAAAAACGAACTGCTTCTAAATAAAGTGCATTTTTGTCTGGAAAATGATGATAAATTGCCGCTACACTCAAATCAACTGATAAGGCAAGTTGTCTCATTGATAAGCCAGAATAGCCTTTTTGAGCAAATAAAATAATAGCGGCAGTTAATATTTTTTCTTTTGAATTCAAGCTATCTACCTAACAAACGTTCAGTAGGTTTATGGTATCGGAGAAACTAGCCATCAGCAATTATTTTAGATCCAATTGACTATAGCTATAGGTTACTTATGGGCTTATTTTTCTGGTCAAATCCACAAAATTGTATGAATACAGGCAGATAGATTACAATAGCTAGCATTATTTATATGCCGAGCAGATAGTATACTGATACTTTTTCTGTCAGATCGTCTTCGGGTTAAGTCAAATGAAAGGTAATGAATGCAAATGAAGAAAATTAGATGTGCTGTTATTGGCACGGGTTATTTAGGTAAGTTTCATGCTGAAAAATACGCCTCATTACCTGATTGTGAATTGGTTGCAGTAGTCGATATTAATGAGGATGCTGCAAAAGCAGTCGCTGATAAGTATGGTGCACGTGCTTTAACGGATTATCAGTCGTTGTTGGGTGAGGTTGATGCGGTCAGTATTGTAGTGCCTACAACTTTGCATCATCATGTCTCAAAAGAATTTCTTAATGCCGGCTCGCATGTGCTTGTTGAGAAACCCATTACGGTAACAGTTGCTGAGGCGGATGAGTTAATTGCTATAGCTAAAGCAAAGAATTTAATTTTACAAGTTGGACATTTAGAGCGTTTTAATCCCGCTGTAATGGGTTTGGACAAAGATGAAAAACCTTTATTTATTGAATCACACCGCTTATCTCCTTTTAATCCTCGAGCCAATGATGTTAGCGTTGTGCTCGATTTAATGATCCATGACATTGATATTATTTTGGCTTTAGTGGACTCAGAAGTTGAGCGCATAGATGCCAGTGGCACAGCAGTGCTTACTCAAGGTACTGATATCGCTAATGCACGGTTATTATTTAAAAGTGGTTGTGTTGCTAATGTGACAGCGAGTCGTATTAGTATGAAGATGGAACGTAAAATGCGTCTATTTAGACCCAGTTCTTATATCTCAGTTGATTTCCAAAATCGGATTTTGACCAAATATAGAACGGGAAAAAAAGAAATGTTCCCTGGGATTCCAGAAATTGAAAATGAAGAATCTGTTTTTGAAGGCGGAGACGCTTTACTTGAAGAGATTAAACATTTTATAAATTGTATTCAAACAGGAGAAAACCCATTGGTTTCTGGTGAAGCAGGCAGAAGGGCTTTGGCAACCGCGATTCAAATTACTCAGCTATTGGGCGATAACTAATTCAAATAAACATAAGGCAATAAAATATGATACCGATGGTGAACCTGAAAGCTCAATATGCAGAAATTAAAGAGGAAGTTGAGCGTGGTCTGGCTGAAACAATAGAAAACTGCTCGTTTATATTGGGCCCAAATGTTCAGGCTTTTGAAAAAGAAACGGCCCAATATTTGGGTGTTAAACATGCTATAGGTGTGGCTTCAGGTACTGATGCCTTGCATTTGGCTTTGATAGCCGAAGGTATAGGTGCTGGAGATGAAGTAATTACAACAGCGTTTACGTTTATTGCTACTGCAGAAGCTATAAAGTATGTGGGTGCAACTCCTGTTTTTGTTGACATTGATCCGCGCACTTTTAATATTTCACCGGAAGCAATTGAAGCGGCAATTACGTCGAAAACCAAAGCAATTATGCCTGTGCATTTGTTTGGTCAACCTGCTGACATGGTTGAAATTGAGGCACTGTGTGAAAAATATAACTTAAAGCTGATTGAAGATGCATGTCAATCTTTTGGTGCAAGCATCAATGGAAAACAAACCGGTGCAATTGGTCATGCTGGCGGCTACAGTTTTTTCCCCAGCAAAAACTTAGGTGCTTTTGGTGACGGTGGCTTGGTGGTTACCAATTCTGATGAAACTGCAGCAAAAATTAAACAATTACGTAATCATGGTTCGGATGTGCGTTATTATCATGATGTGATTGGCTATAACAGTCGTCTTGATGAAATGCAGGCAGTAATTTTAAGAGCTAAGTTGAAACGGATTGATCAATATAATCAGGCTCGCCGACATGTAGCGCACCTATATTCAGAATTAATGGCAGACTTGCCTTTAATTACACCTTACGAAGATGGCTTGGGCGAGCATGTTTACCATCAATATACTTTGTTATCGGATCGTCGAGATGACATCTTAAAAGCTTTACAGGATAAGCAAGTTGGTTGTGCGGTTTATTATCCGGTGCCATTACATCAACAAAATGTATTTAAGCAAGAGTGCGCAGGTTTAAGTCTGCCAGTAACCGAATCTGTATCTTTAACTTGTTTTTCTTTGCCTATTTGTCCGTTTCTTGAAGATGAAACGATTAGGGAGATTGTGGGGATTATTCGAGGTGTTTTGACAGCATAGTTTTTGTACCAATGTAGTTAAAAGTTTAAGAGTCGTTTTGAATGACATTTTTTTTGCAAAGCGACTTTTTTGTAAGTTCAGTTAATTGGCTTGGAACAGTGGCAATGAATTGTTTCATAAGGTAAATAGAGTCATGTTTCAAAAAAAACCATTAGCTATAATGTTCAGCGCTGGAGAATCTTCTGGTGATCAACATGCGGCCAATATGTTTCTGGAGCTAAAAAAACATCAGCTAGATATTAAAGGGTTTGGAATGGGAGGCGCTAAAATGGCGCAGGCGGGTATCGATATTCGCTTTAATTCTGGATCTATTGGTGTTATTGGTGTGGTTGAGGTACTTAAACATTATGGCGAAATTCGCAAGGCATTAAAATTAATGCAACAGTTGGTTTTGACTGAGCGCCCTGATCTACTGGTCTGTGTTGATTATAAAGAATTTAATCTTAAATTAGCGCGTTTTGCTAAACAATGTGGTATTAAAGTTTTATTTTACGTAAGTCCTCAAGTTTGGGCATGGCGACCAGGCAGAGTAAAAACTTATGGGAAAGTCATCGACATGATGGCGGTAATCTTCCCCTTTGAAACAGCCTATTATGACGCAGAGAATGTACCGGTCCGTTATGTGGGGCATCCGTCTGTTGATAAAGTTCATCCGTTACATAGTCGATCTAAAGATATGGTTATCTATGGTTTAGATGAAAGTAAACCATTGGTTGGCTTATTGCCTGGTAGTCGTGCTAACGAAATTAATAGGCTGTTACCGGTTATGTTGGCGGCCGCTGAAATTTTACAAGTAGAAATACCTGGCGTTCAATTTATATTGCCACAGGCAGATTCCATTAGTGATGAACTCCTTGAGAATTATCTTTATCAGTCCACCATTAAAATAACAGTAATAAAGAATCAGCCTTATGATGTTATTCAGTGTTGTGATGTGGTAATGACAACTTCAGGTACAGCAACGTTAGAAATTGCCTTGTTAACTGTGCCTATGGTTATAACCTATAAACTGTCTTCTCTAACCTATTGGTTGGGAAGGTTGTTGGTAAATACTCCTTTTATAGGATTGCCTAATATCATTTTAGGAAAGGGTTTTATTAAAGAGCTTATTCAGCATGAGGCGACACCAGAAAGTCTTGCGGAAGAAATCAAACGAATTTTGATAGAACCGTTTTATGCCGAACAGATGCGAGATAATTTGAATCAAGTAAAGAATGAACTAGGGCAGGGTGGTGGTTCAAAAAATATGGCAGAACTAGCTTTGGAGATGTTGAAATAGGTTTAAAAGTTAATAAAATTTTAGCAGTAAGATCATAGAAATATCTTGTTAAACAAATATCTTCTGAAATTAGGCAAAATTTTTAGATCAAGTTAAGTCAAAAATTGGGATTTAACCTAACATTAACTATTCTCTATAGTTGTTACACTTGAAACGTTAGTTATTGTTCATTTGATTTATCTCGGGACTGTTTCATGCAAACTCAGAAAATATGTACAATTGATGGAAATCAGGCTGCTGCTACGGTTGCTCATAAACTTAATGAAGTTATCGCCATTTATCCAATAACCCCATCGTCAACTATGGGTGAGTGGGCTGATGAATGGTCCTCTCGTGGTCAGCTTAATTTATGGGGTACAGTTCCACAAGTGACTGAAATGCAAAGTGAAGCTGGCGTTGCTGGAGCCATTCACGGTGCCTTACAGGCTGGTTCAATGGCAACTACTTTTACGGCATCCCAAGGTCTGTTGTTAATGTTACCCAATATGTATAAAATTGCTGGTGAATTAACCCCAACTGTATTTCATATTGCCGCACGTTCTTTGGCTTGTCAGGGTTTATCTATTTTTGGTGATCATAGTGATGTTATGTCAGCGAGAATGACTGGTTTTGCTATGTTATGTTCTAATTCTCCCCAAGAAGTTTTGGACTTTGCTTTGATTGCTCATGCTGTGACATTGGAAAGTCGCATTCCGGTGATGCATTTTTTTGATGGTTTTAGAACTTCCCATGAAATAGGTAAACTTACTCTATTTGATGATGTTGTAATGCGAGCAATGATTAAAGATGAGTGGGTATCTGCGCACAGAAAACGAGCCTTAACGCCAGATAAACCAGTATTGCGTGGTACAGCTCAAAATCCTGATGTGTATTTTCAAGCTAGGGAAACGGTTAATCCTTTTTATCAGGCGATGCCAAGAATAGTCCAGAGTGCAATGGATCGTTTTTCATTACTGACAGGCCGCTCATATTATCTGTTTGAGTATTTGGGTTCGGTAACTGCAGAACGTGTCATTGTAATCATGGGTTCAGGCGCAGAGGCGGTAGCTGAAACAGTTGACTATCTCAATCGTCAGGGTGAGTCGGTAGGCTTAGTTAAAGTTCGACTATATCGGCCATTTGATCCAGACAGTTTACTTGCCGCTTTGCCAGTGACTTGTCGTAAAATCGCTGTATTGGATCGCACAAAAGAGCCTGGATCAGATGGTGAGCCTCTCTATAAAGATGTTTTAAGCGCTCTTGCTCAAGATTATATGAGTGGTTCGGTCAGATTTTCAGTCTTACCACAAGTGATTGGTGGTCGTTATGGCCTGTCTTCTAAAGAGTTTACTCCAGGGATGATTAAAACGATTTTCGATGAGTTGAATCAGTTGCAACCAAAAAATCAGTTTACTATTGGCATTCATGATGACGTCACATATACCAGTCTAGAGTGGGATGCGAGCTATCGTACGGATGCTCATAGAGATACTTTTCAGGCTATGTTTTACGGATTGGGTAGTGATGGTACGGTTAGCGCCAATAAAAACACGATTAAAATCATTGGTGAAGCAACGGATTTAAATGCTCAAGGTTATTTTGTTTATGATTCAAAAAAATCTGGTGCCATTACCGTTTCGCATTTGCGTTTTGGCTCTAGGCCAATTCATTCAACTTATTTGATTGCTGAAAATGATGCCAATTTTATTGGCTGTCATCAGACTATTTTTCTGACCCGTTACGACATGCTAGTCAATGCTGCCGAAAATGCGGTTTTTTTACTGAATACACCGGAGCCAGTTGATCAAGTTTGGGATTCGCTACCTGCTAAAATGCAAGAGCAATTGATAACCAAAAATATTAGTTTTTATATTATAGATGCTTATGCGGTTGCTGAAAAAAGTGGCATGGGTAAGCGTATTAATACCATTATGCAAACTTGTTTTTTTGCAATTTCCGGTGTATTGCCCCAGAAAAATGCTGTAGCTGCCATAAAACAAGCCGTTGAAAAGACCTATGGAAAAAAAGGTCAGCGTATTGTTGAGCTTAATTTCAAAGCCATTGATGAAGCGTTGGCTAGTTTATATAGTGTGCCACTGCCTGCAAAGATCAGTAGCATGTTTGATATTAGCTCTTGCATTACTGATGCTTCACTTAATTTTATTAGGCGTGTTACTGGTGAAATTATTGCAGGCAGAGGAGATGCCTTGCCAGTGAGTGTTATGCCGAATGATGGTACTTTTCCAACAGGTACGGCTGCTTTTGAGAAACGCAATTTAGCGCTGGAAATTCCGGTTTGGGAAACTGATTTGTGTACCCAATGCGGAAAGTGTGTGATGGTTTGTCCACATTCGGTTATTCGCAGTAAGATATTTTCTACCGATGTTTTAGAAGATAAACCTGAAACTTTTAAATGTGTTCCGATGCTGGGTAAAGATTTTCCATCAGGTTTGGCTATTAGTTATCAAGTGGCACCCGAAGATTGCACCGGCTGCACACTTTGTGTTGATATTTGTCCGATTCGCGATAAATCTAACGTCAGTCGCAAAGCTTTGAATATGCAAGCTCAGGCGCCACTTCAGAAAGCAGAACGAGATAATTGGGAGTTCTTTTTAGCCATTCCTGAATATGATCGACGATTATTGAAAACTAATACTATTAAAGGTGCAATGGTTTTGCAGCCATTGTTTGAGTTTTCTGGTGCTTGCGTAGGTTGTGGTGAAACGCCTTATATCAAATTGGCTTCACAATTATTTGGAGATCGAATGATGATTGCTAATGCAACAGGCTGCTCTTCAATTTATGGGGGCAATCTACCTACAACACCATGGACTAAGAATCCTGAAGGTAGAGGCCCAGCTTGGAGTAATTCTTTATTTGAAGATAATGCCGAGTTTGGATTGGGAATGCGGATTGCATTGGATAAGCAAAATGATTACGCCAAAGAGTTACTGATCTTACTTCGTGACCAGTTAGGTGAGGAACAAGTTGACGCTATCTTGAATGCCGATCAGTCTGATGAAGCTGGTATTTATGAACAGCGCGAACGGATTATTTCTCTTAAGCAAAAACTAGAATCTTTAATAGATCAATCCGCTCAAACCTTACTAAATTTAGCAGACAGTTTAAGTAAAAAAAGTGTTTGGATTATCGGTGGTGACGGATGGGCATATGATATTGGTTTTGGAGGGGTTGATCATGTATTAGCTTCTGGCCGCAATGTTAATATTTTGGTTCTTGATACTGAGGTTTATTCCAATACCGGAGGACAAACTTCAAAATCAACTCCTTTAGGTGCAGTAGCAAAATTTTCTGCAGGTGGTAAAGCGACTGCCAAAAAAGATTTGGCTTTGTTAGCGATGGATTACAGTAATGTGTATGTGGCACATGTTGCTTATGCCGGTAAAGACACTCAAACACTTAATGCTTTTTTGGAGGCAGAGGCGCATGATGGTCCATCTATCATCATCGCTTACGCACCTTGTATTGCGCATGGAGTGGATTTGTCCAATAACCATAGGCAACAAGATTTGGCAGTTAAGAGTGGACATTGGCCATTATTTCGATTTGATCCAAGCAAGGCAAAAGCCGGAAAGAATCCGATGAAACTAGATTCAGCAGAACCGTCGATTCCTTATCGTGATTTCGTCAAAACTGAAACAAGATTTAGTATGCTGTGGCAAACACATCCAGAAGCTGCTGAGCGTTTTCTGGCACAGGCTCAGCAAGATGTAAAAAATCGATATCGTTATTATAAACAATTGTCTGAGTTGGAATGGAATGAAGCTACTGATATATCAGAAGCGAAAGTTCAACTAAAAGCCAACAGTTTAAAGGAGATCAACAATGGTTGATTTAACGACCCAATACGTGGGGTTGAAGTTAGCTAATCCTTTGGTCCCTTCAGCATCACCATTGAGTAAGAACTTAAGTACTGCAAAAAGCTTGGAAGATGCGGGCGCATCAGCATTGATAATGTATTCGCTATTTGAAGAAAAGATCGAAGCCGAAGAGCAACAAATTCAACGATTTTTTTATCAGCAATCTATCGGGCATGGTGAAGCCGATTCGTTTCACCCCATGCCGGCTAATATTCAGACCTATCAAGACAAGTATCTGGAGCAATTACATAAACTCAAGTCAACACTTACGATTCCTATTATTGCTAGTTTGAACGGTACTTCGATAAGTGGTTGGGTAGAGTATGGGAGACAACTACAACAAGCCGGTGCTGATGCCTTGGAGCTTAATATCTATCACGTGGCTGCCAATGCTGAGGAAAGTAGCAATGACGTTGAAAATCGTTATCTAAATATATTACAAGTGTTAAAAAGTCAGGTGAGCTTGCCAATTATCATGAAGCTTTCTTCCCAATTCAGCTCACCTATTCATTTTGTAAAACAGCTTGAGGTCTCCGGAGCGAATGGTGTAGCTTTATTTAATCGGTTCTATCAGCCTGATATTGATTTGGAAACACTAGAGGTGTTGCCAAGATTAGAGTTGTCAACCTCGTCTGAAACGTTGTTACGTATTCGATGGGCCGCTCTTTTGTATGGTCGAACCCATCTTTCATTAGCTGTAACGGGCGGTTTTCATGAGACACAAGATGTATTGAAAGCATTGTTCGCCGGAGCTGATGTCGTGCATCTATGTAGTGTCTTGCTTAAGCAGGGTCTAGGACGGTTAACTCAAATACTGGTTGAGTTAGAGCAATGGTTAGTCGAGCATGAATATGATTCAATTAGTCAGCTAAAAGGCAGTATCAGTCAACAGCGTGCTATTGATCCTGCCAAGTATGAGCGTGCCAATTATGTTGAAGTATTGGATAATTATTCTTGCCCTACTGGTGTCTTGAGATAATTGTTAAAAGCCAAAGTCTAGAATGTAATTAATTGTTTGACTTGATTAATATAATTGAAACGCTATTTTTCTAGCAGGGCAAAATAAATTCGGTTAAGCAAACGATATCCATTCCCCTGTAATTAAGATAATTAGTCCTAAGACAACATATCGCTGGAAACGTTTATCCATCAAATCAATTTTCTCAATAAGAAGAGCTTTTTCAGCTTCTGGAGCTAGATTTACTTTATTAGATCCCCACAAAAAAAGTCCGAAAATCAATATAATACCTAAATAACAAACGTTGTAAACGATATCAATAAAAATTATATAAGGGATATCGGGGAGTTTTTCTCTATAACCTAGTTGCAGAAAGATTAAGGTGAGTAACGCAGTTGGTGGAACGCTCAGTCGAACATCCCAAAGTGATGATGATAGCATCGGGGAGAAAAGAACTAGTGCCATGACAATCAATAAGGGTAAAAAATAGGTTAATAGAGCTGCATTGACGGATTGTTTATAAGTTGTTTCGAATACAGCTTGATAAGTACTTATAGGTTTTGAATCCGCAATTGGCGAACCAAGGTTATTGCTATAAATATGCTTTTTAGAAAATATATTAAAAGCAATTGTATTGTAACCTGTTAGGCCAATGTAGCTACCTATGCCTGATGATCGATCGGGAACTAAGCGCATATCATGAATGTTATTAGCGTTATTGATGTTACTAAAGTCAGCGAGTTCGAAGATAAGAGGTATTTTTAAGGTTTCGAATGGAAACTTATAAAACGGAATATCATTAATGTAAAAATGACCTGAAAACCTGAAACTTTGGTAATAGTGTCCATTCTTGAGTTTGATTGGTTTCTCATAAATTTGCTCTAATTTGAAATCCCAGTTGTCAATTTGATTAACAAAATAAAGCCATTTATCCGGGGTAAGATTTCGGGCTTGAAAAAAATCTTCTGCTTTTTGTGGCCATGTTAACCAAATTGATCCATTGGCATCAAAGGTTTTGTTGCTAATTGATAGCATATAAATATTATCAATGTAGGCGCCGATTTCAATAGAGGTGTTCGATAAATCAGTTTCAATGACAGGAGGTGATAATAGTTGATCACTAGATTTTAACTTTTCGGAATCAAAAATTTCCATTCGAACCAATACCATAACTATAAAAGTTATAATCAGAAAAACAGAAAAAGGTACAATGATTTCGTAATCTGCTTTGTTTAGTTTTAAATGTTTTATGGTGTTTTTTAAAGGGGGCATATGATGGTTGATTTTTTTATTAAAAATGATCAATGCTTTATTTAGCTACGCAGAATACTACTACAACTCACTAAAATAAATGATTTTATCTGGTCTCATATAAATGAATTTACATAAGATACCCGCCTCTACCATTAGTCGATTTATCATTGGTGATTTTGGTGTATAGATTTGCTCTAATAATACTTTTTTTAGTGGGATGTGCCGCTCCTGTTGGAGTTACCAAGGTTAGCCCAAAAGAGTCTTATCAAATTGCAAACATGAACTCACTCTCTGACGAGGGTAAGGTGAGTAATAATACCAAAGCAGTATTACAGCGGTTTAATTTATTAGATTTATATGACAAAAATCCACAGTTAGCTATTGGCAATTTATACCAAATAGCATTACTAGATCAAAGACGAGATTTATTATTCGCATTGGCCGAAACAAGTTATGCCTATGCAGAGTCATTAGCCGAAAACGGTAATAGTCAAAAATCCAGTGAGCAAGCAAAAGACCTTTTTCTGCAGTCAGCTGTTTACGCCTATTTCTATCTATTGGGTGAGAGTAATCAGCCACTACCCAGTCCATATGATAATCAATTTCGAGAAGCTTGTGAAATCTACAATCGAGGATTAGAGCAAGGTTTTAAGGATAGTAACGGTGATGGGCTTTCACTTACAGGTGGTATCCGAAAGCTGGCAGGTGGGACGTTAACAATTACAAGAGAGACAAATGAGTTAGGTTGGCAGCTTAGTAATTTTGAAGCTTTCTATTCAGCGGATGCTTATGATATCTATGGTTTTACCGTTCGTAACCGGACGCCAGGACTGGGTGTGCCAATTATCGGGGTAGCGCATAAAACCAGTGAGGCTCCAAATGGAGGTGCCATTCCTATCACTGCATTTCTGCGTATTACTGGAAATTTAAGTGATTTTCAAGCCGGAAGAGGGATTGCAAGTCTGGAGCTATATTCAGCATATGATGATAGTGAGGTTGAAGTTAATGGTCAGCATGTACCATTGCAATCGGATACTACAGCCCCGCTTGCATATCATTTGAACGATCCAGAATTGTGGAAAGCAGGTCTAAAAAATTTTATTTCTGGAGTTGATGTTGAAAATCATGTGCTTATGATACAACCCTATCAACCTGGCCGGATTCCTGTGGTTCTTGTGCATGGGACAATCAGCAGTCCTACCGCTTGGGCTGAGATGGTCAACACATTGCGAAGCGATCCAGTGCTTCGTAAACGTTATCAATTTTGGTTTTATCAGTACAACAGCGATGCACCAATAGTTCATTCGGCAGCTATTTTACGGGAAACGTTAATTAAAATGATTGATCAACTTGATCCTGAACACAAAGACTCCGCATTGTCTCGTATGGTGGTAATAGGACACAGTCAGGGTGGATTATTGACTAATTTGATGGCGGTTAATTCGAGTGATCGATTTTGGCACGTGATTAGTGATCAATCATTTGAAACGCTCAAGATTGATCCGCTAATAAAAAATAACATGAGTAAGGCGCTGTTCTTCAAACCATTACCCTTTGTAAAACGAGTTATTTATATTTCTACCCCGCATCGCGGCAGTTTTTTAACCAAGGATTGGGTTCGTAAATTTGTCCGATTTTTAATAACATCACCTATTGATTTGGTTAAAGGAGGTGCAGCAAAGTATAAGCAATTAGTAGGTCAGGTAAATATGCCTCCAGGCTTAAGTGATAAGTTACCTACAAGTCTTGATGGAATGTCGATTGGAAACCCAATGATGAAAGTGTTAGTTGAGACTCCTTTGGCACCAGATGTAACAAGTCATTCGATTATTGCGGTACTACCTGGTGAAGATATTAAGACTGGTAATGATGGTGTTGTCGAATACAGTAGTGCACATATTGATAACGTCGAGTCTGAATATATTGTTAGGACAGGGCATTCTGCACAAGGATATCCATTAACAATTGAAGAAATAAGACGAATTTTACTCCAGCATCTGAGTCAGTATTGAGATCTATATTTTGAGAAGGGTTTAATAGGACTGTATAACGTAGAAGAGATTATGTAAATTATTATAAAAACGTTATATTGGTTTTGTCGCATAGTTAGCTTAATAATAATCATTGGCTGGACTTTACTCTTTTTGCTGACTATGATGCCAACTAAACCATTTTGGTGGAGTAGTTAATACTAATAATTTCATAATTTATAAAGGGTATTCTCATGTTACAAAAGCAACAACAAGCACCTTTATTTAGCTCGCATAATCAGTTAAATCAACTAGTCAATTTATCCGATTTTGCGGGTAAAAAAAATGTAGTTTTATATTTTTACCCTAAAGATGATACGCCAGGCTGCACAATAGAGGCTAATGATTTTACGAGACTTTCTAAAGAATTTGCCAATTACGATACCGTAGTTATTGGAGTCAGCAAAGACTCTTGCGAAAGTCATGTCGATTTTATTAACAAATTTGGTTTGAAAGTAGAGTTACTAGCTGATACTACAGGAGAACTATGTGAAAGTTATGGCGTGTGGCGAGAGCGAGAAAAGAATGGTGTTAAAAGCATGGCAATTTTGCGTTCAACTTTCATTATTGATAAAGAGGGTGCTTTGGTTGAGGCAGCTTATGGTGTAAACCATGAAGGTCATGCCGAAGACATATTAGAAAAAGTAAAAAATATTTAGTTTTTGGTGTATTGAATCTTTTTGATTTAAATTTTATTTGATTTTCTTAATAGAGCTGCTTAGCAGCATTTCGTTAATCTTAAGAAATTCTTTTGATAACCGATATCAAAAATATCGTTAAAAATATTCGGAGTATCAATATGATACCAGAGCAAACATTAAGTTTGACTGGCAAAGTTGCATTAGTCAGCGGAGCTGGAGTGGGTATAGGACAGGCTGTTGCCTTAGCGCTAGGGCAGGCTGGTGCATTTATTGGAATACATTATCATTCCAGCAAAGAAGGGGCTGAAAAACTCCGTGATCAGCTATTATCGCAAAAAATTAAGTGTCTATTATTGCCTGCCGATCTTACTAATGAGGATGATGCCAATGCAATAGTTGATAAGTTGGTGAGTGAAACGGGTCGTTTAGATATTTTAGTTAATAATGGCGGTGGGTTGGTTAAGCGTGCCAAGATAGAAGAGTGTACGCTTAAGGATTGGAATAGATCTATAGATCTTAATTTGACCAGTGCTTTTTTGTTAACCAAACGAGCTATTCCGCATTTGCGGGCAACCGGTAGTGGTCGTATTGTAAATATTTTGTCGCTTTCAGTGCAGACTGGTGGCGCCAATGGTGGCGGATCTTATGCTGCAGCAAAAGGCGGACTTATGGTGTTTACCCATACTCTAGCGAAAGAATTGGCACCGCAGGTGCGTACCAATTCTGTTATGCCAGGGACGGTCGAAACCCAACATCACGAAATTCATTCTACCGAGGAGATGTTGGAGAATTATCGTAAACAGACGCCGTTAGGTCGTAATACATTTGCTGAAGAAGTTGCAAGTTCAGTATTATTTCTTGCTAGTGATATGTCATCCCATATTAACGGCGCTTTAATTGATATTAGTGGTGGACGATTTTTACGTTAATTATTTGTTTATTTATTATGATTAGCAAGGTAAGTAAAAATAGGTTTCCATATGAATATATGGTATTAATGTTTGTTTTTTATAGCTTTATTATTTAGTTATAATTTTTTTAATATTTACTATTTTCGACTTTTTTGTTTATCACCAATTTAATTTAGGATCAATTATGCAAATACAAAACGCTATAAAGTTATCAGCAAGTGGTTTTTTATGTTCGTTGTTAGTGGCTTGCGCCAATATGGATGTTAAAAAGACCTATGAAACTGATGTCGTAGGTTTGGCCAAGCCAAGTACAGTTTTAATTTATGATTTTTCGATTGATCCCAGTGCGATTCAACAAAATGCAAATCCAATTTCAAAGATGATGAGGGATGATGAAAATGAGGCTGTAGATAAAAACAAGTTAGCCACTGAAGTTACTGATGCTATGTCGAAAGAGTTAGTGAAGAAGATAACGGCTTTAGGCTTGAATCCTATACGCGCAGATCAAAACACCTCACTTTCGGATGGAGTAATCACGATTCATGGCAAGCTTATCAAGATTGATGAAGGCAATAGTTTGACAAGAAACGCTATTGGTTTAGGTGTAGGGAAGTCGTCACTGGATGCTAAAGTGTTGGTTTACGATCATTCAACGACTGGAGATAAAGAGTTAATGGCTTTTGATGCTCATGCTGATAGTGGTAAGAAGCCTGGCGCTGTAGTAATGGGGCCAGCAGGAGCAGCAGCAGGTGCAGGTGCAGCAGCAACAGTTGGTGCAAATGTAGCAAAAGGTGCAGCTGATGCATATAAGTCAGCTTCAGCGCATCAAGCAGAAGATATGGCTGAAGAGATTACTGCAGAATTAGCTAAGTTCTTTGCTAAGCAAGGTTGGATTAATCCAAATTTGGCGAAATAAACTAACCAGTAATTTATTTAGGTTTTGTCTGATTCGATTTAAAATTTTAAATAAACTTTAGCGATAACTGCAATATAAACCCTCGCTGGGAATTTCTTAGTGAGGGTTTTTTATTTATAAATTAATTGGATAAAGAAGGTATAGACATGGTGATAGGGTTATCTATTGCTGAAGCAGAGGATCTTGTGATGCATGCAGTCCATTGGCTTAAGTTGATGGTTGAGGTTACTGGTGCATTGATAATTGGGATCGGTTTGCTGGCAACCTTAACGACATGGATTCAAAGTGTTCGTATCAGCAGCAAGGATGTTTTTATTGAAACACGACTGACATTAGCACGTTATTTTGCGCTAGCTCTTGAATTACAACTTGGTGCTGATATTCTTTCTACTGCAGTGTCACCAAGTTGGGATCAGATAGGTAAATTAGCAGCTATAGCTGTTATTCGTACGGCACTTAATTATTTTCTATTACGTGAACTTCATGAAGATGACCCCAAGGTAGTTTAAAAATAAGTTCTTTTTGTCAATAAGGTCCTTGTTTTTATAAGTGTTTTTGAATACCTATTTACTTAACGGAATAGGTAAAAACTGTAGCCATTTAATTTCACCACTTATGTCTTCTTCACTCGGAAGAACAGACGATTTCCAACCACCACCCAGTGCTTTTATTAGAAGAACGGCAGCAGTAAGGCGTTGACCTTGAAGATCAACGGCCGTTTTTTCATTCGCAAGCGCTGCCGCCTGATCGATCATTACATTGAGATAACTGATTGTTCCGGCTTTATATTGGTTAGTTGTTAGAAGGACAGCTTTTTGGGCAGATTCAACCGCCTTGTTTTGAACCAACATTTCCTGCTCAAGTATACGTAGAGCAGCTAGATTATCCTCGACCTCTTGAAAACTGACTAGAACCGCTTGGCGATAAGCTGCCACCGATGCGTCATAAGCGTCAATAGTTTGTTGCATTTGAGCGCCCCGAAATCCGCCATCAAAAAGAGGAATTGCAAATGCAGCAGGACCTAAGGTCCAATAACGTGATGCCGAATTCATTAAGTTTGAAACACTATTGTTTTGTTGACCGTTGTTAGCGGCAAGATTTAGTGTTGGAAAATAAGCCGCTTTAGCAACTCCAATAAGTGCATTAGCTGCAGCGGCTTGTCTTTCAGCGATTGCGATATCCGGTCTTCGCTCTAATAGTTCTGACGGTATACTGACGGGTATAGCTGGCAGAAAAGTGTTTAATGAACCAACAGGAATAGATATCTCTGCGGGAGTTTTGCCAATTAAAATCGCTATAGCATGTTCTACTTTTGCTCGCTGTACTTCTATATTAATAGCTTGAGCTTGTGCTGATTGGAGTTGAGTTTCAGCTTGGACAATTTCAGACTTGGCCGCCATACCTACGGCATAACGGTTCTCTGTGATAGTTAATGTTTTTTGATAAGTTTTAACGGTATCGTTTAAAAGATTGATCTGTGCGTCAAATACTCTTAGCAGAAAATAGTCTTGAGCTAATGTTGCTTGTGTTGATAAACGTAACGCCTGCAGAGTCGCTGCACTGGCTTGTGCATTGGCTCTACTGGACTCAACTTGTCTGCGAACACTACCCCATATGTCTGGCTCCCAGGCGACACTTAACACAGTATTGAATAAATATTTTACGCCACTTACAGCTTTAGTCTCTCCACTTACCGCCTTGAATCGGCTCGCACTCGCAGAAGCATTAGCGGTTGGGAAATAAGCAGCAGTTGCAGTTTGTACCATCGACTGTGACTGTCGGAATTGTGCCTCTGCTTGTGCGATTGATTGATTGCCAATGTTGATTTGTTGTTCAAGGGCATTCAGGCGCGGATCTTTAAATATCTCCCACCATTTATCAGAAAGCTCAATGTCACGCGGATTAGCTTGTTTCCAACCTTTAATTTCTTTAAATGTATTAGGAAAAGCATTGCTTGGTTTTTTGTAATCTGGCCCTACGCTGCAACCTCCAACAATTATGAAGTAGAGAAAAGTAATTAACCTTATTAAGTAGGTGATCATAAATAATTCAGAATGTCAGAGAAATGTACTCAAAGCAGATTTGTCGGATTCGGTAAGGGTGTCGATGTGTTTCGCAGAAGTTTGCGCCGACACCAAGTCTGAAAACGATCTAGATAAAGATATATAACCGGAGTTGAATATAAAGTTAGAACCTGGCTAAATAAAAGACCACCGACTATTGCTATGCCCAAAGGTCGTCGTAATTCAGATCCGTAACCTGATCCAAGTGCAAGCGGTAATGCGGCAAGAAGGGCCGCAAAAGTAGTCATCATAATGGGACGAAAACGCATCAAACAAGCATTGAAAATTGCATCTTTTGGACTCATAGACATTGTACGTTCAGCATTTAAGGCAAAATCTATCATCATAATAGCGTTCTTTTTTACGATACCGATCAATAAAATAACGCCAATCGTTGCAATGATGCTAAATTCAGTTTTGCAAATAAGCAGTGCCAGAATTGCACCAATGCCTGCAGATGGTAAAGTGGAAATAATGGTCAAAGGATGGATATAGCTTTCATATAAAATACCAAGGACAATATAAATTGACACCAAAGCAGCTAGAATTAGCCAAGGTTGATTTTTCAAGGACTCTTCAAACGCTTTCGCAGTTCCTTGGAAGCTGCCGTGTATGGATGAAGGTACACCAAGATTGTCCATTGTTTCTTTAAGTGCTTGGCTTGCTGTAGATAAGGATGTGCCAGGTTTAAGATTGAATGAGATAGTTCCAGCAGGAAACTGACTTTGATGGTTGACAGATAATGGAGTGTTGTTTGTTGTGTAAGTGACAAAGGTTGAAAACGGTATTTGTCCCGCAGAGTTTAATGGCAGGGTTTGTGGGATATTGATATACATATTTTTTAATGTTTCAGCACTTTGTGAAAATTCTGGAGAGACTTCCATAATGATACGATATTGGTTGAGATCATTGTAAATTAGAGAAATCTGTCTTTGTCCAAAGGCATTGTTGAGTGTGGAATTAATAAGCGACTGACTGAGTCCAAGCCTGCTGGTAAGGTCTCTATCAATCTGGAGTGAAATTTGTTGTCCATGATCTTGCTGGTTGGTATTTACATCTACTAATTCATGACGATGTGACAAGGCTTTGACTATTTGAGGAACCCAAATACGAAGTTCTTCTAAATTATCTGCCTGTAGGGAATATTCAAATAAAGCAGAAGAACCACGTGCTCCGATTCTCAAATCCTGGGGTGACTGTAATATGAGCTTAGCTCCTGGTTCATTCTCAAGTTTTTTTCTGAGTCGTGACATCAGTTTATCAACGCTTAAATGTCTTTCTTCTAAGGGTTTAAGTGTTGCAAACATTTGTCCACTATTCGTGCTGCGTTGCCCCCCAGTAAAACCAATAACAGTTTCAATTTCGGGATCTTGGTGCAATATTGATACAAAATCAGCCAGTTTTTTTTGCATGGCTTGCGATGATATGCTCTGGTCTGCCTGAATGGTTCCTGAAAGTCTTCCTGTATCCTGAATAGGGAAGAAACCCTTTGGTACTATTGTATAGAGGTAGATATTTAAGCCTATCGTACACAATAATAACAACATTACTATTAAACCGTTACGTAAAGCCCATCGAAGTGTGCGTTCATAGCCAGTCAGTAAATGATTGGTATATCGTTCAGCAAAATAGTAAAGATGATTGGGTGTTTTTGTTTTTAAGGGTTTTAACCACAGTGCGCAAAGCATTGGTGTAGTAGTCAGTGAGATGACTAAAGAAATAAGAACGGCAGTTGAGAGTACGACTGCGAATTCCTGAAAAAGACGCCCCACGATTCCCCCCATTAATAAAATGGGGATAAAAACAGCGATAAGCGATAAGCTTATAGTTAATACTGTAAAGCCAACTTCACTAGCACCTTTTAAAGCGGCTTCACGTGGTGAGTTTCCATGCTCTAAATGCCTTAATGTATTTTCAAGTACAACAATTGCATCATCAACAACAAAACCAGTGGCAATAATCAGTGCCATTAATGATAAATTATCCAAACTGTAGTTGCATAAATACATTACACCAAAAGTGCCTAGTAAGGATACAGGTATAGTGATGATGGGAATAATAGAGGAGCGAAGGTCTCGTAGAAATAAAAAAACTATAAGGATCACCAATCCTATAGCAATTAAAAGACTGCGTTCAACTTCATGAAGTGAGGCGCGAATGGTTATGGATCTATCCAAAACCATTGATAGTTTACAGGCACTAGGAATAGATGCCTGTAATTGTGGAAACAGTGATTTAATTTTATCAACTGTTTCTATGATATTAGCGCCGGCTTGTTTATTTATGATTAATAAAATAGCGGGTTGGTTGTCTTTGAGTCCGGCTGATCTTAGGTCTTCTACAGAGTCTAGAGCCTGTCCTATGTCCGATAAGTGTATGGCTGCGCCATTTTTATAGGTGACTATGAGTGGTAAATATTCACTAGCAGTTTTAGCTTGATCGTTGGCGTAAATTGGTAATTGTTGAGTTGTATTTTCAATTGTTCCTTTAGGTCGATTGATATTACTCGCCGCAATAGTAGATCTCACTTCATCAAAGCCAATACCATATTTGGCCAAAGCGACTGGATTAAGTTGAATTCTTATTGCAGGTAGTGCACTGCCACCTACAGTAACTTGCCCAGTCCCTTGAACTTGTGATATTTTTTGCGAAAGAATTGTTGAGGCTGCATCATAAAGTTGACCACGTGACATAGTTTCTGATGTCAAAGCAAGAATCATAATGGGTGAATCTGCTGGGTTAATTTTCCTATAGCTTGGGCGATTAGGCAAATTACCTGGTAACAAGTTGTTTGCTGCATTAATCGCAGCTTGCACATCTCGGGCAGCACCGTCAATGTCGCGATCAATATCAAATTGCAACATAATATTGGTACTGCCCATAGAGCTTGCAGAAGTCATTTCTGAAATGCCTGCTATATGTCCAAGTTCACGTTCTAATGGAGTTGCTACTGAAGAACTCATTATTTCCGGACTTGCCCCTGGCAAGGAAGCTTGAACAGAAATAGTTGGAAAATCAACTTGAGGGAGTGGTGCGATAGGTAATTGAAAAAAGGCGATTAATCCCGCTAAACTGATTGCCAGTGTTAGGAGCGAGGTGGCGATTGGACGATAGATAAAATACGCTGATAAATTCACAGAAAATCCTGATCAATCTCAAGAGTCCCTTTGAGCTTACGCTCTAGTTTATTGAAATATAGATAAATAACTGGAGTTGTGAACAGAGTAAGTATTTGGCTCAGGATTAAGCCGCCGACCATTGTAACGCCGAGAGGGTGTCGTAGTTCTGATCCTACTCCTGTTCCTAGCATAAGAGGAAGGGCACTTAATAACGCAGCCATAGTAGTCATCATGATTGGACGAAAACGTTGGAGACAGGCTTGATGTATTGCTTCTTTGGGAGAGAGGTCTTGTTTGCGCTCGGCTTCTAGCGCAAAATCTATCATCATAATCGCATTTTTTTTGACAATACCTATCAGTAGAATGATGCCGATAATTGAAATAATTCCTAAATCGTTACCTGAAAGCATCAAAGCAAGAAGTGCACCTACACCGGCCGATGGTAATGTTGAGAGAATTGTGATTGGATGAATATAGCTTTCGTAAAGAACACCCAGCACAATATAAACGGTTATTATGGCGGCTAGAATTAGCCATAAAGTGTTGGATTGTGAAGAGCTAAATGCTAAAGTCGCGCCTTGGTAATTGGCTTGTACACTCAGTGGTAACCCTATTTTTTGTTTACTTATTTCGATAGCATCAATAGCCTCATCTAAAAAGGTATTAGAAGCTAAGTTAAAAGAAATAGTTGTTGATGGAAATTGACCTAGACGATTGGTAACAAGAGGTGCTGTATGCTCTGAAATGCTAGCTATGGTTGATAATGGAACTTGAGCACCATTTGAGGACGGTATTCGAATCTCTCTCAAGTTCTCTAAGTTTTGTCGAAATTCAGGCTTAACTTCAAGAACCACCCGATACTGGTTAGATTGTGTAAAAATACTGGAAATAAATCGTTGCCCAAAGGCATCGTATAAAACGTTATCAATAGCTGCAATACTAATACCCATTCTGCTTGCTGTACTTCGATCAATCTTTACGAAAGCTTGAAGCCCATGATCTTGAAGGTCACTGTTAATATCAGAAAACTGAGTTTTTTTAGATAGTTCTTCGACGAGAAGTGATGTCCAATAACTCAATTCTTCGCGATTTGCTGATTCTAACGTAAATTGGTACTGACTGCGGCTAACACGATTTTCTATAGTTAGGTCTTGAACAGGTTGAAGAAATAATTTTATACCCTCAAGTCCAGCAATTTTGTTTTGTAACCTTTGGATAACTTCTATGGCGTTATTTTTTCGTAACTCTATTGGTTTTAGGGTTATTATGAATCGTCCGGTATTGAGTGTGCGATTGGTTCCGTCAACGCCAATAATAGAGGAAATATCTTCGACAGCAGGATCTTCCAAGATTATTTTGCTTAAGGCTTGTTGGTGTTTAGACATGGCGTCAAATGAAATGGATTCTGGTGCTTCAGAGATGCCTTGAATGATTCCAGTGTCTTGAATCGGTAGGAAACCTTTTGGTACGATTAAATATAATAATAGGGTAAGTAGAAATGTTGTAAGAGCAACTAGGAGTGTCGCTCTTTGATGTTCTAATACCCAATCCAATATTTTGGAATAGCTTTCAGTTATGTGGTCAAAAAATCTTCCACTAGTTAAATAAAATCGACCTTTTTTCTCTTCGGATAAAGGTTTTAACATCTTTGCACACATCATTGGTGTTAGAGTCAGCGAAATAATTGCAGATATAAGGATCGCTACTGCCAGTGTAATTGCAAATTCTCGAAAAAGTCGACCCACTATATCTCCCATAAATAATAAAGGGATTAAAACGGCGATCAATGAAAAAGTTAATGAAATAATGGTGAAAGAAATTTGTTCGGAACCTTTGAGAGCAGCGTTTTTAGGTGTTTCTCCCTGTTCAATATAGCGGGTAATGTTTTCGATAACAACGATGGCATCGTCAACTACAAAGCCGGCGGCTATAGTAAGTGCCATGAGTGTTAGGTTATTAATGCTAAAGTCCGCAAGATACATAATGGAAAAAGTACCAATCAAAGAGAGTGGTACGACTATTCCGGGAATGGCGGTGGCAGAAACATTTCGTAAAAACAGAAAGATAACGAGCACTACCAGTACAAGTGCGATAAGTAGTTCTTTATGGACATCTTGAATTGAAGCCCGAATTGTATGGGTGCGATCAGTTAATAATTCAACATCTAGAGCACTGGGAAGGGCTTCTTGCAACTTAGGTAAGAGTTGTTTGATGCGATCAACAACTTCGATGACATTACTGCCTGGTTGGCGCTGAATATTGACAATAACAGCGGATACACCATTTGCCCAAGCGGCTAATTTTACGTTTTCAGTATCGTCAATGGCATCAGCAATGTCTGATAAATATACAGGTCTATTATTACGATATGCAATGATTAGTTGTTTATATTCTGCGGCTGATTGAAGTTGATCATTAGCATCTATAATGGCTGATCGTGCCGGACCGTCAAACATTCCTTTGGGTTGATTGACATTAGCATTGGCTATAGCAATACGCAGATCTTCCAAGCTTAAGCCATAAGCTGCTAATGCACTAGGGTTAGCTTGAATACGAACAGCGGGGCGCTGTCCGCCACTAATTGTTACTAATCCTACTCCAGACAATTGTGAAAATTTTTGAGCCAGTCTAGTGTCAACTAGGTCTTCAACTTTAGATAAAGGCAGTGTTTTTGAAGTAACTGCTAGCGTCAAGATAGGTGCATCTGCCGGATTAATCTTATTGTATATGGGTGGCATGGGCAGGTCAGCCGGAAGGAAATTGTTAGCCGCATTGATAGCTGCTTGTACTTCTTGTTCTGCAATGTCCAGATTCAGATTTAAGTTAAACTCAAGAGTTATTACTGAAGCACCTCCAGAACTTGAAGACGACATCTGATTTAAGCCAGGTAGTTGACCAAATTGCCGTTCCAATGGTGAGGTGATTACTGAGGTCATGACTTCCTGGTTAGCGCCAGGATATAGTGTTATTATCTGAATTGTGGGGTATTCAACTTGAGGTAAAGCAGATATGGGTAATTCCCGATAGGCAATTATACCTACTAGCAAGAGAGCCAGCATTACAAGTGATGTAGCAATTGGACGTAAGATAAATAGCCGTGAGGGGTTCATGATCTTGGTATCTTGGTCGGAGCTAAAGATAATTTAAGAGAACGTTCAAATAATACTCATTTTTTCTTATTTGATGAATTATTATTGAGTGGCTTGTCAGTAAGTGTCGGTGTTCCACCAGAAGATGTCGACCCATGGGTAATCAGTTTAACTTTCACCTTATCACGAAGTTTGTCTGCACCATCTACCACAACTAATTCATTAGCGTTAAGCCCTTTTAATACGGCAGTTTTTTCACCCTCAATAGGCCCCAAACTTACTGTTTGTAACTTTACGGTATGATCATCTTTTACGACATAAACAAATGAACCAATTGTTCCTCTTTGAATAGCCGAGGTGGGAATAATCGTTACAGAGTTGAGTGTATCCATTTTAATTTTGATATTAACAAATTGATTTGAAAATAAAACATTGTCTTCATTAGTAAACTGAGCTTTTAGCTTTACAGTTCCTGTGGTTGTATCAATTTGGTTGTCGACGGCTAATAGTTGTCCTTTAGCAATCTTGTTGTTGCCTCCACGGTCATAGGCTTCAACTGATAGGGTTTCACCAGATTTAAATCGTTGCATGACGGCTGGTAAATTATCTTCAGGTAGTGTAAAAATAGCTGCTATTGGACTGATTTGTGTAATAACAGCCAGTCCGTTGGTATCGGAAGCTTTCACCATATTGCCCTGATCGACTAAGCGCAATCCTAGTCTTCCTGTAATGGGTGCTGTGATTTTTGCATAACTCAGTTGGAGTTTAGCATCCGCAACAAGGCCGCGATCAATTTCAACAGTTCCTTGATGTTGTTCTACCACAGCTTGTTGAGTATGTGTTTGTTGGGCAGCAATAGAATCTTGTTCTAGTAGTGTTTTGTAACGAACTAGATCCAATTGCGCATTTTTTAATAATGCTTGGTCTCTTCGTAACTGACCTTCGGCCTGCATTAATTGTACCTGAAATGCTCGTGGGTCAATTTCGGCGAGTAAATCACCTGCAGTTACTAATGAACCTTCTTTGAAAGCGACATGGATAAGTTCCCCATCAACACGTGATTTTACAGTAACTGTACGTAGTGCTGTTATGGTGCCTAAGGCGTTTAGATATACGGGGAAATCTCCTTGGGTCGCTGCTTCTGCGACAACTGCAATCTGAGGTTCGGTTGATTTTTTAGAGTCTTTACTATCTCCTTCTGTTGGTTCGCTAACCCATTTGATGACAAAAAATGCTAATATCAATAATAGAGCTAATGCACTTCCTATTTTCCAGGAAAAATATTTTTTTATCCTTTTTTTTAATTGTCCAAGCATTATTGATTTGTCCATCGTTTGGCTTTGTTAAATAGCGCATAATTACATTATGTTACGAAATATATTTCATTTCAAAAATGCAGTGAGATGATCATGTCGTTTAAAAAATAAACTAGTAAAAAATAGTGTAATAGGCATAAAATTTTTGTTTTTATAGATTTCTTATGAATTTCAGTATATTGATTTTTTTCTTTATATTTACTTTAAATATGAAAGAAGCAAATAATTTGGACGAAATGTGTAAATATTGTGGAACAATCATTCAATAACTCTTTTTTGTGGCTCATAACGATAGCCAGCTCCATAAACAGAGTGAATTAATTCTTCCTCTGGTAATAAATCGAACAGTTTTTTTCTTAGTTTTTTAATATGACTATCAATAGTTCTATCACAGACAATCCGTTGATCCTGATAGATTAAGTCCATTAATTTTGAACGCGATAATATGCGTCCGGGTTGATTATATAGTGCTTGTAACAAACAAAACTCTACACTAGTTAATTCTATTTCTCGTTCTCTAGAAAATACACGAAAGCTATCAGGTGTCAGTCTCAAAAGACTATTAATAACTGGATCTGTTTGTACCTCAAGTCGGCGGATTATAGCTTTAACTCGAAGTACCATTTCACGTGGACTAAAAGGTTTGCAGATATAGTCGTCTGCCCCTAACTCGAGCCCAAGTAAGCGGTCTATTTCTTCAATACGTGCGGTTATTATTATAATTGGTACTAAGCTGAAATTACGGATGTCACGACAAATATCCAGACCATCTCTACCCGGCAACATTAAATCTAGCAATACAAGCTCAGTTGAGTTTATTTTAAGCCAAGATACTACTTCTAGTCCATTACTTAGACAAGTAGTGTTGAAGCCAGCATTTTTCAAATAATCGGCTAGCAGAAGAGCCAATTTTAATTCATCTTCTACAATCAGGATATGCTTCATCATTCAATTGGAAATTCTATGCAAACAGTAAGACCTTTTTGAGGAGAGGTATTAGCTTGAAGATTACCATTGTGCGCTTCAACAATATTCCTGCAAATAGCTAATCCTAGACCTGCTCCACCGTGGTGACGATTACGAGAACTTTCTAGGCGATAAAATCGATCAAATAGCTTAGATAATTCTTGTTCAGGCACACCTGGTTCACTATCAGAAAAGTTGATCACTATATTAGAGGATCTTTGAAAAATAGAGATTACTAATTGACCGTTATTATCGGTATAAGATGCACTATTATTAAGTAAATTTCGGTAAAGTTGTGATAAACGATCTGGGTCAGCATAAATAAATATAGAGCTTGGTATGTCGTTAACCCATTTTATCTGAATATTTTTTTCTTGGAATTTCAGTTGTAAAGTGGTGAGATCATCTTTTAAAATCTCTACTGGATCTAGATAATCTTTGTGATAACTTAAAGCACCCTTATCAGATAATGATAATTGATAAAGATCTTCAGTTAAGCGATGGAGTCGCATAACATCCCCAAACAGAGAGTCAATTGCTGAGGAGGTTAATGGATGTATTCCATCCTGAAGTGCTTCTAATTCACCACGTAATACAGATAAGGGTGTCCGAAGTTCGTGAGAAATATCAGCTACCCAGCGCCGGCGAGCTTGTTCTGATTGCTCCAGTGCAGCGGCCATGTCGTTAAAGTCACGAGCTAATTGCCCAAGTTCATCTCTAGAATCTATGGGTAGTCTTATATTATAACGCCCCAGAGATAAAGCTTTGATTGCAGTTGTTATACGCTTAATGGGTCGACCTAAGGTATAAGCGAGTAATAATGCAAGGCTAGCAGACAAAAAAATCATTAATAACGCTATCCAAATAAAAGATTTAGATTGTTTCTCAATAAATTCAATATCACTGGCCTGATTGTATAGCTTACCTGGCAAGAGACCCAGGAAACCAATAATTTTTTCCTTGTAACGGATAGGATGCAAAGATAATTGATGGATAGCTTCATTACGACCAAAAATAACCGTCTTATCTGCGTTTAATAACATTGCGCGTAATCCGAGGGGCATAAAAAGCTTTTTTGGTGGCAGCTCAGGTATGGCTGGTGGCCAAAAGTTATTGGGTTCTGTTAGTGCTTGTGTAATCCAAGGTGAAGGGTAGTCATGATGCTGTGGATTAGATTTCCATAAAAGATCAATCCATTTTTTTTTATCACCAGACAGATTGTTCCAACTTTGGTTGTTCGAATAATAGTCAGTAAGACCTTCAATTAGAATTTTTACTTGCTCCTGTTGCCTTGATTCTACCAATGCAGAAAACCCTTGATTTAGAGAACTGCGCATAAAAATATACATTCCAAAAACAACAAAAAGAGTTGTTACTAGAAAAGTTAAAAATAATTTGCCTCGGATGGTTCTATGCATGAAATCAATCCTATCATTATTCTGTCATTATGATTATGTAATGTGTAAGAATTATGAAGATTGATTAAGTTGTTGATGTTTTAGTGAATGCCAACAATATTAGGGTATATTTGTACTAGAACAGTTTGAGGTCCCTTCATTTTTTTGATGATGATTTCAAATTGATTGAATGTTATTTTTTGGCCTTCAACGGGTATATCTTGAAGTTTAGACATAATCAGTCCGCCAATAGATACTTCATCTTCTAATTCCAGTTCTTCATTTTCAATATCGATACCTAAAATTCGTTCCAGTGAGAATATTGGCAAGCTACCTTTAACAATCAGGCTGCCATCATCAAGGCGGTTCCAATCATTATTATTTTGTCTAAATTCATCTTGGATTTCACCGACCATGGCGCTTAACAAATTATCTAGAGTAATGAAGCCTTGTGGTTTTTCTCCTATTTGGCCAATAACAGAGAAATGAGATGCACCCATGCGGAAGTAACGGAACAAGTCGAGTGCTGGTGTATCAGGTGAAATATATTGGATAGGTCTTAAAAATTGATGAAGATCTTCAATTTCCTTGTCTATTTGCAATGCAAAGAACAAATCTTTTAGATGAATAATACCTAGAACATCAATTTCATTGGTGTCGAAATAAGGATAACGGCTAAAGCGCTTTTCAGAAATGATGTTTAAGTTTGTTTTTAAGGAGTTATTCCGATGTAATGCCACCATTTCATGGGTTGGACGCATTAAGTCAGAAACTTCTAGGGTGCTGAAGTCAAGTGTCTTTGCTAATGTATTCCATTCGTCACGTGTGAAGCGATTATCTTGACTATTATCTCGTAAAATTAGTTTAAGTTCGTCAGCTGAATAATGGGCATCCTTACCGTGACTGTTACCTAAAGTAAAAACTTTTAATAACAAATTCGCACTGGAATTAAGTAACCAGATAGCAGGGAACATTAACCAATAAAATCCATAGAGTGGAACTGCACTCCATAGTCCGATTTTTTCGGGATTTCGGATAGCCATTGATTTTGGCGCAAGCTCACCGACAACGATATGTAAAAATGAAATAATAGAAAATGCACAAGTGAATGAAATAGCGTGTATTAATTCTGGCGAGGTTATGTTAAGTTCGCTAAATGTCGGTTCCAATATGCTGGCAAAGGCTGGCTCACCAACCCAGCCCAAGCCAAGGGAGGCTAATGTGATTCCTAGTTGGCAAGCGGATAAATAGGCATCAAGTTTAGAATGAACTATTGCTAAAATACGTCCTTTCCAACCTTGAGTTTTGGCAATCTGCTGAATTCGTGTCTGACGCAGTTTAACAAGACCAAATTCTGCTGCCACAAAAAAACCATTGAGCATTACCAGTAGTAAGGCAATAATAATTAAAAAAATATTATTCATGTTTTGAATTTATAGTAACTGTTTTATTGGTTGCATTTATTGGTTGGAATATGATTCCTTTTATAAGTTTCCGAATTTCTTCAAGAAAAAGAATGGACATTGCGACTCCAGTAGCAATTAACCAATCATGCGCTGTTAATGCAGTAGTTTGAAATATTGCTTGCGCAGGTGTCCAGTTTATTACTAATATTTGTAATAGTATCACTGAGACAATAGCAAGCCAGAGCATTTTGTTAGCAAAGAAGTGACTGTTAAATGTGCTGTTTTTTTCAGCGCGAGCATTAAAAACATTAAATACCTGAAATAATACGAAGGTCGTAAAAGCTAGGGTTTTTGCATGATTGAGTGTTCCAGTTTGTAAGCTAAAATATAAAGTTCCTAGTGTACCTATTGCCATTGTTAATCCGTAACTAAATAAATTACCAAAACGGCGGAGTGAAAGTATACGCGCTTTTGGATTGCGGGGCATTTCGTCCATACTATTGGTTCGTGTTGGATCAACACCTAGTGACATGGCTGGTGGGCCATCCATGATAATATTGATCCATAATAATTGCACTGCAGTAAAAGGAATGGGCATTCCTAGAAGTGGAGCAATAGCTACAGTCAATATTGCGCCTATATTAGTGGAAAGTTGAAATCGTACAAACGTAATCATATTATCATAGATCCCACGTCCTTCTTTAATCGCATTCACTATAGTGGCAAAATTATCATCTGTTAATATCATCATTGCAGCTTCCCTTGCAACATCAGTTCCACTTATGCCCATTGCAATACCAATGTCGGCATTTTTTAGTGCAGGTGCATCATTAACACCATCACCTGTCATAGCAACAATGTGTCCATCCGCTTTTAAAGCTTCAATAATAAGTACTTTTTGTTCCGGTGTGGTGCGAGCGAATACGCTGATATTATTTATACGTTGAGCTAGTGTATTATCATTATATTGAAGTAAGTCTCGACCATCTGCTACTTCACCCATTAACCCTAATTCTTTTGCAATTGCCAATGCTGTAATTTTTTGGTCACCAGTAATCATCTTGATTGCAATACCGGCTTGTTGGCAGAGCTTAATAGCCTCCTGAACTCCTGGTCTGGGAGGATCCATAAGTCCTATTAGAGCAATAAAAGTGAGATCCTTGATGTGTTGAAATAGGTCGCTATTAGCTTCTACAGTCTCTGCGGGAACTGAACGAACTGCTACTCCAATTACACGCAAGCCACTGCTAGCCATTATGTTGTTTTGTCTTAATATTTCGTCTGGTTCTAATGGTCGCAGATTTTGATGTTCAGTGTCTCGAACTGAATGACACAGCTCAAGTAATATTTCAGGCGCACCTTTTATGAATATTTTTACTTCATTTTCATAATGGTGAAATGTGGCCATAAATTTGTGAGCTGCATCAAACGGTATCTCGGCAAATCTGGGGAATTGATTGTTAGCCAGTTCGCTAACAATGCCGCCTTTGGCAGCAAGCACCAATAAAGCATCTTCCATTGGATCGCCTACAATTTGACTATTTTGTATGTGACTGTTGTTACAAAGTGCCAGTGGTAATAGAAGCGTTGAAAGATTATTTGGAGAAATAGGAGGAAAAATTTCTCCGATCAACGAATAACCTTCACCGCTGACAGTATAAGTTTGATTATTGTAAAAAATTGATCTTGCAGTCATTTGGTTGACGGTTAGCGTACCTGTCTTGTCAGAACAGATAACGGTAGTGCATCCCAGTGTTTCTACTGCGGCCAAACGTTTAACGATAGCATGTTGATGAGCCATGCGATGCATTCCGAGTGCCAAAGTCACAGTAACGACAGCTGGTAAACCTTCTGGAATTGCGGCAACAGCCAGTGCAATGGTACTGAATGCGGTTTCTATCAGTGGGTCGCCCCTCAATAAGGCACTGATAAATAAGATTACAATGACTGTAAGTACAATCAGGATAAGACGTTTACCCAAGTTATCAAGTTGGATTTGAAGTGGTGTGATTCGTTCTTCCGGTTGAGAAAGTAGCTGCGCAAGTTTGCCAATCTCAGTATTCATACCTGTTGCAGTTATCAGCATTTCTGCACGTCCACGGGTAACGACATTATTCATATAAAGCATGTTACTTCTTTCAGCGAGAGGTGTTGCAATTTCTTTGAGTGGTTGTGATTGCTTTGAAACTGGAATTGATTCACCTGTTAGTGATGACTCATCTAGTTCCAGTGTATGTGCTGTAATAATACGACCATCTGCAGGTATTTTGTTGCCAGCCTCAAGAATGATAATATCCCCGGGCACAAGTTGATCGGCTGGTAGTTCACTAATGCCACCATCACGACGAACTTTGGCTTTGAGTGCGAACATTTTTTTTAGTGCGTATAAGGATTTTTCAGCTTTAAACTCTTGGTAAAACCCGAGTAAGGCATTAATTACCACAACTATCAAGATGGTAAGGCCATCTTGTAAATCTCCAATAGCAGCAGATAATATAGCCGCGCCAATGAGAACCAAAATAAGAAAACTTTCAAATTGGGAGAAAAATAAATTCAAGAGTGAACGTGGTTTTTTTTCTATAAGTTGGTTAGGGCCATAATAATGCCAACGTTCCATGGCTACCAATTGACTTAATCCAGTTGTTTGATTAGATGTTAGATAATTAATTGCTTGAATCGCAGTTAAGTTATGCCATATATGTTGAGCTGGTGAATTTGAATAAGATGTTTCTTGTTGAAGCTTTAACCAAGCTTGCCAAACAGAAAGTAGGACGGCCAAAATAATGGGTCCTAAAAATAGACCAATCGCACCAAAGGCCTTCAGCCCACCAAGTACACCAAATAATACAAGTAGAAAAGGAATTCTACTCGTCCCACTAATGATTAACGGACGAATGATATTATCAATGGTACTGACTGCTAATAAACCCCAGAGTAAAAGTCCTACACCGGCTCCCAGTTGATTTGTTAGAATGAGCGCAATACCAGTGGGTAGCCAAACCAAAGTGGCGCCCATTGGTATTATGGCTAAAAGAGCCGTAATTGCAGCAAAAAGAATAGGGGCTTGAATGCCAACAATATAGTACCCAAGTCCTGCAACTAAACCTTGTCCAAGAGCAGCAAGGATCAGGCCGTAAACCACTGCACGTGTTGTGTTACAAGCAGCTTCAATATAGATATGCTGATGTTGACCAAGAAATTGAACCAATCCTTGTTGTAATTGGTTAATTATCTCTTTGCCATCTCGAAAACAAAAAAACACGGTGACAAGAATAATACCCAGCTTTATAACGTTGTATCCTATGTCACCGATGAGTTTCGCTAAGCCACCTAGCCATTGCTTTGCCCAATTAGCAAATTGTAGTATTAATTCTGCACGGTCGTGAGTGAGTCGATCAAGCCATTCTTGTAAATAATGACCTAGCCATGGTGTGTTTAGTAAGAAGTTAGGAAATTGATAGGATTCTTGATTTAGGTTAATAGCCAAGCTTTGATAAGCTGTTTGCGTTTCATTTTGTAACATGGCAAGGAGCCAGTAGAGGATCAAAAAAATGACCGTTGCAATAAATATTGTCATTAATGCAGAACTTAGCGTAGCGTGATCATTAAGTTGATATCTAAGCCATTGATAAGGGCGCCACATGATATAGCTTATAATGACTGCCCAAATGAGCGGAACCAAAAGTTCACTTATTACCATGAAGGCTAGTATTAACAAACACAATAAAAAGATGCCGGAAATGAGTTGTTTCGGTGGCTTGTTACCTAATAAATTATTCATTTTTAGCTTAGCCTGAAAAATATAATACGCTTATTATTGAACGACCCAGTCGATTTTGAACCAAAGATCTGTATGGATATAATTTAAAAATTGTATTTTTAATAAACGAATAACTATTTGAGATTATAATGGTCGAATTAAGTTGCTTTTAAATGAAATTGGCTACAGATACATCCAGGATGTTTAGAAGTATTGATCATGGTTTTCGTAAGAAGGATTGCAGATTAATCATATCTAAATTGTCTATATATCTTAATAAGTAAATAGGTATCCATGTTTATGATGTATGTAGATAATGTGCAACTTGATTTTAAGGACCTTCTGTAATAAAAGTTAGGTAAACCTTTTTTATGATAAAGAATAAACCTAAATGGATAGGAATCTTGGTATATTTTAAAAAACACTGGGTTAGTTTACCTGCATATTATAGTTGTTTGCTGTTTTTTAGCTTACTTACAGGTTGTTCTGATCCTTCTATTCAAAAGCTTGAAGGTGCTGCGCAAGGAACGACTTACCATATCAGCTATTGGTCCGAGTTGTCAGTTAATAGTAAGGATATTGAAGCCAGTATCATTAGTGAATTTAATTTTATTGATAAAACACTATCCAATTATAGACCTGATTCTGTTATTGAGGTATTCAATAGTGTTGAAAATATCAAAAGCCAAGAAGTAGGTAAAGAGATTATAGAGTTAGTTCGCGTGGCTCAGGCGGTTCATCAGGCCAGTGAGGGTTGTTATGATTTAACGATTAAGCCTTTATTTGAGTTATGGGGGTTTCGAGGAGATAAATTAACTATTCCTGATGAAAGTACAATTCTTAAAACCTTATCCCAAATTGGTATGGAAAAGCTGGAGATAGTGGATGAAACACATTTGCGTAAAAATCAATCGGATTTAAAAGTTGATTTATCATCTATTGCTCAAGGCTACAGCGTGGGACGTATTAGTGATATCTTAGAAAAAAATGGTATTAAAAATTATTTGGTTGAGATTGGTGGTGAGTTAAAAACTCGAGGTCACAAGCCCGATTCAAAAGTATGGCGAATTGCAGTTGAAAGGCCTTTGCCTGGGGAACAGGTTATGCAAAAAATTATTAGTATGCCGGAAATATTACCCATATCTATCATGACGTCAGGTACTTATCGGCATTATTTTGATGACAAGGGAAAACGTTATAGTCATATTCTTGATGCTCGGACGGGTCGACCGGTTACTCATGACTTGGTTTCTGTCACTGTTATTCACGAAAATCCTACTATAGCAGATGCGTGGTCTACTGCTTTGCTTTGCTTAGGATACAAAGATGGTACGGCAATTGCCAATGTGAAAAAAATCTCTGCACTTTTCATTGTTCAGCAAGGAAAAGAGCTTATTGAATATCGAAGTGATCCTTTAAGTGCTTTAGATATTCTTACTATTCATTAATCCTTGTATATTTGGATCAAAATAATGTCGTTTAAAACGAGTATTTATGGCCTGTTAACTTACTGGGCAAACTGGACACTTAATAATCCTGTGTTGGTTTTATTGTTTGTCAGTGTAATCACTTTTTTTGCAGGTCAATATACGGTAAATCATTTAAGTATTGATACTGATACTACAGATATGGTCGCACCTAATGCACCTTTTCAAAAAAACCTACGTAATTATGAAAAGTCATTTTCTCAGGATCTCCATGCGATCTTATTAGTAATTGAATCTGATACTCCAGAACTCACTAAGGCGGCGACTCAACGTTTGGGAAGATTATTAAGTGCCGATAAAGTTAATTTTGAATCGGTTTATATTCCTAATGAGAATGAATTTTTTCATAAAAATGGATTGCTATATCTTGATAGTGCTGACTTACAGAACTTATCGAATAACTTGTCGCAAGCGCAATCTTTTATAGGTCGAATTGCTCAAGAACCAAATCTGACGGGTTTTTTCTCTATATTTGATGATGCCTTGAGCACGGCAAATAAGGATCAGGTCGTTCCGATTGATCTTCCTGCTTTGATTGATAAAGTTTCGCTGGCTTTGCACAAAAGTATGAATGGTGAAAATAATTTACTTTCTTGGGAGTCGTTAATTACCGAAAAGAAATTAAATACTAATCGGATGGTGGACAAGGGGTTTATTTTCGTGTCGCCAAAATTTGATTACACTCAAATTCGCCCTGCTGAAAATGCAATTAGTAAAATACGTAAAGCTATAGCAATTATTCAGCAACCTGATGTACCTGAAGTTAAAGTCTGGATTACGGGAGAAGTAGGTTTAGAAGACGATGAAATAGTTGGTATGAGTAATGGGACATTTAATGCCAGTATTTTCTCACTTGTGTTAGTTTTATTTATATTATTAATCGCTTATAGATCAATTTTACTGACACTGGCAACACTGATTTCACTGTTATTAGGGATGGTTTTTTGCGGTGCTTTTGCAGCGATTTCTGTAAAAGAACTTAATTTAATTTCAGTCGCATTTGCAGTATCTAATATTGGTTTGGGTGTTGAATACGCCATACATTTTTGTTTGCGTTATCAGGATAATTTACGCCACCATGTTCACAAGGTTAGAGCAATCCATAGCACCTTAATTTCAACAAGTCCTTCATTAATCTTGTGTGCAGGTACTACTGCTATTGGGCTTTATGCATTTGTCCCAACCGATTATAAAGGTGTTTCTGAGTTGGGCTTGTTGGCAGGTACCAGTCTATTCATTTGTCTTTTAGTAACCCTAACGGTGTTGCCTGCGTTAATACGATTTATTCCTTTAACTCAAAATTCTGAGCCTAAATCGACACATCCTTTATTGGCAACTTTAGCAGAAAAAATGGCTACGTTAACGCTTCATTTTGCTAAACCAATTTCTTTGTTAACGCTTATTATTGCAATTGTCTCTGTCATTTTGGTTTTTAGGGTGAAAATTGATTTTAATCCGATCAATCTTCGCGATCCCAATACGGAGTCAGTAATAGCCTTTAAGAATTTGAATAAAGATCCAGATACAACGCCAATGACATTAACAGTTTTGGCTACGGGAGAGCAACAAGCTAAGACTATGCAGCAAAAACTCTCAAAGTTATCTACAGTTGATAAAACAGTTAGTTTTTTTGATTTTAAACCTGAGGAGCAGGAAGAAAAATTGGCTATTATTGAAGAAATGGCCATGTTATTAGGGTCTCAAATACAGTATTTCCCAGCGCTCAAGTTGGATAATGATCCCTTGCCTGCTATCAATAGGCTTATAAAAACTATTAATACGGTGTTGCCTGATAAAACAGATGCACACGAAATATCGGCATTAAAAGATTTTAGGCAAGAGTTACAAGATATATTGGTAGAGATAAATGGCAGACAACAGCCTAGTCGTCGCATGTTTATTGAAAGAATACAAACCACATTACTGGGTACGCTTCCAAGTACCATGAATGAACTATTGGTTGGTTTAAATGCACAAGAAGTTAGTCTGAATGATTTGCCATCTAATTTTAAAGATAGGTGGCTTAGTAAGGATGGCAGTTATCGAATACAAATTTTCCCTAAAAAAGACTTAAATGATTTGGATAATCTGGAAAAATTTATAGCTGATGTTCAATCTGTTGCGCCAGATACAACTGATTTACCTATTATTTATTGGGAATCGATGAAAGAAGTCGTTCATTCTTTTCAAAAAGCGATTACTATTGCTTTGGTCGTTATTGCCATACTCTTATACGGGATACGTCGAAATATAACTGATACCCTTTTGGTAATGACGCCATTGGTTTTGGCGGGATTATTCACTATGGCTAGTACTGTGGTGACAAACACGCCGATTAACTACGCCAATATTATTGCTTTGCCGTTGCTATTAGGGTTGGGCGTTGATAACGGCATACACATGGTTGAAAAGCTTCATCATTCGTTATCAGAAGATCAGAATATCTATCAATCCAGTACAGCTAGAGCGATGTTTTATGGTGCTTTAACTACGGCATCTAGTTTTGGCGGTTTGGCATTTTCAGCTCATCAGGGTATTGCAAGTATGGGGTTGATTATTACCATGGGTATTTTTTGGATAATGGTTTGCACTTTTATTGTTCTTCCCGCGATTAGTAAAATTGTACTGAGGGAAAAGATTGGTGCTTAGTATTTTCAATGACATCAAACTAACAATCTGATTTAAGGGTATTTAAATAGAACAATTAAATTTATGGATCTGTCTTTTCGATACGTGTCCTAAGTCCTTCTGGCATTTCTAATTTACTTTTATCCCATCTTTCTAGTTCTAAAATCTCATCAAGGCATTGTTCCATCAATTGATGAGCTTGCTTAGTAACTTCTGCAATTCGTTGGTGAACTTGCATTTGCACATCACTTTGGGATGGCATATCCATGCAGGTCTTTTGGTAATCGAATAGTTTACGCAAATTGGTGATTTGCATACTGACATGTACAGGGCAGGCACAAGTATAGAGTACTGCCTGACTATTAATGATGGAAAGTTGTAGAGCGGTAAATTTATTGTCTAGAAACATAGCAATCTCCTTTTATTATTTTTGTATGAGTTTGTGGGCGTTAATTTTAATGATCTATAGTGGCGTAATTTGATGGCTATTACCCTGTAAATAAGAGGCGCAAGGATTAATATTAAAATGATTTTTTAGTGTGTTGCGGCCAATCAACATTCGAAATAGCATAGTGTCTCTATTAGTTAGTGTCATTTCAGCAGTAATGAGTTTTTGGCCTAAAATTAACTGAGTTTCTATTACATAGCGGCGTTGTTTATGCCCGCCTGAGTCTGTAACTATACGCCTATCTTTAATTGGTGAGTGACATTCAATAGAGATGTCTGAAACTTTTTGTATTGGATGTATTGCGAACATGATCCATCGTTGCCCCCCTTTTCGATAGGGCTCGATAGTATAAGCATGTAATGCAGATGATCTGGCGCCTGTGTCAATTTTAGCTTTAATCTGGTTAATATTAAGGTCTGGTAAACTTACCCATTCACGCCAGCCAAGCATAGCTTTTGATGCAGTTATATCTGTCATATAAGAAATCTGGCCGCGATCAGTCTGCTATTTTATTACAAGTTACTTGATTACTTGGGGGATTATAATCGGGTTTACGAGTTCGGCGTAAGTGATTATTTCCTCGTCTCTTATTGTTCCGTGTTTTTACTCGTTTTATATCGAGTTTTCTTTGATTAATTTCAACAGATTTTAAATGCTGAAATATATCAGCAGGCATTTCGTCGGGAAGTTCTATCAACGTATACAAGCTTTGGATTTTAATATTATTAATATTGTTTTTATCGACACCTGACTCCTCAACCAATGTTCTTTTTAGTTGTTCCAAGGTGATAAGATGCTGACTGCCAACATCCAAACGATAACGCACCATTTTAATATTTAAAGTGCGGTGATGTGTTAATGCTTGTGGCTCAATAGTTTGGTTTTTTAATGATGAAGGCGTTAATGTGTCTTCAATGTTTTGGGATAAATGTAGGAGTGCGGCTGCGACTGTTAACGTATCAATTGCGAGTTGATCAGCAATATTATTGATAACAGAACGGTGATTATCAATGTTCTCGTTCTCTATAATTAGCTTTATACGCTTGTTTAGAGCTGATTGATTGCTTAAATAGTCAGTCATAATATTATAAAAATTCCCGTCAGCAATATGAATTATTGGATATGGTTCTATGGTTATTCCAAAATTTCTACATAAGCTTCATCACGTAATCGACGCATCCAGAGTTCGGTTTCTTCTTCAATTTTTCTTTTACGAATTGCTTCCCTTACAACATCTTTTTTGTGCTCGGCACTATTATCCTTGGTTTTTCTATCGAGCACCTGAATTAAATGCCAGCCAAACTGTGTTTGTATGGGTTCACTGAGTTCGTTGATTTCTAATTTTTCCATGGCGTCTTCAAATGGCTTAACCAGATCTTGGGGGCCAACCCAGTCAAGTGAACCGCCTTTTAATGCAGAGCCTTTATCGTCTGAATGCGCTCTTGCCAAAGCAGCAAAATCATCACCATCCATAATACGTGCTTTTAAAGCCAACAAACGTTTTTTTGCCTCTTCATCATCGATTAAATCATTTGTTTTTATTAAAATATGACGCACTTTGGTGTTGGTAATGGTATGGTTATCAAGACCTTTTAGCTCGAGCATTTTAATAATATGAAACCCGCTAGGGCTACGAATAGGGTCTGCAACTTCATTGGCATGCATTTTAACCACTATATCAGAAAATAGGGAGGGTATATCACTCAGTGATCGCCACCCAAGATCACCACCTTTAAGTGCGTTGTCATCTCCTGACTCAGTCATTGCGGTATGAGTAAAGTCTTGGCCTGCGCGTAGCTTTTTAACCAGTTCATTAGCTTTGCTCTGGGCTGATTGGATCTCTTTAGCAGCGGCAGCCTCTCTGACGGCAATGAGTATATGTCCCAAATGATATTGTATGGCAGTACCATTACTTTCCTGTTCTTGTGTTTCCAGATAGTGATCAACCTCTCTATCCGTTACCTTAATACGACCTCCAATCTCCCTGCCTCGTAACTGATTGATAATAATTTCATTACGCATATTATCTAAAAAGTTTTTGTAAGTTAAGCCTTGGCGTTGAAGTTCTTCTCTAAACTGTTGAAGCGTCATATTATTTCTTTGAGCGATATCAGCCGCAGAATTGTTAAGCATTTCTTCAGTAACCGTAATACCCGCTTTTTCTGCTAGCTGTCGTTGAAGCTTATCAATAATTAGTTTTTCTAAAACTTGTTTACGCAATATTGACTCTGGAGGCATCTGGGCATTGCTGGCACGAATTCGTTCTGCAATAGTTGATAATTCATTGTCTAGTTCTTGCTCTAGAATAACGTCTTCCTCAACAATGGCAGCAACTCTCCCAAGTACTTCAGCGACAGTTGGGTAGTTAAGCATTAATACAAAGCAAGTTGCCAAGGAAATAATAACTTTTCTCAATGTGTTTTTATTAATCATTGTTGAGGGCCTCGGTAGCCATAAAGTTCTCGACTTAAGAATTCATCCATTGTATCGCCAAGTGAAGTGACACCTTTGAGTTCAAACTCAAAAAATATTCCATTCTGTGGGGTACCTGAGAGTACCGTACTGGTGGAGCTTGAAATAGAGCTACTGCTCGAATTGGAAATATTGTTGATGTAACGGCGGAGAGCGACACGAAAACGCCAGCAACAATTTTCCTTTTCAATGCCTAAAAAGGAGTCTTGTGTTTTTTTCCATAAGACCGAATATTGCCATCGACCCATAAGAGACCAATTGTCATATACAGGGAAACGGGCGGAGAGATCCGTTTCATTAACGTCAGTGGTCTCATCTGGTATTAATGGGTTTTTTCGATTGTAATATCGTGCATTAAAAATCTCATTCGCTTCAGTACGATAATGTAGTCCTGCTTTTAGTCGTTCAAAATCATTTAGGACAGGATTCCACTGCATTCCGGTTGCAAGGGATAGGTTTTTAGTCAGTGCGCTAGTTAAGTCAGTAACCACGTTCGAGACACTTTGTTGGTTGAAACGGTCTATGAGTGCTTGCGTAGAACCTTCTCCAGGCACCCAGGCCGTTCTGTTTTGAAAATAGAAGATCTCACCAACGTTTAATTTTAAGCGTTCCAAGCCTGTTTTGTCATCAATTAGTCTGGAGGTTAGCGCCGTTGTTACTTGATTGGCATTTTGTATTCTATCGGTACCACTAAAGCTGTTTTCCCGGAACATGGCGCCGTATTGAAAGTCATACTGGGCACTATCAAAAACCGGAATGTCGGTTTGATTAGTGTTAGGAATATATAAATAAAATAATCTTGGCTCCACTGTATGCACATAGGCATTATTGGCAATATTAAGGTTGCGTTCAAAAAACAAGCCGCTATCGGTTGAAAAAACTGGTAAGGTTCTTGAAGCTGAGCCAGAGGAACCTGAGTAAGCGGTAGTTGAAATACCAGCTGAAGTTAGGTTGGAAGAAGTTATGTTAGTTAAATCGTACTGAGTGTAGGCTAAAGAAACCTTAGGAATTAAAAAAGAATAAGTGTTTGCCATTGGAGTGCTGATTGATGGTCTGGTATTTATACGCTGACCATTTATCAAGCTACTTTGTTGGAAATTTACATATTCGTTTTGCATATCTGTAACTAGCGGAACTTTTGTATTAAATTCATGATTCAGATTAAGATTAACACTAGGAAGGGTTCGATAAGGAAGTTGTGCATCCGTTAATGTTGTATTGATAGACTGATAATTCACCATTGATGTCATAAAGTTAACATCTTTGTTGTTATAGGTAACATCTGCAGAGCTCTTCAGGTAATTGAAGTTAGAAAAACTCAAGGCGTTTCCTAATTCAGCGAAGTAGGTTTTATCAGAAACATAATTCAAATCTAGATTTGAATGTATGCTAGGTGTAATTGTGGTGGTATTTTTTATAGAACCCAAATATCGAGAGGTTTTCAGTTCGCTATCATAAGGCATATATTCAACCCCGACTTTACTGGCAGATTGTTCACTCATGTGGCGAAATTGAGTCGCGAGTAAGGGGCCTCTTTTACTTAATTCGCGGGGCGTAAAGGTTGCGTCATAATTAGGCGCAATATTCCAGTAGTAAGGTGCGGCAACACGGAAGCCACTGTATTTGGTGCTACCAAATGAAGGTGCTAGAAAGCCGGACATTCTTCTATTATCAATAGGAAAAGATAGTACAGGGGAATAGAAAACGGGTAGGCCTTTAAATTCTAACCAGGTGTTTTTAGCCGTACCTTTGCCAGTCACTTTATCCATTTCTAAGTCAGAAGCGTGAATTATCCAGTCTTGATTTCCTGGTCGACAACTGGTGTAGACGACATCTTTGTAATTCGATAAGGTTTTGCTTTCTTTATAATACGCGTGTGCTTTCCCTCTCAAGGGTGTAGTTGGAGAAATAAATTGCACGTCTCTCAGTTTGGCTTGGTCGTCTGCTATTTTAAGCATGGCTGATTCACTGTGCATTGCTACGCCTTCATCATGGTAAAAAACATTACCGTTAAGATCCAGTACATCAGAAACACTATCATAATTAGCAGATTTAGATGATGATTGTTGGTCGGCTCTGGACATTTGTACATCGCCAGTGAATGTTCTAATTTCACTGTCATAAACTTCCGCATAGTTTGATTTGATGTCCATAGGTGAAACATCTCTTTTATCAGATTGCGAGGTGAAGTCTTGTTTTGTACCGCGCTCGGCATTGCAATTCTGCCAAGGGTCATAAGGCAGTTGTGAAGTTAGCGTATTAAAAGATTGTTCCTGCTCAAGATCAAAAGGAGGGTCTAATAACCGCATTCCAGGTTCTTCAATATCGGCTATTTGAGTTCTGCTTTCCGGCTTAGGTCCAATGTGTTGGCAATTCCAAGTTCCATCGGCTTTGTTGGCACCACAATTCCAGCCAGGTTGATTGCTTGCTGCACCGGGCACTATTTGATTATTGATATCAGCATTCGGTGAACTGGAAAGTGATGGCTTTTCATTATCAACCTTTGGGGTAATAATAATTTTATCGCTTTCAATAAGAGCTGGTTGGTCAACTTGATTGCTTTGAACGGGATCCGTCATTGCTGTTGGAGGAGTTGTGTTTGCCGGTTTAGGTATAACAGCTTGGATTTCTTCAACTGGCTCAGTCATTACAGGCTTAGCTGTTTGAGTAGGCTCAGGAATATCAGTGGGCTTAGCAATAACAGGTTTAGCTGTTTGAATCGGTTCAGATATCTCAGTCGGTTTCGTTACGGCTGGCTGGGTAGCTTGGACTGAGTTAGGAAGTGGAGCTGGTTCTTTGGCTTTGGTTTTTGTAACGGCATCGCCGATACATAACCATTCTTTAGTTACTTTGTTTTGTTCACAATTCCACGCTGCTTCATTCGCGAAGCTTACCGATACAGTTAATGCGGGTAAGATAACTAGAAATAAACGGCGAAGCATAGATGGAATTAAGTTTAGTAGCGTATCAGATCATAAATCGCATAGAATGCTTTCATATATTTTACCTTAAATCAGCTTAACTTTATAACTTATCTAACACAAATTAAAACATGATGCATGATGACCTAAGAACAATAGCGATGCTTGATTGGCTTGAGAATGATCTATTAATGACTATAGTTTCTGCGGACCCTGCCTCTAGTGATGCCAGCTTTCGACGTTACTTTAGAATCAAGGCATTAGAGGGCCAATTCATTGTGATGGACGCGCCACCGGAAAAAGAAAATATCGAACCATTTATTAGGGTTGCTGCGTTGCTTGCAAATTCTAACGTTAATGTACCTACTATTTTTCAACAAAACTTAACTGATGGTTTTTTATTACTTGAAGATTTTGGTTCACACTGTTATTTAGATCAATTAACAAATAATACGGCTAATACACTCTACCTAAGTGCTTTTAATGTATTATTCAAGTTACAATCATCCAAGAGCTTATTAGATTCTAGTTTACCTTCCTATAATGAACAACTCTTGCAGCGAGAGTTGGGTATTTTTGCAGAATGGTTTTTAGGTCATGCATTAGATATTCAGATTCCTTCTTCTGTGTGGGAACCTTTATGTACTCTTCTTGTGACAACTGCTTTGGAGCAACCCAATGTCTGCGTCCATCGAGATTATCATTCAAGGAATTTAATGGTGTTAACTGAAAATTCTCCAGGCGTTATTGATTTTCAGGATGCAGTTATTGGGCCTATTACCTATGATTTAGTATCACTATTAAGAGATTGTTATATAGCTTGGCCAGATCATCAAGTAGATCAGTGGGTGACAATTTATTATGAAAAACTAATTGAAGCGCAACTGATAAGTTGTACATCCACTTGTTTTAAATATTGGTTTGATTTAATGGGACTGCAACGACATCTTAAGGCTGTTGGAATTTTTTCGAGGCTACATTTAAGAGATGCTAAGTCTGATTATCTAAAGGACATACCACGTACGCTCCAGTATATTTCTAGGGTCTGTTCAAACAATCAGCCGCTTTTTGAGTTTGGTGATTTTCTACAAACTCAGATTTTGCCCGCATTTGATAATTTTATGTCTGTAGCGAAAAGCGAGGCATCTGCAATCGTATGAAAGTCATGATTTTAGCGGCAGGTCGTGGTGAACGAATGCGACCTTTAACCGATCATATCCCTAAACCACTGCTTTCCGTTGCGGGAAAAACGATTATTGAGCACACCATCATTCAACTGGTTCTGGCTGGCTTTAATGAGATTATTATTAATCATGCGCATCTTGGCGAATTAATTGAAGATCATTTAGGTAATGGACATCAATTTGGTGCAACTATTGGTTATTCACCTGAAGGCACCCAAGGCCTTGAAACAGCCGGTGGAATTATTAATGCATTACCTTTATTGGGAAATGAGGTTTTTTTAGTTGTTAATGGTGATATCGCGACAAACTTTCCATTTGCCGAACTAAAAAATATATCGGTTGATCTGGCTCATATAGTTTTGGTCGATAATCCTGTGCATCATCCATTAGGTGATTTCTGTTTGGACAAAAGAGACAAAGTTTCTCTAGATTGTGCTAAGAAATTTACTTTTAGTGGTATTGGTTTATATCACCCCAGATTATTTATTGATATGCCTGCGGGGAGTAGAAAATTAGGGCATTTATTACGAGAAGCAATTGTTAATACACGTGTTTCAGGCCAATATTTTTCAGGGTTCTGGATGGATATAGGTACGCCTGAACGTTTACAGGAACTAGACTTTTTATACACCAAGAGGAAATTTCATGATTGAACATACTTATAAAAAAATAGAATTAACCGGCTCATCAACTGTCGGTATGCAGGAAGCTATTGAAAATGCCATCAGTAAAGCTTCGGAGACAATTGCTAATATGCGTTGGTTTGAGGTCGTTGAAACCCGAGGCCATATTACTGATGGTAAGATCGCGCATTGGCAAGTTACTATTAAGGTTGGGTTTGCTTTATCTGAATAGTAGTATCTTTAATAGCAAAGAGATTTTTTGTCTCAAGTCCCTTCTTTTAGGTTATTAAGCTCAGTTGGTCTACCCATACAAAGTCTTTGGAATATGCGCGCTGCTGAGATACCATTAATGACGAAAGCAATAGTAATAGGTAGAGCAAACCAAGGGTCATGACTACTGGCATGGGATAGCAATAAATCCTCACCGAGGAAAGCTGGTGATATAGGAAATCCAACCAATCCCAAAAAGCTTAAAAATAAAAGTAATGAAAATTTGGGTTGGGTTTCCGACATCCCTCGATAGGTGAATGGTGAGTCGGCGAAGCTATCATTTTTCAGTAACTTTGTTAAGGCAATAATACCTAGCAACCAGGCAGGGATAATGCCGCTAGCAAAGATTAATACATCAAAGAAAGTATCAGGGTTTAAAAAGCAGATAGCCACACCGGCTAGAATAGTGCTAAGACCGATGCTATTCCAAACCTTAAAAGGACTATGCTTTTGGCTAAAGGCACTTAATGAGGTGAGTACCATCAAAATTGATACAGGTATAGCTACATACTTAGTAGATGCTCCAGATAAATTAAGAAGAAAGCCAATCGTTGTAAAACTTATCAAGATATAAAGTATGCTTAACCAAGGATTAGTTTTATTGATAATTGCGCCAATGCGTTTTAATGGGACCCAAAGTACCGAGCGAACTACTAGTTCTAAATTACCTTCTTGAAGTGAAAACACATAAAGTGTGTTTTGTAATACTTCAGGTAAGGTATTACGGATCGATTTAGGTAAAAAATGTAAGCTTGAGCTATTTTGTATATAAAAATCGTTATTAGTTGAGCCTTCTACTCGTAGCAGATGCGCGACTATAGACGGTGAAACCAGAAGTTGATAGCAGCGTAAAAATGCGTTCCCCAGAAAATGAACAAGCACCAGCGACTCAAGGCCAAGCGCCAATTCCATAAACATAAAACCTACCTGGGTAATTGAGCCATAAGCAACTTTCCCTTTAATGTTCGACTGTGTTTTTTCCGAAATACTGGCCACGATAACGGTTAATAAGCCGACGGTAAATACAATAGATCGGGTCAAATAAGTATAAGACCAGATGGGAGATGTTCTTAAAAGCAAAAACACACCTAAATGTACAGATAAAGCGCCATAAAAGATAGCACTTGAAGGGGTAGGGCCTTCCATTGCTCTTGGCAGCCAGAAACAAAAAGGAAATTGTGCTGATTTACCGGAAGCGGCAATTAGAATTAATATGGATATTAGTAGTAATGAAGGATAACTAAGCGTTGTAAGGGATGAGTTATTGAATAAAACAGCTAATTGGCTAAAGTGCTGACTTTCGTGAAACATCAAATGACTCATCCAAGCGCCTAGCAGCAAGCCGATATCACAAAACCGGTAGATGGTATAAGCTCTTAAAGCATTACGTACTGGTTGTATTCGATGTCGATAGAAGGCTATCAACAAAAAAGAAGAGATGCCGGCAATTTCCCAGCCAGCAAATAGCATGTCGATAGAACCAGATAAAATAATGAGAACAAGTCCAAATAAAAAACTGAATATAGTTAGAAAAAAACGCTTATATCCAGTTTCTCGGTGCAGATAAACTCGGCAATATTTGAGAATAATGGAAAAGATTGCCCAAACGCAAAACAAGTAAATAGCACTTACACGATCAAAGTAAAATAGAATTGGGAAGCTATAATCACCACTTTCATATAAAGTAAACCATTCATATTCATAACTGGTAAAACCGTTAATACCCCATAGGATAAACAATCCGCCAATACATAGGCCTAGCGTATGGCTACACCAGTAGCTGATTGCAGCAATTTTTTTTTCATTTCTATCTGATAAGAAAATTAATAGAAAGCCCAGTAATGGAATGAACTGACTGGCTAATATTAATCCGTTCATGCTTGCTCCCTTATTAGGTGATGTACTGGAATAGTTTCTTTTTGTCCGACAAGTATCTGCTCTGAATGAGTAGCTTGGGGTGTTGTATATTCATCTAGGTTTTCAATGACCTCCCATCCAGATGCTGAATATAGGGAAAGTTGATGACTCAAAGGATGGCATGAAACAAATCTTACCCATTCATTATCTAACCATTCTTTCAGTGGTCCTAGATTAGCAATCGTTTTATCTAAAATGTCAGTGGTTTGTTCTGCGACGATAAGTAAGCGAGCGGGTTGGTGTACTTCGATCATCTGTGAAGGTAAACCTGTTCGAAGATCACCGTCAACTCCGTTAGCCACCCCCAATAAACCGATTACGTTGTGCGGGAGCTTGGTGCCGGCCCCATAAACTGAATTGTCAATACGCGAAAATAAATACTCCAGATTAATGCCTCCACAGACAGGAATAACGGCAGATAAAATACGCACCATAATCTCGCCTAGTTTATCTGTTTGGGGATCGTATGAATGGAGGAAGGCACGGCGGTCAAGAAATAGATCTCTTGTTAACTTTCTTCTGCCAACGATGCAGTAAAGGTTATTGGAGTGATTATATTCTGGGCGCGGTTCGAATATTGATGAGGCACGTTTTATGACATGTTTATGCGCTATATCATTTGATTGAGATTGTGGAGCAAGTTCGAACCAACGACAACGTTCTCTTGCGTTGCGATGGAGTGCTTTGCTCATTGTTTGTTGAAAAGCGTGTAAACCAGCAATGGGGTGTAGTTCTAGTAAGTGTGAGTCAAAATAAGTGATTTCGTCCTTACTGGTATTGTGAAGCGCGGCTATAAAACGAGTACTGTCTGGAATGTCAATGCCACGTTCTCGGAGTATAGTCCGGACTGATTCATGATTAGCCATCCAAGCAAAAGCACGGGCATTCGGAGCGCCCGGTTTTCCAGAACATGCCCCACAATCGTAAGCAGCGAAGTGAGGGTTATTTACGCTACTGGAGCCATGCGCCACTACAACAACTAATGGTGCAAAATCCTGAGTTAAACCTATATTGCGGAGTAAGCCAGTCAAGCGATCTGCCATTTCTATAAAGGAAAATCCTAATAAATAGCCATCTTCACTAAGTTCTTCTGAGTCTCTAAGAAGATGTAATTGGGAATGGGGTTTTACTTCACTTAGAAGTTTTATATTCAGTAACTTCGAGCCTGGTCGAAAGACATCCCATGCCATTTTAATGGCGTAACCTATACCTAAGGTTTGGGTATAAAGCCAACCGCGAAGCATTGAGTGCGATGTGAAATGCATGTGAGTCAATGTGCTCGGTTTAGCTTTATCTTTTGATGTGTTGGTAGTACTACTCGATTCTTTTATTAAATTTTTAGGTGTAATGATGTTTGGGCATTGTGCAACGGGATAAGCGTCATCCAACCCTTGATATAAAAAATCGATGCCAAAGAAACCGGCAGCTCCAAATGTTTCTATAGCAGGGTTAATTTCTTCCAAATGACGTCTTAATGAACATTCTCTGTCGTCAATACAAAATAGTGCTTGTGCTTCAGGAATTATTCTATTAGTTGTCGGGGATTTTTGTCCGTTTTTAGGTTTTAAGGCAAATAATAATTCTGTATGCAGTGACCATTCCATGGCTTCATGCCATGTTTTCAGATGTAATGGAATAATTGGTTTTTTGTTATCCTTAAATAGGGGTGTACCCTTTTTATAAGGTATTGATGCAATATTAGTAAAATGATGACCTTTTTTCTTGAGTAGAAAAGCTAACTCAATAGCAAGTTCCACAGCAATCATTTGTTTGAGTGAAATTTGGCGGTGTGCGAGTAGAGATTGTGGATTGCTTTCGATAATCTTTACCATACCGCTCCAGCCAGGATGCGCTAACACTAACTCCAGTAAATATTGTTCATAAAGAGTCTCGTCACCTACTATTTTTTCTAAACATACTTTAATGACATGATCTGAGGTCTCTGATAATAGAGCATGCACTAATGGCTCGTTTAATGGATATAGAGGTAAGAAGCTATTGTTTGAAATACGTAAAATACAGTCCCAGAAGCATTCATTGTCTTTAGGTAAAACCCATGAACTAATGCCTTGGTCAAGAAAATTACTTAGTAAACGAAATAAAATTGGGTGAGCCATTGAATTAAGATCAACTTCAATTTGAGTCAGCCATGTATTACGAATACCTTGATGGACTAGTGAAGGTGGGGGGTAGTGGCTGCTAGTATTTTGCACGAAAAAAGTTTCTCGGAGTTTGTCTTGTTCTAGTTGATTAACTCCGGAATGTTCGATTGCCCAATCAATAGCACTTTGCCTGATTCGACCTTGTTGATACATTTTTTGATAGTCTTCCAAGGGCAAATAGCTACGTGCCCCAAATATCTTAGCTGCAATAGCAATACCTTCATGAAATGGATGTTCCTGAACGGCATGCAGTGTATTGTGGTGAATAAAATCTTTAATCGGACCTTGGCTAGGAAGCCAATGTGCTATATGTTCAAGACTGCTATCTAGGTTAAATGAGTGATTTTTTACCATATCGATAGAATATTTAGAGGTGGGTTTGATAATATCGCGATAATCCATGTTATTTTTTCATTTTTGGAATAGATATTAAAAAAGTAAGTTACTTATCAAAAATGTTCATTTAGAGTAGGGTTATAGTGTATTTTTATGCATAAAGTGAGCCAGAATACTGCTTTTAACGATAAATTCTTTTCGATAGATTGTCATTTTTGATAACGTATTAATAAATAGATATAAATTAGTTTTGATTATGATTGACCAAATTATTTGGTAGTATCTATTTACAGCTATACAAATTTAAAATTTGAATATATGTTTAGATGTTGTTGAAATAAACCCATAAATATGGTTTAAAACACCCTTATTCAGCTTGTAATAGCGAATAGGGCTTGTAATAAAGGTTATAAATATAGACTGATAAGGGTGTTGGAAAGCTGCTAGAAAGATATAAGTGATAATTTATCCTTCAAGAAAATCTTCTAAGGTTTGCAAGGTGATGGGTTTTTCAGAGGCAAGAGTTTTGTCTTGTGATGTATTGTAGCCCCATAAAGCTAAAATAAGTTTAACACTGGCAAGTTCAGGATTTTTTAATACGTTCAGTAGGGTAGGGAAACGGTCTTCCACAAAATAAATTTTTTCGTTTGGATGAGCTTCCATTAGTCCTTTTAAAACTTCAATTTTGTTCATATTGCGATCTAATCCAAAGATTTTTTCGCTGGAAAGTTCAATTGAGTTGGCTTGTAGAATTTGTGTGACAAAGCGCTCTTGCTTAGTGGTAACAATATACCAAGAGCATCGCTTTTCCAGTCCCTGTAGTTTTGTTGCTAGGTTAGAAAATAAGGGGTTCATGCTTATCCAGTCGGCTAGATCATTTTCTATCCAAGCATCTCTTGTTTGTCCGAACAATTTCTTAAGATCATTAGTGGTTAACTTCGATTGTTCTAATAAGGCGTTTATTTTATGAGCGTAATCTGAGTAAATAGTATCTATCGGTTCTTTAAGATAGAGCAGGCGCATAGCTAATATAGCTTCATAGCCTGTTTCTATGATGGGCCTGATTAACCGAAATTGATCAATCATTTCAGATGGAATCTCTTTTGGCATATCAACCCAAATACTACACGCTGCTTTCCAGCCGGTTATTCCTGTTTCTATGGCGCTATCGCATATAACCCCATCAAAATCGAGAGCGTAGATAATAGAATTATTCATTTTATGATAATCAATTAAAGGGTTATAGACGGGCTTTGTAAATTATTTATAGATTTCATTGTAAAAGCTTGATCAATTTATTTAAAAAGTTAGATGATTGTTGTCCGAAGTGATGACTTTAAATTTATCTTCTCGACTTAATTTTTTTAGACTTATTTCACGTTTTGTTGCGCTACTTCGATTATGTCCTGATTCTAGGTAAATCAATTTCTTAGGTTGGCGACCACGAAAATATATTGCTCATTTTCCGTTTGCGTGTTGCTGATAGCGTTTGTAAACATCGATGGAAATGCCTGTATATAATGTATCGTCAGTACAAAGAATAATATATACAGACCAATTCATAGAGCTTGCTTTACAAACGTAACATTTTGAAATATTCGCTTTCAGAAAAAATATCTTGGTTGTTCTCAACTCTATCTAAATAAACCTTACCTTCGAGATGATCAAACTCATGTTGAAATACACGTGCTATAAAACCTTCTAGTTGGGTGTTAACTATGTTGCCTGTTCTATCGGTATAGTTAATTTGAATTTTTTTATGACGTGGAACTAATGCACGGATGCCGGGGATGCTTAAACAGCCTTCCCAATCTTTTTCTATGGTTTCTGATAAAGCTTGAAATGATGGGTTAATCATTACTGTTGGTTCCATCGTTGGCGCATGTGGGTATCGTTCGGAAGGTCGTGAAGCAACAATAATGATCCGTTTTGATTCATTAATTTGAGGCGCAGCAATGCCAACACCCTGAGTTGAAGCCAATGTGTTTTGTAAAGTGTTAATCAGTTCTTGTATTTCTAGACTTTGTATATCAACTACCACGTCGGCTTTTAGACGCAGTACCTTAGAACCTAATTGTGAAATTTCGGCGATGGGTGACATTAGGACATTTGTAGTTCAGTTAAAAGTAAAGATTGGGCTTGTATCGGCTCATCATTAGTCGTGTTTAATAATTGTACATAACGGCCATCAGGTTGTAACAGCCAAGCTTGGGTATTATCTTTTAAATAAAAATCAAGGTCATGTAATATACGGTTATAGAGACGTTTACTTTCAATAGGGAAACAAATTTCTACACGTCTGAACATATTGCGGTTCATCAAATCCGCACTGGAGGCATAAACTTCCTGATTACCATCATTAGCAAAGGCATAGATTCGTGCATGTTCTAGAAAGCGTCCGATGATGGCACGAACTTCAATGTTTTCAGATACGCCAGGTATACCCGGTCTTAGGCAGCAAATGCCACGAACAATAAGTTTAACTTCAACACCTGCTTGGGATGCTCTGTATAAGGCTTGTATGGCTTGCTCTTCAACAATGGCATTAACTTGAATAATGATTTTGGCTGGTTTGCCGTTTTTGGCGTGAGTTATTTCTCGTTCAATTTTTTCGAGTATTCCTCTATGTAAAGTGAATGGTGATTGTAGTAATTTATTTAACTTGGTCACTTTGCCTAAGCTAGTGAGTTGGGTAAAAACACGTCTGACATCTTCCCCCAATTCTTTATTACAAGAAAACAAACCATAATCGGTATAGAGTTGAGCTGTTTTGGGATGATAATTACCGGTTCCTAAATGAACATAATTGAGTAATTCTTTGCCCTCTCTACGCAATACCAAGCACATTTTGGCATGTGTTTTATAACCTACGACGCCATAAACAACATGAACAGCAGCTTCTTGTAGTTTGGCAGCTAAGTCGATATTAGCTTTTTCATCAAAACGCGCCCTTAACTCTATAACTACAGTAACTTCTTTGCCTGCTCGTGCTGCCCTGATTAAGGCGGCAACAATAGGAGAATCCGTACCAGCACGGTAAAGTGTTTGTTTAATAGCAAGCACTTCTGGTGAAGCGGCAGCCTGTCGTAAAAATTCGACGACTGGTGAGAACGATTCAAAAGGGTGGTGCAGTAAAATATCATGACGCTTTATGGCTGCAAAAATATCTTTATTACGTCCCAGTTGTGGGGGAGTGCTCGGTTTAAAAGGTGGAAATTTAAGGTCAGGTCTGTCAACCAGGTTAATAATTTCTTGTACTCTGTTTAGATTGACTGGGCCATCCACTAAAAATAATCGATCTCGGCCCAGTTCGAAGCGGTCCAGTAAAAAGTTCACGGTATCATCCGGACAGGCAGCATCTATTTCTAGACGAACACCATCCCCATAGTTACGCATCGCTAATTCGCCTTGAACAGCAAGTAGTAAATCGTCAATGGCATCGTCGTCTACAAAAAAATCACTGTTTCGTGTAACTCTAAATTGATGGCAGCCTTTAACTGTCATGCCATGGAATAACTCACTAACAAATGCATGAATAATAGAAGATAAAAATACGAAATCGTTCGGGCCGCTTTCGGTTTCATCAACTGGTAATTGAATAACGCGAGGTAATGCTCTAGGAGCTTGTAAAATAGCGCGACCACTTTTTCGCCCAAAAGCATCTTTTCCGGTTAAGGATATAATAAAGTTTAAACTCTTATTAAGTATACGTGGAAAAGGGTGAGCAGAATCTAAACCAACAGGGGATAAAATAGGCAGTAATTCATCATTGAAATAATTAGCGAGCCATTTTTGTTGCAATGGGCTCCATTGGTTACGGCGAATAAAGCGAATATTTTCCTCATTGAATCTTGGAATTAAGATTTCATTAAGCACTTGATATTGCTCATCTACCAGTTTATGAGCGTGAATGGAAATTTGTTCTAATTGTTCTTTTGGTGTTAAGCCGTCTGGGCCAATGGCTTTGGGGTCAATGGAAACCATTTCTAGGACACTGGCAACCCGAACTTCGAAAAATTCATCCAGATTTGAACATGAGATGCATAAGTAGTTAAGCCTTTCCAGCAAAGGAACAGCTTCATTTTTTGCCTGAGCAAGTACCCGTTTATTGAATTCTAGTATGCTCAGATCTCGATTAATGTATAGCTCAGGGTTTTCGAGGTTTATTGTTTTAACTATTTCAGCGGGTTTGATGGTATTCATTTTTGTCCTTAAACGGTCAGGTATGACGCCTGTAATCAAAACATGTCGATCGCTTGTTTGTACTATGTGCAAATTTAAACCAGCTTTTGCTAATTGTGTAGTAATTTCTTTTATGCTGAAAGCCGCTAACAAAGAATTATAAAAATCTCTTTGAAGAATTTCTGGTTCATTGGCGGCATAGGTTTTAACCATGTCTTGTGCAACTTCAATGGAATTAGGACGCACTAAATCCATTATGATTATTTGGGTGCCAGGTTTTGAATATTTTTTTATAGTCTGCCAAAGTATCTGCGGATCAGGTAGATGATGTAACAAACTATTGCTAAAAATTATTTCATAACTTGATTGCGGTAATATTACATCAGGTAAAAGCCCTTTAATATAGGATATACGATTTGACAGATTTTTGGGTAAACTGGATTTTGCATAATTAAGCATAGCTTCTGATCCATCAAGTGCATGAACAGTACTTAATTCAAATGCTTTGGCAAAGCGAATGCTTATATCTCCATGTCCACAGCCTAAATCCAAAGCAGTCCCAGTAAAGGTTGGGTTCTTAATGGAGTATTTTAATTGCCTTATAAAATCATTATGGGGTATTTCAAAATCACCTTCTGCATAGGCTTTTACCTGTATTACATCGTCCATTAATTCAGGTTCTAATACTCTATTCATTTTGTAAATCCTCTTTTCCCCTGTAATCCACCTGTATGAATAGCAATAATACGCTGACGAGGTTTAAAAGTGTGTTTTGTTATTAAGTCATAGATACCAAAAAGCATTTTTCCGGTATAAACAGACTCAAGAGGAATGCCTGTTTTATCTTCAAAATTCTTAATAAAATCCAAGAGCTCAGTAGATTTTTTGGCAAAACCACCAAAGTGATAATCTAAATTGACTTTCCAGTTATCACTAGATATTTTGGGTAATAAGCTAGCCACATCAGATTCTAAAAAAGCAGCATTTTTTAATGCTGCAAATCCCCATATTGATGCCTTTTCAGGAGCCGCATTAATTATGCCTGCCAGAGTTGCGCCGGTGCCACACGGAACACATAGTATGTTATATGTTATATCTATTTCGTTAACCAGTTCCGCAACACCTTTTAAAGCCAATATTTGTGCACCTCCTTCAGGAACCCAATATTGACTTCGTTTTAATGCAGGCAGATCATGGCAATTTTTGTATTGTCTAAGTAATTTGTAGTCAGAGCGGGATACAAATGAGAGTTCCATTCCCCAATTTTGTATATCTATTAAAGTTGAAGTTAACGTTGTCGGTTGCTCGCCACGAATGAATGCTTTTGTCTTTAGGCCTAAAATTTTACCGGCATAAGCAAGGGCATGTAAATGATTTGAATAAGTGCCACCCATACTAATAAGGGTGTCTGAGCCAAGAGATAGAGCATGATCGAGACTATATTTAAGTTTTCTCCATTTGTTACCCGAAATGATAGGATGTAATAAATCATCACGCTTTATCCATAATTCAATCTGGTATTCATCTAATAGTGGGTCACCTAGTTTTGTTAAAATTGATGGTTTGAAGCTATTTTCCAATTTAATTAGAGCAGGATGCATTTTATGTGTAAACGTTATAGCTTCATTAACATAAATCTACTAATTTCCAATGTGTATTAATGGGATTAAGTTGAGTACTTTTAAAAAAACAGGCTTATAACGAATGACGCATTCTAAAAATTTTTACTAATAGAGTTATGTTTTCAGTATGTAAAGATCATATTTTATAAGGAATTAAACTAAGGGGAGGTAAATAGTAATAATGTTGTACTCTGATTAATGGCTTATTGGAAAAAAGAATCTTCCTCATCATCATTTTCCAATTTTAGTGATTCACCAGGAATTCTTTTTTCTTCCATTACCCATTCACCCAAGTCTATTAATTTACAACGCTCACAACAAAAAGGTTTGTATTGCTGTTCGGCTATCCAAGAAACAGTGCTTTTGCAGGTCGGACATTTTACCGTTATTGGATTAACAGGTGAAGTCATTAGAACAAGCAGCAGGTAAGGCTAAAAGGGATATCATTAATACTTTGGGTGGGCCGTTTATTTTCAATAGAAGGCTCCATAAATCGTATGTTGCAACGATGTTTACCCCCACTTATTTCAACAAAGTAAGGTAGCGACTTATTTAAAGTTACTTTTATAAGTTGGAACGGTTGATTCTGATCCAGTGGGACCTGAGAAAAGCCAGCAATCGCTATTTCATCTTTGGGGGCTTGGCTATTACGTATGAAATTAAGAATAAATTCGATTGCTGTATAAATGTCGATGAATGGACTACTCCAGCATTTTAAATCTTTTAGTCGAACCGATTCGTCTTGCTCCAGCCAATAGTGATATTCTGGTAGATCAAAACAACAAGTCCCTCCCGGTATTGAACTGCGCTGGGCAATACTTTGAAATAAGTCGCTAATTGGAATATTGATGCCTATTTTTCCATTTACGGCATGAAGTTTTCTACTGATCTGATTAAGTTCATCAAGAATTTTTTCTAGTTTAGATTTATCAACGCTTTCATTGTTAGCGATTTTGTTGAGAGTAACTGCTTGACGATCAAGTTCTTTTATAATTTCTGACTTTAGATCATTACGTTTGAAAATTGATGCGATATCCAGCAAGACGGTAATAGCTGATCGTTTATCAGCTACGGTATTACCATTAGTAAGATAGAGAAATTGTTGAAAAAGTTGTTCGAGTCTTATAAATACACGTATTCGTTCATGCAGAGGAAATTCATACGTAATAGTATTGTTCACAGTGAGCATGTTTCCTGACTATTACTCAATAAAATGTAGTAATTGTGCAATTTTTTTATCTGATCTGCAAGGTTTTCGTTGTTTTTGTTGTTATCAATGAGGTCATCAGCCATTTTTTTTCTAAATGCTTGTGATACTTGGCTATCGATAATGGATTGAATTCTTTCAATTGTCATATTATCACGTTTTAGTAATCGTTCTATTTGCGTTTTTACAGTACAGTCAACAACTAATATTCGGTCAACAAGGCTGGTCATTTTTGCTTCGAATAACAATGGAATACTAATTATACAGTAGGGCGTATTCAGTTCTTTAATTTGTGTTTGTATGGATTCAAAAATTAACGGGTGTAGGATAGATTCCAATTTTTGTTTTTGCAAGACGTTAGAAAAGATAAGGTCCTTGAGTTGCTCTCTATTAAGTGAGCCGTTAGGATTAAGTATATTTGGACCATATTCCTGCTGAATTTTGGCTAGTGCCGGTTGTCCAATAGTTACTAACTGATGAGCTATTTCATCAGCATCAATAATGGGTATATCAAATTGCTGAAAAATTTTTGATACGGTGCTTTTACCACTTCCAATGCCACCCGTAAGACCAATTTTTAGCATTATGTTATAAGCTCAGTAGATTAAAATACAGTTGACTAAGATCGTTTCCCCATAGCAAGGTAAGCCAACCTGAAGCAGCTAAATAGGGGCCAAAAGGAATAGGTGAATTGTAATCACGTCCAGCGAAAATGATAAGTGATAGTCCAATAGATGCTCCCACTAACGATGACATAATTATAATGATGGTTAGATATTGCCAACCGAACCATCCACCCAGTAATGCAAATAGTTTAAAATCACCATAGCCCATGCCCTCTTTTCCAGTTGTTAATTTGAATAAATGATATACAAGCCATAGACTTGTGTATCCGGCCATTACGCCAATAATACTGGCATGGATATCTGTAAAGAAGCCGAATAAGCTTAAAAATATGCCTAACCAAAGCAGTGGAAACGTAATATCATCAGGCAATAACTGATGGTCTATATCAATGCAACTTAACGTAATTAATGACCAAGACAGTATCAAGGCAAAAATAGTCTGTGGACTATAACCAAAATGCCAAACCACTATGACTGTAATTATCGCAGTAAAAAGTTCAATAAATGGATAGCGTAAGGAAATAGGTTTATAACATTTTGAACATTTGCCTTTCAATAAAAAATAACTAAGTAACGGTATATTTTGATAAGGTTTAATCGGAGTTTTACAATTAGGGCAGTGAGATAAGGGTAAAGCCAGATTAATTGATTTTCGTTTTTTGGTGATGTCAAATAAGTTTATGTTAAGAAACTCACAGCATTCTTTTTCCCAATTGCTTTGCATCATTATTGGTAAGCGATAAATCACAACATTAAGAAAACTTCCGACCATCAAGCCAATAATACTGGCGAGTGCGATTATGCAATAAGGTGAGTTTATTAGGATATCCAATTGTTCTATCATGTTTTTTTGTTAAGGCTTTAAGGCTTTAAGGCATAGTGTTGCCGTTTTTTTGTGGTGGTTGTTTAGCTTAAGTGAATGAGTTATTTTCTTCTTGCTGTGCAAAAGTTAGGAAATTGCTGCACCCATTTTAAAAATGGGTAGGTACATGGCAACAATTAAACCACCAATCAGAATACCTAGTATAACCATGATAACAGGTTCCATTAAGCTACTTAAGTTGTCGACGAGATTATCAACCTCTTCTTCATAAAAATCAGCAATTTTAGCCAACATGGCATCCATTGCGCCTGATTCTTCACCGATAGCAACCATTTGTTGAACCATATGAGGAAAAAGATTTGTTTGCATCATTGCAAATTGTAATCTTTGTCCTGTTGCAACTTCTTCTCGCATTTTTAAAACAGCTTGAGCGAAGTTGTTATTGCCACAAGCTCCAGCAACTGATTGTAATGCATCTACCAGAGGAACTCCGGCTGCAGACATGGTGGATAAAGTTCTTGCAAATCGTGCAATGGCAGATTTTCTTAAGATAATGCCAACTACTGGCATTTTGAGTAGCATTGAATCTAAAAAATGATTAAAAGTTGTTGAACGTTTTTTGAAGTATCCAAATACATAAGCAGAAACGATGATGGAACCAAGAACAATCCACCACCATTCTTTTAGCCATTGAGACATGTTTACAACCATTCTGGTAAAAGCAGGTAAATCGGCTCCGAAGCTTTTGAACATGTCTTCAAAGACAGGTACTACAAAAAGGAGCAATATAGCTGTAACAATAAATGCGACAACGATAACTGCGATTGGATAGGTCAGAGCCTTTTTAATTTTCTTCTTCATAGACTCTGTTTTTTCTTTATAAGTTGCAATTTTATCCAAAAGTGTTTCTAGTATCCCAGCATGTTCACCTGCATAAACCAAATTACAGAACAACTCGTCAAAATAAAGAGGGTTTTTTTTTAGCGCTTCTGCAAGGGTATCACCATTTTCAATATTAGCTTTTATGGCTAATAGCAAAACTTGCATGCTTGGATTTTCATGTCCTTTGCCAATTATGTGGAATGATTGCACTAATGGGATGCCAGCAGCCAGCATAGTGGCTAATTGTCGGGAAAAAATTGCAATATCATTTGGTGTAATAGTCTTTATTCTAGCGCTGAAAAATGGTGTTGATTTTTTTTTGATGTTAGTTACGAAATAACCTTGTCGCCTTAATTCTGTTTTTGCTATTAACTCATTTTTAGCAGGAATAACACCACCGGATTTCTTCCTATTTTTGTCTATACCTTGCCAGATAAAGTCTATTTGTTCAGATTGATCCGTCATATTTATTCCTTGGTGACCCTGTCAATTTCTTCCAAACTTGTAATGCCTAAACGAATTTTATTTAAACCCGATGTTCGTAAATCATTGATGCCCTCAAGCTTAGCTTGTTCAGCCAATTGCATGGCATTTCCACCATTAAGTATGAGCGCACGCATAGGCTCACTTAGTGTCATTACCTGATAAATACCCACTCTACCTTTATATCCGTTGGTGCAATGTTCACAGCCAACAGGACCATAGGTTACAAGATTTTTTATCTCCTCATCGCGAAAACCGGCAGATATTAGGGTGTTGTAAGGGAAATTGGTCGGTGTTTTACAATGCATACACAAGCGCCTTGCTAACCGTTGCGCCATGATTAAAATAACAGCTGAGATGATGTTAAAAGGTTCAATGCCCATTTGCATCAGCCTGTTTAATGTTTGTGGAGCATCATTGGTATGTAATGTTGATAGAACTAAATGGCCTGTCTGGGCTGCTTTTACAGCAATATCTGCTGTTTCTAAATCGCGAATTTCGCCGACCATAATAATGTCAGGGTCTTGACGTAAAAATGCCCTTAAAGCATTTGCAAACGTTAGTCCTGCTTTTAAGTTCATATTTACTTGATTGATGCCATCAACTGTTATTTCAACGGGATCTTCGGCGGTACAAATATTACGCTCAACATTATTAAGTAAATTTAATGCGGTATAAAGTGTTACTGTTTTACCACTACCAGTAGGGCCTGTTACTAAAACCATACCGTAAGGTTTGTTAATGGCATTGAGAAAAATTTTTTCTTGTTCAGGCTCAAAGCCTAATTTTTCTATACCGATTTGTGCACTAGTAGGATCCAATATTCTTAAAACAACTTTTTCACCAAAAAGAGTTGGGCAAGTGTTTACACGAAAATCAATGGCATGTTGTTTGGATAACTTAATTTTTATACGACCATCTTGAGGTACCCTATGTTCAGCTATATCCATTTTTGCCATTACTTTTACTCGGGAAATCATTCTGTTTGCAATGCTATATGGAGGACTGCTAATTTGATGTAATATTCCATCGGCCCTGAAACGAATACGAAAGTTTTTTTCATAAGGTTCCATATGAATATCTGAAGCCCCTTTTTTTATAGAGTCCAGTAATATTTTATTCACGTATCTAACGATAGGTGCATCGTCAATGTCACTGTCAATATTAACTTTGTTAATTTCTGCAGGATTTTCTAAAATGTCTAGATTTTCTGCATTGTCGCCGAGCAGATCCATTATTGATGTATCATCAGCTTCTAAAGCTATATCAATCGCTTTTGTTAACTTGTCTTCTTCAACAAGTATGGTTTCAGTATGTAATTGACTTTGAAATTTTATTTCGTCTAAAGCTTGAAGATTGGTAGGGTCAGATAAAGCGATAAATAGAGTTTTACCACGAATAAAAAGTGGTAAAGCCCTGTGTTTAATAATTAAGCTTTCATTTATTAAATGTAGGGGAAGAGTAAGCAGATCAATTGCATCCAGATCAAGTAAGGGCACACCATATTCAACTGAAGCTTTAGTGGCAATAATTTTGCTTTTTATAAAATTATTTGCTACCAGATAACTGAGTAAGGGTGTGTTTTTTTTTTGTGCTTCTAGGTTATGGTTCGTAGTTTCATTTTCAGTTAGTAGACCTTCCTGAATTAAATATTTTATAAAACCACTCAATTGAGAATCAGTTGGTGCAATAGGCGACATATTAATGATTAACTTATAGTGAGGTTCATTTGAAGCATAAGTCTTAGGGTATAAGTCTAAAGACAGTATAGATACTTTATATCATTAGATAGTAAAAAAATTAATGTAAACTGAGTTATTATTTTACTCAGTTTACATGTGATCCTTTATTAGGTGAGGTGAGCTGAAGGCTCTAGCACCAATTATATGCAGTGTAAGCTACTTTTCGGTTCAATTATAAAGCTCGGATTTTGATTTGTTGTTGTTCCAAGTTATGAAGATTGGATACTAAATCGGCCAGCTTAGCTTTTTCTTTGTCAATAACATCAGATGGGGCTTTATCAATGAATGTTGGGTTATTTAATTTCCCTTCAATTCTTGGTAGATCATTTTTAATTTTTTGTATTTCTTTTTCCAAACGTATTAACTCAGCATCTTTGTCAATAAGACCCGCTATCGGAATGAGGATTTTTAATTCACCAATTAAGGCAATTGCAGACTCGGGTGTTGTTTCGTCATTACTTAACCAAGTAATAGATTCCAACCGGCCCAGTCTTTGTAAATAGACAAAGTTGTTAGTTAAATGGTTTTGGTCAATAGTTGAGCCATTATGAAGTAATACAGGTAAGGGCTTGCTAGGAGGAATATTCATTTCACCACGTATACGACGAACACCCAAAATGAAATTCATTACCCAATTGATTTCGGCAATAGAGTTGTTATCAATATTCGATTCATTAACTACTGGGTAAGCTTGTAGCATGATTGATTCGGCTTGTATGCCTGCTAAAGGCGAAACACGCTGCCAAATTTCTTCTGTAATAAATGGCATGATGGGGTGCGCTAATCGTAGTATGGATTCCAAAACTGTCAATAGCGTTTTACGTGTGCCGCGTTGAATTGCAGCATCTTCAGATTGTAGTGAAATTTTGGCCAGTTCAAGATACCAATCGCAGTATTCATTCCAAGTAAATTCATAAATCGCCTGCGCCGCTAAATCAAAACGATAATTATCAATGGCATTACTGGTTATCGCTGTTACTTGATTGAGTCTGGAAACAATCCAGCGATCTACTTGAGTCAAGGTGCAAGGTATATCGGATAATCCGTTATCTTGTTCCTCCGTATTTATCAATACAAAACGTGCAGCATTCCAAAGTTTATTACAAAAATTACGATAACCTTCAGTCCGTGCAAGGTCAAAACGAATATCGCGACCAGTAGATGCCAAAGAAGCAAAGGTGAAACGCAATGCATCGGTACCGTATGACTGGATGCCATCAGGAAAATGTTTACGTGTATCTTGTTCAATTTTTTTAGCTAAATGTGGCTGCATCATCCCGGCTGTACGTTTTGCTATTAAAGAATCCAATTCTATACCATCGATTATGTCGATCGGGTCAAGTACGTTGCCTTTTGACTTAGACATTTTTTGACCCTCAGCATCACGCACCAATCCATGGATATAAACTTCTTTAAATGGTACAGCACCCTGGAATTTTAAGCCCATCATAATCATTCGTGCTACCCAGAAGAAAATGATATCAAATCCAGTAACGAGGACGCTAGTTGGGTAATGTTTAGCTAGTTCTTCAGTATTTTCTGGCCAACCTAGGGTAGAAAAAGGCCATAAAGCAGATGAAAACCAGGTATCCAAAACATCTTCATCTTGTTTAAGCACATAGTCAGTAGATAAATTATGTTTTTCCCGAATTGCTGGCTCAGAGTTGCCGACGTAAATATTGCCCAATTCGTCATACCACGCAGGGATACGGTGTCCCCACCAGATTTGCCGTGAAATACACCAATCCTGAATATTACGCATCCAATCAAAGTACGTGTTTTTCCAGTTGTCTGGCACAAATTTGATATCGCCATTTTCGACGGCAGCAATTGCAGGCTCAGCCAACGGACCCACTTTTACATACCATTGATCAGTTAATAAAGGCTCAATGACACTATTGGTTCGGTCACCGCGCGGAACCATTAATTTATGGTCGGCTATTTTTTCCAGTAAACCTGCAGATTCTAAGTCAGCAACTATCTGTTTGCGAGCCTCAAAACGATCGAGGCCACAATATTTTTGCGGGATTAAATTGTTTTCATCTTCTATGTTGCTCCGTATTGCTGCATCAACGGTGAAAAGGTTAATTAACCCGCCATGCGGTAGATTCTGAATAACTGAAGTATGACGATGACGAGTCCAGACATCGTAATCATTAAAATCATGTGCAGGGGTAATTTTGACACAGCCAGTACCAAATTCCGGGTCAACGTATTCATCAGCAATTATAGGGATGCAGCGGTTTGTTAAGGGTAGGTTTACAAACTCTCCCAGCAAATGTCTGTATCTTTCGTCATTGGGGTGTATCGCAACCGCGGCATCTCCAAGCATGGTTTCAGGGCGTGTTGTTGCAACAACCAAATGCCCTTGCCCATTAGATAAAGGATAACGTAGATGCCACATTGAACCATTTTCTTCTTCGGAGAGTACTTCAAGATCAGAAACAGCTGTATGCAAAATAGGATCCCAGTTAACCAAGCGTTTGCCACGATAGATAAGGCCTTCTTCGTACAATTTTATAAATACTGCCTGGACGGCATCGGACATCCCTTCATCCATTGTGAAGCGTTCTTTGTCCCAATCCAAAGATGAACCCATTCGTCTGAGTTGACGCGTAATTGTTCCGCCGGACTCTTCTTTCCATTGCCAGACTTTTTTGAGAAATTTTTCTCGGCCAAGGTCATGGCGGGTTTTACCCTCAGCATTACACAGACGTTCTACTACCATTTGAGTAGCAATACCAGCATGATCAGTGCCCGGTTGCCATAAAGTACTGTAGCCTTTCATCCGGTGGTAACGGGTAAGGGCATCCATAATGGTGTCCTGAAAGGCATGCCCCATATGTAAACTTCCGGTTACATTGGGGGGTGGGATCATAATACAGTAAGACTCACCCTCTTGTTTGGCTGCAAAATAACCTTTTTCTTCCCAAATCTTATACCAACGTTGTTCAATTGAATGAGGGGCGTATATTTTTTCCATGAAGGGAGCTTTATGTTGTCGTGAAAGATGGGTTATTTTAACAGGAATTAAGACAAGTAATTAGGCTACTGAATTTGAATGCTGATTTAAGAACTATGAATATATTTAAAATGAAGTTTAGTAATTACCAATTTTTAGTAGGCGCTGTAGGCCTTGATTCCATTATAGAGGTCAATTTAATCAATCAGTCAAATAGTTATATTATGAGTTGTTATATCAAAGCCTAACTTTTGATAGTGTTTGTAACGATTCCTGCCAAGCTCTTTTGTGACCTCGTTATTATCCAATATTTCTCGAATATGCTCTATTTTGTCGAGTTGTTCCGGGCAATGTGAAGAAAGATTAATGACAGTTTCTTGCCATTGATCAGGCACATTGAGTGAGCCAATTAAGATGACTTTTTGTATAGGTGGCTTTTCGCCAGTGTATATTTGATGTGGAATAAAACTACCTGCTCTAAAAGTCCAGAGCAGGTTATCTAATATTTGGCTTTGTTCTTTGTTATCTGTAAGCACATAACAAAAACAATGGTTACGATATGCTTTTTCGATGAGTTTACAGGTAAATTCATACCGATCTTGAATGGATTCAGACGACAGAAGATAAAAGCTGATTTCAGCCATAGGTGCGGTTAATAAGATATTGACATATTAAGGGTACGGGGCGACCGGTTGCACCTTTATTTGTTCCAGTGCGCCATGCAGTACCCGCGATATCAAGGTGAGCCCAGTGAAAGTTTTCAGCGAATTGAGATAGAAAACAAGCGGCAGTTATGGTTCCTGCATCTTTTCCCCCGACGTTTGCCAGATCAGCAAAGTTGGATTTTAGTTGTTCGTGATATTCTTCCCATAAAGGCAAGCGCCACAAACTATCATTTGACATTTCAGCAGCAGTTAACAAGTCATTACATAAGGTATCATTATTGCCGAGCAAACCACTGGGAATTCTACCTAAGGCCACAAGACATGCGCCAGTTAGTGTGGCCATATCTATTACGACATCTGGATTGAATCTTTCTGCATAAGTTAAGGTATCACAAAGCAATAAGCGACCCTCAGCATCTGTATTTAAAACTTCAATAGTTTTACCTGACATGCTGGTTAAAATATCACCTGGTTTATTAGCATCACCATCCGGCATGTTTTCAGATGAAGGAATCAAGCCGATAATGTTGAGTGGTAGTTGCATCTGGACTGCTGCTAGGAAAGAACCAATCACTGTGGCACCGCCACACATATCGTATTTCATTTCATCCATGCCGGGAGCTTGTTTTAATGAAATGCCACCTGCATCAAAGGTCAGGCCTTTGCCAATTAATACAATAGGCTTGTCGTCTTTTTTGCCTCCTTGATAGTTTAAGGTGATCAATTTTGCTGGTTGACGACTCCCACGTGACACTGACAAAAATGCACCCATATTTAACTTTTCCATGTCATTTTCTTCAAGAATGCTAATGTCGATGCTTGGGTACTTTTTTCCAAGTTCAAATGCTTGCTCGGCAAGGTAGCTAGGTGTGCAGATATTGCCCGGTAAATCACCCAATAGTTTAGTTAGATTCATGCCATCAGCAATCGCACGTCCTTGATTTAATCCTAATTGCGTAGAGATTAGTTCTGCTTCTGGAGAGAAAATGCCGATTTTTTCAATTTTGCTAGTAATCTCTTTGTTAGATTTGTAAGCGGTAAATTGATAAATAGCATCGTTAAAAACTTCAATAATTTGACGGGTTTTCCATTGCTGATTTGCGTCAATAACCTCAACATCTGCCAAGCAGCACAGAATAGATTTGATATTTGTTTTTTTTAAAGAGTTAATTGCTGCAAGGAGTGCTTTTCTATAATTTTTGCTAGTTAAGGGCTTGTTTTCTCCCAGTCCGACTAATAATATACGTTCTATAGGGTTATCAGGAATAGCATTTATCAATACGGTCTCACCATTTTTTCCGTTAATATCACCACGGCTAACAATTGTATTAATTAAACCTTTAGTGCTGATATTTATTGAGTGTGTGGTTGCACTTAATTGCAGATCTTGGTAGACACCTAAGATAAGGCAATCATATTTCAATGAATCTAGTGGTGCCGTTTCTATAGCGTAATTCATAATTTACTCATATTAATTTGCTTATTAAAAGTTTATCGTGAAATAGAAGAATGTGGCTATATCAAGATAATTCGTAGCAAGGATTATACAGCTAGAGTCTTTTTTCAGAATGGATAATTATTTGAGGTTAGACTGGGTGTGCTGATATATTTTTTGTACAGTACCTTTTTGTAAAAGGTAAATGCCTGGATGATGTCATAGATAGGTCAATGGTACCATTTAGATTTTTTTATTTTGATTTTCTGAAGTGAGTATTATCAGAGTTAGCGAGGTAAGTCATAATCAAATTTACATGTTTGGCCTTTCCATTATGATGTTTATACCAATAAAAACCCCAAAAACTGTTTTTACCATGCATAAATCAATATAGGCATTGGTCATATTTTAAAAAATATTTGGCAATTATTAGTTAGGATTTAATTGGCTATATAAACTGTCAAAAAAACCGTTATGCCGTCCGAATAAAACGCTCGTGGTAATATTAAATATTATCTACCAATCTAAAATAGTATTAATCCAATAATACAAAATCATCTTTACCTACGCCACACTCAGGACAACGCCAATCCTCAGGAACATCTTCCCAGCGAGTGCCTGGTAAAATACCTGATTCCTCATCGCCTTCTTCTTCATCATAAATATGATCACATACGTCACACACATATTTTTTATAATCAGACATATTTAATCCTTAATCAATTTTAATGGTTAGAAAATTAACACCCAAAAGCGTATATTGCAGCTGACTATACCAGTTTCATATTAAATTTCAATGCCAGTTATAGTTCTTTTTTAAAGGGTAAGTAAGCAATGGCATTTTGCTTATAGTGGTGCACTGCAGTTTTTTCTTCAGTTACAAAGTGTTGAAATGCTTTTGTAAAGTTCTTATCTTTTATCCAATGTGCAGAGTAGGTGGTTATAGGTTCAAAACCACGTGAAATCTTATGTTCACCCTGTGCGCCCGAATCAAAACGTTGCAGTCTATGTTCAATGCAATAGTCAAGACCTTGATAATAACAAGTTTCAAAATGTAAGCTATGGTATTCATCGTAGCAACCCCAGTAGCGACCATATAGAGTTTCTTTACCAATAAAGCTAAGTGCTGCAGCAATAGGGATATCGTTTTTATATGCTAGAACTAATAAGATTTGTTTTCCCATAGTACGGGCTATTTGTTCAAAAAAGGCTTGATTTAAATAAGGTTGCGAGCCTTTTTTTAAGTAAGTCATAGAGTAAAAATCATAAAATATTCGCCATTGTAATGTGCTTACATCAAGTCCAGAGATTCGCTTAAAGCTTATACCTTGTTCAGTTACTCGACGACGTTCGCGTTTAATCATCTTGCGTTTACTGGTAGTTAGTGTCTGTAGAAAATCATCAAAATTTTGATAACTCTTGTTTATCCACTGAAACTGAACACCCTCTCGGATAGTTAATTGCAACGAATTAAATAACGGAAGCTGAGTTAAGGCAGGAAATAAACAATGCCATGATGAAATGTTATGTTGATATGATTGGTTTGTTATAAAAGAAAACAATAAGTTTGTAACTATAAATGGATCAATAGAATTATTGAAAATTATCCGTGTTCCTTGGCAGGGGGTAAGTGGAATGGCAGTTAACCATTTTGGGTAATAGTTAAGTTCATATTGTTGATAAGCTTTAGCCAATTGATGATCAAAAACGAATTCACCCCAAGAATGTTCTTTGAGATATAAAGGCATAAAAGCAACGAGTTTATTGTTATCAAGAACCAGTAAATGCGAGGGTATCCATCCCGTTTTTTGACAAACTGCCCCACTTTCTTCTAATGCTAATAAAAATTCATGACGTAAAAAAGGATAGTTAATCCCTGCAAGATTATTCCACTCTGATGGAGATACTTGCGATAAGCTATTGATTTGCTGTATGTGCATTAGTTAAAAAAATACAAGTTCACAGTTATGTAATTAATATTTATATGATCTACAACTAATTAGGTGGTAAAAATAGGTGATTGTAGTCGTACAGTTATTTTTATAATTTTTTGTTATGAAATAATTTGTTCTCTTTTTGTTCTCTTTTGTATTGATTTTTAATTTTTATTTGTTATCCTAACAAAAACTAAACACGAATAGAGACAATTAAACTTATGAATATATTAACCCGACGACAAAGAGAAGTTTTTAATTATCTTCGCGATAATCATGATAGCTTTGCATGTCCGCCTAGTTTAAATGAACTTTGTGAAGGGCTTGGTATAGTTTCGCGAGGGTCGTTATACAAGCATATCATGGCTCTGATTGCCGCTGGCTTAGTTGAGCCGTTCACCGGTAATAAACAGGGGGGAATAAGACTGACTCAGCAAGTCATAGAAGAAGATAGCACTTTACCAAAGGGTTTACCATTCATAGGTTCTATAGCTGCTGGAAAACCCATTGAAGCATTGGCTACAGAGGGATATATGACTGTTCCGGATGCGCTAAAAACGGATAAGCCCTGTTATGTGCTTCAAGTTAAGGGAGATTCAATGATTGAAGCAGGAATATACGATGGTGATTGGGTAGTTATCGAGCAATGCAGTTGTGCAAAAAATGGAGAAATTGTTGTTGCGTTAATTGAAAAATCTGAGGCAACACTAAAGTATATTCAGCAAACGGCAGAACAAGTGTTGTTGCTTCCAGCCAATGCTAATATGACAGCCTTGTCTTATCATCCTGATCAAGTTGAAATACAAGGGGTATTAGTTGGGCAAATGCGTAGTTATAGATTTCATTAATCATAGCGTTAAATTGAGGAGAATTGATATGTTACAAAGAGCTCATATGCATGATCAAGTATTCAATAAAGTTGAAGATATTATGAATCATTACAAAAGAAAACCTGTCGAAAATTTGATACAAATAGTTAAGCATTTTATTAAACACACCTTGGTTATTTGACTGTCGTTAGGCTTGATATATAGTTGTAAATAAAAAATTAAGCATAATAGGGTGAAGTTATTTTATAGTGTGTTAACCAATTTATTGGTGAGGTATCATTTTTAATTCTAACCTTATTTTAGTGATCTCATGGTCCAGCCAACTCAAACCAATACACTAGAAAATGGTATTGCTCTAATACATGGTAATAAATTAGAAAATTTAATACATGTCGTGCAAGATTGGTTATCTAAATATCCCTTATTGCCATTAGAAAATGAAGTATTTTTGGTCAATAACAATGGGATGGGGCACTGGCTTAAACAACAGTTGGCGTGTAATGATGCATTGGGTATTGCGGCTGGCATTGATATTAAATTACCATCAACTTTCATATGGCAGGTATATCGAACTGTATTAGGTGATCAAATTCCTAAAGAACAGCTTTTAGCTAAATCGACATTAATTTGGAGACTCTACCGTTTACTGCCAATCTTAATTACTTTAACGCATTTTCATAATTTAACCCAATTTTTGGTTAACGACACTAACAGTCGTAAACGTTATCAATTATCTCTGCAATTAGCTGATTTATTTGATCAATATCAAGTTTATCGTTCTGATTGGTTGGCTGACTGGGCTAATGGTTTTGATTACTTACGTGATGCTCATGGTCAACCGCAAATATTGCCAGAAACGCAAAAATGGCAACCAGTATTATGGCGGGAAATTTTAAAAGATTTGGGTGAGCTTGATAGTGTTTTTGCTAGTCGAGCATCAGTTCATACTGAATTTATGGCTAGAATTGATCAAGCGGCACCCAAGTTACCGAAACGGGTTATTGTCTTTGGACTGTCTACTTTGCCTCAACAATCGTTACAAGTTTTATCTAAGTTGGGTCGATTTTGCCAAGTAATTTTGTTCGTTCATAATCCTTGCCAATATTATTGGGCAGATATTATTGAAGATAAAGATTTACTGAAATCTGATCGCCGACGTCATGCCTATAAAGATACGATGTCTTCAGGATTAAATGTCGACGAACTGCACCAGCATGCAAATCCATTATTGGCTGCCTGGGGCAAGCAAGGCCGTGATTACATTCGATTGTTGGATCTTTTTGATGACCAAAGTGCCTACAGGCACTGGGATTGGCCTGGGCTAGATAACAAAATAGATCTATTTCAAGACTATGAAACACTGAGCCAACGAAACTTACTACAAAAACTGCAGCAATCAATTTTAGATTTAGATCCTATTCCAACAAGCCCTATTAATTTGCCAAAAATTGATGAGTCATTGGTTTTTCATATTACTCATAGTACGCAACGTGAAGTTGAAATTCTTCATGATCAATTATTAGCAAGATTTAATGCGGCATATCAATCGGGAAAGACATTACGTCCTAAGGATGTCATTATTATGGTGCCTGATATAAATACTTATGCACCTCATATTCGAGCCGTATTTGGTCAGGTTAAACAAGACGATAAGCGTTATATACCATTTAGCTTGTCTGATCAGCAGCAACGTGGACAAAATCCTTTATTAAGTGTTTTAGAAGCCTTGTTGAATTTATCAGAATCAAGATTTACAGTTAGTGAATGTTTGGCATTGCTTGAAGTGCCGGCATTGCGAAAAAAATTTGTAATTCATGAAACTGCATTACCCACGTTACATCAGTGGATTGAAGAGTCCGGTATACGCTGGGGTTTGAATGGTCAACAACGTCAACAAGCGGTTGATATGCCAGATAATTTAATTGCCAATACTTGGCAATTTGGACTACAACGAATGTTATTGGGATACGCCGTTGGCTCAGGAAAGGCCTTTAGGGGTATTGAGCCTTATGAAAATATTGGTGGTCTCGAGTCTCAATGGTTAGGGGGGTTAGCTGAGTTACAGGAAAAATTGGCAAGTTATGTTGTTCACCTGGCCCAAGAACATACGGTAGAACAGTGGCATAATTTGTTAATCTCTTTGCTGGACGATTTTTTTATTGCAACGAACGAATATGAAAGGAAAACCTTAGATACGCTCAAAAATACCCTAGTGCAATGGGAACAATTTTGTCTACAGGCTAAATTAAATAATACTAACCGACTACCTATTAATGTTGTTCGTGAAGCTTGGTTAACGGCTTTTGATGAGCCTAATTTACAGCAACGTTTTCTAAGTGGTAGAGTAAATTTTTGTACGATGATGCCAATGCGAGCCATTCCATTCCGATTGGTTTGTGTATTAGGCATGAATGATGGAGATTATCCTCGTAATTACCAAGCACAAAGTTTTGATTTAATGACTCAGCGAGGACACTATCGCCCTGGTGATCGTTCACGTAGACAAGATGATCAATATTTATTTATGGAAGCTTTGTTGTCAGCCCGTGAGCAATTTTATATTAGCTGGGTAGGTAAAAGCATTCGTGATAATAGTGAACGCCCGCCATCCATTTTAGTAAGTCAGTTACGTGATTTTCTAGAACAAACTTGGCAAGTTGAGGGTGGAGTACAAGATACATTACTGAAGTCAATAACCTTGGAACATCCTTTACAACCATTTAGTCGTGAATATATCGAAATTAGTCGGGACCAGCGTTTGTTTACCTATAGCAATGAATGGTTTAAACAAAGCACCGAAGGTTTTGGAGTTGATGCTGGATTGCGAACGAGGGTTGATTTACCTAAAGAGATTTCCATGGAATTTTTGGCAAATTTTCTCAAGGCACCAGTGAAAACTTTTTGCCAGACTAGCCTGAAATTTAGTTTTACTGATGATGATCTAACTAGTGAGGACAATGAGCCCTTTGGTTTTAATGGGTTACAATATTATCAGTATTGCAATGATTTATTGGCGGCTTTACAAGAAAATCCCACAGAACCAACGGATATTATCTTTCAACAACAATATTTGCGTATGGCTGCAAAAGGGAATTTGCCATTGGCGGGCTTTGCAAAATTGGCATTTAATGATCTTTCCTCAGTTGTTGAAAGTGCCTGGATTCAATATCTGGTTATAAGTAAAGTTTGGCCCCTAGTGCTGGAAGCATTCCCAATCAATTTTGTAGCCACTGTTGATGATGATACAAGTATTCAATTGGTAGGGAATTTATCAGGTTTACGTGAGAATAAAAATGGTGAGCAGTGCTTATTAAAAGTTACTGGACAATCATTATGTAAAGACAATCTAATTGACTATCACAAATTAATGATTTATTGGGTACAGCATCTTTCTGGTTGTGCTTCAGGCTTGCCGTTACGCACTGTTATAGTTGGCTCAGATGTGGCGCTTGAAATAGACCCTTTTTCAATTGTAGATGCAACGGAAAT
>CAIVQX010000172.1 GCA_903908165.1 uncultured Methylococcaceae bacterium | reverse complement strand
TTTTAAAGCTTCACGGGCGCTAGTCGGATCTCGTTGAGAAGTATCTGTTGGTAAGAAACGATCAGCAAAGCTTATGCCCCGGTTATAATTAACCAAACCTTTTAAATAAAAAGCATAATCTACGCCGGAACTACGAGGATTCGTTTTAATAAATCGATCTGCGGCAGCGAGTGCCGAGTCTGGTTCATTATTTTTAAAATAAGCGTAGGCAATATCCAGTTCAGCTTGGGCAGAGTCAGCGCCAAAAGGATATCGCGATCCAAGTGTTTGAAGAATTGTAATGCCTTTTTCATAACTTCCTGAATCTATAGCCTTTCTAGCCTCTTCACGAAACTTATCAGCAGTCCAGTTAGCGTATTCATCACTTTCTGATGACTCAGAGCCACCAGGAAACAGTTCTCGAATAGACTCACCGAGTGACCCACAACCTTGAAGAGAAATAGCTAAGCAGTAAATAAATAAAAATTTAATTAAAATTAATCGCATAGTACTAACGACACGTTGTAATATTAGAGGTTTTATTGCAGGATAAATGATGGAATTTAATCATAGTCATTTATTTTATTGAGTATAACTTAACAATAGGTTATTCAGAAGAACTTGTTATGACAAGATTAACAGCAGAAGTACCTTATGAAATGGCAGGTATGCGTTTGGATCAAGTTCTTGCCGAACTGTTTGCAGATTATTCGCGCAGCAAATTACAAATATGGGTTAAATCTGGGCGAGTATTTGTCGATGGGGTAATACTTAAGGCAAAGGACAAGCTTGAGGGCGGTGAATTAATTACGCTCGATGCCGAGGCTGAAGTGGTAGTCATATCAGAGGCCGAAGAAATACCTTTAGAGATTGTTTTTGAGGATGAAAGTATTTTGGTTGTAAATAAGCCGGCTGGCTTAGTAGTGCATCCTGCTATCGGTAACTGGAATGGCACATTACTAAATGCGTTGCTTAATCATGAAGCCAATTTGGAAACATTACCAAGAGCCGGAATTGTGCATAGGATTGATAAGGAGACGAGCGGTTTGCTGATGGTTGCAAAAACATTACAGTCCCATAACAGCTTAACTCAACAATTGCAAAACAGGGAAATTACCAGAGAATACTTGGCAATTACTCGAGGACGGATGACCGCAGGTGGAACAGTCGATGAACCTATCGCTAGACATCCAACTGACCGTAAGCGCTATGCGGTTAGGGAGTCAGGTAAGGATTCAGTGACACATTATCGAGTGGAAAAACGTTTCACAAGACATACCTTTGTTCAGGTTAAGCTTGAAACAGGGCGTACGCATCAAATACGTGTGCATATGGCGCATATTCGTTATCCGTTAGTGGGTGATCAGGTTTATGGTGGGCGCTTTCAAATGCCGGCTGGTTGTAGTGAATTATTGGAAAAAGAATTGCGTGGCTTTAAGCGTCAAGCTTTGCATGCGGCAAAGTTAGGCTTAAAGCATCCGGTTACTGATGAATATCACGAATGGTCACAGCCTTTGCCAGAAGATATGGCGCGTTTATTAGCGGCGTTAGCTGATAATGAACAAGATTAAACACTGGATTACTGCGGATTGGCCGGCACCTGCAAATATTCATGCGCTGACTACATTACGTACGGGTGGAGTTAGTCAAGATACATTTTTTAGTCTTAATCCGGCAAATCATGTTAACGATGATAATGATCGAGTTAATAAAAACAGACAGATAATTAGCGATATGCTGCAGTTGCCTTCAGAGCCTGTTTGGTTGGATCAAATACATGGTAATCAGGCTGTTGAAGCTATAGAGACAGGAGTATTAAAGTCGGCAGACGCTAGTTACACGGCTAAATCAGGTGTTGTCTGCGCTATAATGACGGCGGATTGTTTGCCTTTATTGATTTGTTCGAGTGATGGTTTACACGTAGCGGCAATTCATGCCGGTTGGCGAGGGTTGTTAACAGGTGTCATAGCCAATACTATTATGGCTCTTGAGATATCATATAACGTATCAAGTTCTAGGGGCGATTTCAGGGATAATTTCGATTTCAGGGATAATTTATTGGTATGGTTGGGTCCTGCAATAGGACCAAACTGCTTTGAAGTAGGATCTGAAGTGCGTGATGCCTACCTAGTGAAGTCGGTAGAATTTGCCAGTGCTTTTAAAGAGCAAGCCAGCGATAAGTGGCTAGCGGACATTTATAAATTGGCCCGGATTGAATTGGCTTTTTTGGGGGTAAATAACGTTTATGGTGGCACGCATTGCACTTTTACTGAACAGGAGCAATTCTATTCTTATCGTAGGGATAAACAAACAGGGCGTATGGCCACTTTAATTTGGAGAGAATAATACATTGAATTTACTGATATTAATTATCATTTTTACAGCTATTGGTGGTTTTTTGAGTGTGATGGCAGCCGCTGTTTTTTTGTTATTAAAAGATCATCATAGAAATGCTGTATTGCCACATGGGATTAGTTTTGCAATTGGTGCCTTGTTAGCGGTGGCCTTTTGGGGGTTAATTCCCGAGGCTTTTGAAAAGGTTAAGCCGGATCATTTTCAAGCTTTATCGGCTACAATTTTAGCCGGTATTCTCGGTTTTTTTGTATTGGAAAAGCTCTTGATATGGCGACATTGCCATCACGGTAGTTGTGAGGCCCATGGTGATGATCATGAAGGACATGGTCATAGTCATAGCAATGTAAAATCAGCAGGCGCTTTGATTATTTTGGGTGATAGTATTCATAATTTTGTTGATGGAGTACTGATTGCTGCTGCTTTTTTAACGGATGTTAAGTTGGGCATTGTTACTAGTTTAGCGGTTGCTGCTCATGAGATACCACAAGAAGTTGGTGACTTTGCAATTTTATTGGATAGTGGTTATTCTCGAAGTAAAGCTCTTTTGTATAATGTGCTGGCCAGTTTAACGACTGTACTGGGTGGTATATTGGCATATTTTAGTCTAGAAGACTTGCATGACAGTTTGCCATATTTTTTGGCTTTAGCCGCCTCAAGCTTTATTTATATTGCTGTTGCTGACCTGATACCGTCATTACATACCAAGACGGACATAAAAACCTCTTTACAACAGATTATTTTGATTGCCGCTGGTGTTTTGTTGATTTGTTCATTACATACTGTTGCGCATAACATTGAATTTGCCTAGAGACGGGTAATAACGTCTCTAGGTTTAAATCACTTTTAAGTTGTTACGTTGGGTGCTGATCGCCCCGTTCTTTTTTTAACTTCACAAAATTGTTCGGCAAGATTAATTAAGCTTTCTAATGCTACTTGAGCATCTTGATTGTGCCGAGTAGGGTCTGCTTCG
>CAIVQX010000171.1 GCA_903908165.1 uncultured Methylococcaceae bacterium | reverse complement strand
TCGGGAGAGAGAGAGGGGGGGGGGGGGTAAATAGAGGTTACAAAAAAGAGGGACCTACATACAGTTTTTCAATTAAAAAATGATAAATGGCTTTACACCCTTCACAACAAAAAAGCTTCTCACCTATGGTCGTCTTTAATGTAAACTCTGGGAGTTTTATAACCAATCCACATAGATCACACAATTCTTTTACATCAGACATTAGATAAATACCATAAATAGTAAGCGAGATATCATACTAGAAAATTTTAATTTCGCCTATATCCTCGCTTGCTCGAGACAAGTTAATATATAAGTTTTTCTATTCCTAAAATCCAATGCTTTTGCCACTTTCCCTTGTCTCCTAATGACCGCCTCTACTTCATTAACTCCACCGTCAATTACTACCTTTGATTCATGCGAACGACGTGCTCAACAACTTAATAGCCACTGCTATAAAGTAGCCCTTGATCAAACGGCATTATTGACTGAATTAGAACAACGGAACGTTATAAACTTATATCCATTGATTGTTGAAGATCGTCCACACCTTTTCGCTGAGTCGGTCGTATTTATAACTGAAAAGCACATTCAAAAACAACTTAACATCATTGCAGCAATAGAAAGCACTATTGCATTACCCGCTTATCAAGAAAGAGTGCTCACCTATGCGCCGGACTCAGCACAATTTATCCCCCAAGCACACGGCGTATTTTTTGGTTACGATTTTCATCTAAGTGATGAAGGTCCTAAACTGATCGAAATTAATTCCAATGCTGGTGGCGCATTGATTAACAGTCTCATTTTTCGTCACCAGACGGTCTGCTACGATTCTTCAAAACCTCAATTATCAGCGCCTAAAGTCGATTTGGAGTCATTGTTTTTTAAAATGTTTCTTGATGAGTGGCTAGCAGAAAAAGGTCAACAACCATTATGTTCAATCGCCATTGTTGATGAAAATCCACTCTCACAATATATGTTGCCAGAGTTTATTTTATTCAAAAAACTGTTTGAGGAGCATGATATTCATACTGTTATTTGTGACCCCTCAGAACTTGTATTTCATAATCAAGCACTTTGGCATAGTAATCAGCGTATTGACCTTGTCTACAATAGACTGACAGATTTTGGCTTACAAGCGCCTGTCAATAAAGCTTTACTCGATGCTTATCTAACAAAATCCGTAGTATTGACTCCGCATCCTAGAGCGCACGCACTTTATGCTGACAAAAGAAACCTGACACTATTAACTGATGAAGATTTTTTAATTAATCTGGGTGTTGATGAAAAAACCAAAGCCTTGTTGCTTAATGGTATCGCTCATACGATTTCTATCACCTCAAATGATGAACAAATGCTGTGGGATTCTCGTAAACACCTATTCTTTAAGCCTGCCAAGGGTTATGGTAGCAAAGCAGCTTACCGTGGCGATAAATTAACTCGACGGGTATTTTCTGAACTACTCCAAAATGACTATGTTGCCCAAACACTGGTTCAACCCAGTGAGCATCCAGTAAAAGTAGAAGATAAAATCATTGATTTGAAACTTGATCTACGCCACTATGTTTATAAAGCTAAAACACAATTAATCAGTGCCCGTTTATATCAAGGGCAAACCACTAATTTTCGAACATCGGGTGGTGGCTTTGCTCAAGTTATGGCAGTAACTTGCCACGATGATGAAGTCACTCACTGAGATCAGTTGAATTAATATGACTCTAGTAAAAAACCTGAAGCAATTACATGCTGAGATGCGCAAATGGCGCCAACATCTCCATCAATTTCCCGAAACAGCTTTTGAAGAGACACAAACTGCAGCATTTATCGCTGAAAAACTAACCAGTTTCGGACTGGATGTTAATCAAGGATTAGGTAGGACTGGCGTCGTTGCTACGCTTTCAGCTGGCAACAGTAAGAAAAAAATTGCTTTGCGTGCGACATGGACGCTTTGTTTATACAAGAACAAAATATATTTTCCCATGCCTCATGTCACGATGGCAAAATGCATGCTTGTGGCCACGATGGCCACTCTGCCATGTTACTGGGTGCTGCCAGCTATTTGTCTAAAAATCGCCATTTCGATGGAACCGTCTATTTTATTTTTCAACCTGCTGAAGAAGGGCGTGCTGGTGCCAAACAAATGATAGATGACGGATTATTTGATCAATTTCCGGCTGACTGTGTGTTTGGTATGCACAATTTTCCGGATATTCCAGTCGGCCATTTTGCTGTTAAAACAGGCGCTATGATGGCTTCATCTGATTCTTTCGAAATCATCATCACTGGGAAAGCAACCCATGCTGCCATACCCCAATTAGGTTGCGACCCCATCGTTGTGGCAGCTCAGCTCATTAACTCATTACAAACCATTGTCAGCAGAAACATTGATCCAGCAGATTGTGCAGTCCTTAGTATTACTCAAATTCATGCGGGAAACACCTGGAATGCGATCCCTGAGTCAGTCGTATTACGGGGCACGTTCAGATCTTTTAATGAAAACATCAAAACACTGATTGTCGATAAAATGACACAACTAGTAAATAGTATTTGTACTGGATTTGATGTCAGCGTCAAGATTGAGTTTAATCCAGAAAATGAGGGTTATCCCGTTACCTTTAACACCCAAGCAGAAACGGCTATAGCCTTAAAAGCAGCACAAGCAGTAGCTGGTGATAACTGTGTCAACCAAAATCCAACACCCAGCATGGGCGCTGAAGATTTCTCTTTCATGCTACAAGAGAAACCCGGCTGTTATATTTGGATAGGTAATGGTTCTTCTGAAAACAGCTGTTTACTTCATAATCCGCATTATGACTTTAATGATGAAATATTGCCGGTCGGCGCAGCCTATTGGGTGAAGTTAGTCGAAATAATGTTAAATTAAACGAATCTAACTATCAGCTATTTCTTGGGTTCGAATAGCATATGCGACATTTTTTTAGCCTTGGTTTTTAAATAACCTACATTGTCATCATGTGCTACCGATTCAACCGGAATACGACCCGTCACTTCAACACCCAACTGATTTAGTGCCTCTATCTTCTCTGGGTTGTTAGTCATCAATTTTATTGACTCTACTTGAAGACTATCTAGAATTAAAGCAGCAATATTGTATTCTCGCTCATCAGCAAGATGACCCAGATGGAGATTGGCGTCGACTGTATCCATACCACTATCTTGTAGATTATAAGCCTGCAATTTTTTTAACAAGCCTATGCCGCGACCTTCTTGACGTAAATAAATTAATACGCCACAACCCAGATCATTAATCAACTGCATGGCCATGGCTAATTGTTCGCCACAATCACAGCGCCTGGAGCCTAAAACATCGCCAGTGAAACACTCCGAATGAATACGTACAGGTATATTTTTCTGGCCGGCAACATCACCTTTCACCAAAGCCATGTGTTCTTTATCGTCAAGCGTATTGCTGTAGAAATGTAGAACAAACTCGCCGTATTCAGTAGGGAGTCGTGTTTGAACCAAATCTTTTAATTGTGCTTTCACGTTTATAAAAAATCCAAAAATACTTCATTTTTGCCCCCAATATCTACTTGAGAACACATTCCGCATCCGATACATTGCACCAGAATATGACTATTTTACACGACAAAAAAGAATAGTGTTGATGTTACCCAAGTTCACACTGTAATATCCAACACTATAACTTATCCACCAATATCTTTATGAAATCGAATAGCGCTGTAATCAAAAAACGATATGATCGTATTGCTTTCTTTTTTGATGGCTTGGAAGCTGTCATGGAAGGTTTGTTTTTTAAACCTTGGCGAAAAAGACTATGGGATAAAGTAGATGGTTATCATATCCTTGAAGTCGGCGTTGGTACCGGCAAAAATTTTGATTATTATCCTAGCGACGCACGTATTACTGCGATTGACTTCAGTAAAGAAATGCTCAAACAATCTACCCATAAAAAAATCAGAAAAGCTGTATCTGTAGAGCTTGATCTAATGGATATTGAAACTTTAGCCTTTGCCGATAACAGTTTTGATACCGTTATTGGTTCATTTGTTTTTTGTTCAGTACCACTCCCCTCAAAAGGCCTAAAAGAACTATACCGAGTTTGTAAACCAGGTGGGCAAGTTTTATTACTTGAACATGTAGTTAGCTCAAGAGCCCTCATTGCAAAGCTAATGTCTTTGCTCAATCCTATCATCGTTAGACTAGTCGGTGCCAACATTAACAGAAATACCGTTAAATATATTAAAGCCTGTAGCTTCGGTTCAGTTCGTATCGATGAACATAGTGGCGATATTATCAAACTAATTGAGGCTAGAAAATAGCATCTTAAGCATGCAGTCGCTCAGCTATTAGATTGATTAACTGTTCTGCCAGTTGCGACTTTGTAGTCATCACCAATTTTTTATCACCGGTCTTCCAAAAAACGTGCAGCGCATTTAGTTCACTATCGAAACCTCCCTGCTCCCGTCCTACCCAATTTGCCGCGATCATATCGATATTTTTTCGCACCAACTTATCCTGTGCATAAACTTCAAGATGATCGGTTTCAGCAGCAAAACCAACCGTAAACGGACGTTTATCAAGTTTTGCCACATCGGCCAAGATATCTTTGTTTTTTCTTAAGAGTAGAGAGGACTGATCATCCTGCTTTTTTATTTTTTCCGCTTGTATGATAACAGGACTGTAATCCGCAACTGCTGCTGCACCTATATAAACAGCATTCTCTAAAGCTTTGGAGATAACTGCCTCGTGCATTTGCTCAGCCGTTTCCACTTTAATTAAGTGGACATTTTTTGGTGCAACCAATGAAACAGGCCCACTGACGAGTGTTACATTTGCACCGGCATTTAAAGCTGCCTGTGCTAATGCGTAACCCATTTTTCCGGAACTTCGATTGGTGAGATAGCGAACAGGATCCAAAGGCTCACGAGTCGGACCAGCGCTGATTAAGACATTAAGCCCCTGCAAAGATTGAGAAGGAGATAATGCCTGTTTGTCCAATGCAACCATCAAATGCTTACAAATATCGACAGGCTCAGAAAGCCGACCAAAACCTATCTCACCACACGCCTGATCGCCTTGCTCAGGGCCAATAATCCCAATGCCATGGCGCTTTAGTTTTTCCACATTTTCTTGTGTAACTGCATTATTCCACATCGCCTGATTCATTGCTGGCGCCACATAAACCGGGCAAGTTGCTGCGAGATAGAGTGTTGACAGTAAATCGTCAGCCAAACCATAACTTAATTTTGCAATAATATTGGCCGTTGCCGGTGCAATAATAAACGCGTCAGCCCAACGCGCTAAATTAATGTGTCCCATGGCATTTTCCGCATCAGTATCCAATAACTCACTATGCACTGAATTGCCGGAAAGCGCCTGAAAAGTTAGAGGACTAATAAACTGTAGAGCTGACTTTGTCATCACTACTCTTACATCAGCACCCTGCTTTTTGAACAATCTAACTAATTCAGCGGCTTTATAAGCGGCAATCCCACCACTAACGCCGAGTAAAATATGTTTATTAATTGTCATACCTAAAACGAATTTAAAGTTCTATTATGGCAAGGTCTAGTGATTTCTTCTATGACTAAATTAAAACCCAAGTAAAATTTCCCATGAAATTGGGCAGTAACAGCGCTTTGATAATTCAATTTAATATATCTGAACTTAAACTTGGATAATTTTAGGCAAAAAAAATGGAACCAATTAGGCTCCATTAAAAGAAGGATTTATGGCTCTGAATTTCCAATAAGGAAGTTTGCATCTCAAGAGTTGAATCTATAATAACCATAAAAACTAACTGATGGAATGTGGCAAATCGTCACGCGGCAGATTGTCGCAGCTCACCTTACACTAAAAATTCCTGACATCAAACCAAGTAATAGCTATAGCATAAACGCCTTAAAACTCAAAGATGCTCACCTGCAATATCCGTCTCAAGAAAAGACATTATTTGCAATTCATCACTAAAATTTCCATATGCCAACATCAACTTTACGTAAGCGGCTTCAATAGACATATTCCATATCATTTCTGCACCCTGCTCTATTAAAGCTCTAGTCGTTTGATATGCATCAACTGATTTGATAGCCGGTGCTAAATAAACCTTGATTTTTTGCACCCCACAGCGCCTTATAAATTCAACCAAGGAATAATTTTCACTCCATTGATTTGAGGCACAAGCCGTACCTGAATGATATAAATCATGTAAAACAACATCGACATGTCCAAGATTAAAATTGGCATAATTTAATCCTGGATAAGGCTTTATCATTAAAATTCTTTCAGAAAAATTAGCTTTTAAGCTATGTTTTATTGGTGCTTCAGCCATATCCCAGATAGATTTATTATCGCCGAGATTAACAAGCGCTTCAGTTTTCTGTATTGAAAATACCTGATTTTCATAGCTCATAGCACTTTTGCTCTGAATACTAAAAAAATCACCACTTAACTGTAACGAACAAGTTATACGAGAGCCATGATGGACTTGGAGTGGTTGCTGTTGATTTCGATAAGGCACGAAAACACCAGCTTGAACATTTTGTTCTATAAATTCAAGCGCGCACATGAAGTTATCAAGCCCATTTGCCCTTGGGTCACTCAGAGGATAATCACTAGCTACCAAAAGCATGGGTAGCTTAATGGCATTATAATAAAAGCTTAAAGCTGCTGCTGTGTAAGCAAGCGTATCAGTACCATGTGTAATAATAATCCCATCATAACGATCAGGTTCCATTACTTCAATAGCTTCAATGAGTGTTTGCCAGATGCAAGGCGCAAGATTTTCACTTAATATCTGTATGGGCTGAACAGTGCTAAAATGAAAATCCTCAGGATTTTTGCAATGCTGCTGAAACAACTCAAGCAATTGATAGGATTTAGAACTAGCTGTATTAATAGTGCCATCAATGGCAATTGAGCCGATAGTACCGCCAGTAAATACAACCAAAATATTTTTCATAGTATGATGATCGAGTTAATTAATCGTTAGAGAATATCAAAGCACACTGTTCAAGAAAATGAAAATATCACTTATCGTCGCGATGGCAAGTAATCGTGCTATTGGTCTGGATAACAAAATGCCTTGGCAGTTATCAGCAGACCTTAAAAAATTTAAAAAAATCACAATGGGCTCGCCCATATTAATGGGCAGAAAAACGTTTGAATCTATTGGTAAGCCCTTGCCAGGTCGGACTAACGTCATTATTAGCAGAAACTGTAATTATCAGCAAGAGGGTTGCTTAGTCTTTAATGATCTTGAGACCGCTTTAAAAAAAACCTGTGAAAACTCAGAAGAGCTTTTTATTATTGGTGGCTCTTATCTTTATAAAGCGATACTTCCGATAGCTGACGTGATTTATCTCACACTGATCAATAAAGCATTTAAAGGAGATACTTTTTTTCCTGAAATTAATTTGAATGAATGGTCTGAGGTGGCTCGGGAAGACATTATAAATGATCCTGACACCGACTTTAATTACAGTTTTTTAAAGCTCGAAAAAACGATCAAGAATATACGCTAGCAAAAACTAACAAGAACACATTGAAAACAGTTAAAATAGTCGGCTTTAACGATCCTTTTGTGAAAGCAACAGCTTGGTAGCTACTAGCATGCAAACTAAATATAACACTGATGACTTGCGAATTTGCGGGATTGCAGAAGTCATTCCGCCTGCTCAAGTACACGATGAAATGCCAATCACTGAAAAGGCAGCCCAAACTACCACTCAGGCAAGAACGGAAATTCATAATATACTGACTGGCAAGGATGACCGATTACTGGTCGTAGTCGGCCCTTGTTCGATTCATGATCCCAAAGCAGCATTAGAATATGCCAACCTTTTAAAAGCCATTAGAGACGAGTTAAAAAAAGATCTTGTGATTGTCATGCGGGTTTATTTTGAAAAACCCCGTACAACAGTCGGCTGGAAAGGTTTAATTAATGATCCCAACTTAGATTCTAGCTTCAATATTAATAAAGGCTTACGCGTCGCCAGGCAATTATTGCTGGATATAAATATACTCGGTGTACCTGCAGCCACTGAATATCTGGATTTAATTACACCTCAATATGTTTCTGACTTGATTGCTTGGGGCGCTATTGGCGCCAGAACTACCGAAAGCCAGGGACATAGAGAGCTAGCCTCAGGGGTGTCATGTCCAATCGGCTTCAAAAATTCAACAGACGGTACCATCAAAATTGCCATTGACGCAATCAGAGCCGCCATGAGTCCGCATCACTTTTTATCACTGACTAAAGCCGGACGATCTGCAATCTTCTCAACTACCGGTAATGAAGATGTCCATATCATTTTAAGAGGCGGCAATGGCCGCCCCAACTATGATGCGGTAAGTGTCGAACAAGTTGCTGAAGGTCTTATCAACGCTAATTTAAAACCCAATATCATGATTGACTTTAGTCATGCCAACAGTTTAAAACAATGCCAACGACAACTAATTGTCGGTCAAGATGTTTGCGGACAAATAGCGAATGGTGATCACAAGGTTATGGGCGTGATGATAGAAAGCCATCTCAAATCGGGCAGTCAAGACGTAATTGATGGACAACCGTTAACTTACGGACAAAGTATTACTGACGGTTGCTTGTCTTGGGAAGATACGACTCCATTACTACGAAGTTTGGCTGCGGCTGTCCAAAAACGTAGGCAAGGTTAATATTATGATAATTTATGTTAACGGTGAACAGCATGATTATGCTGAAGACTCCACTGTAGCGGACGTTGTTAAAGAGATGAGCTTGATCGGTAAAAAAATAGCCATTGAACTCAATAAAGAAATCTTACCTTTTCAGCAGTATGCGGTTCAAGGATTAAAAGCTGGAGACCGCTTGGAAATTGTGCACGCCATTGGTGGTGGTCAACATGATTCTTTTTTACTTGCTGGTATAACCTATCATTCACGCCTACTGGTTGGTACCGGTAAATACAAAAACATGGAAGAAACTCGATTAGCTATTGAAGCCAGTGGCGCTCAAATTGTTACTGTCGCAATTCGCCGTACTAATATTGGCCAAAATCCTGGTGAACCCAATTTATTGGATGTTATTTCCCCTGATAAATACACTATTTTACCTAACACAGCAGGTTGTTATACCGCTGAAGAAGCCGTCAGAACTTGTCGCTTGGGGCGAGAACTACTGGGAGGCCATAAACTAGTTAAACTTGAAGTATTAGCTGATCAAAAAACACTATTTCCTGATGTATCAGAAACCTATATCGCCGCTGAGCTATTAGTTAAAGAGGGATTTGATGTCATGGTTTATACCAATGATGACCCCATTGCCGCTAAAAGACTTGAAGATATAGGCTGTATTGCTGTTATGCCTTTAGCTGCCCCTATCGGTTCGGGCTTAGGGATCAGAAATCCTTATAATATTCTAACCATTATCGAAAATGCCAATGTGCCAATTTTAGTAGATGCAGGTGTTGGCACTGCTTCAGATGCAGCCATTGCCATGGAGCTAGGCTGTGCTGGTGTCCTTATGAATACAGCCATTGCTGAAGCTAAAAATCCGATTCTCATGGCCTCAGCGATGCGTAAAGGTATTGAAGCTGGCAGGGAAGCTTATTTAGCCGGACGAATGCCAAGAAAACGCTTTGCTTCAGCATCATCTCCCATAGATGGTTTGTTTTTTTAATAATGCGTATTCCTGAACAAACCATTCCTCAAAGGATTCGTAGCTTTATTCGTAGGCAAGGCCGACTTACACCCGGACAACAACTAGCATTAGACAATCATTGGAATACTTTTTGCCTTGATCCTAAAGTTAATTATGATGTTGCCGAAATATTTGGTCGCGAGGCCCCTTTGTTTATTGAAATAGGCTTTGGAAATGGAGATAGTTTGGCCAAAATGGCATCTGCTAATCCCGACAAAGATTATATTGGAATTGAAGTTCATACGCCAGGTGTGGGACACTTACTAATGTTGTTAAATGAGCAAAGCATTAGTAATGTCAGAATTTATTGCCATGACGCCATCGAAATTTTAGAGCAAAAAATCGCCGATAACAGTTTAACTGGGGTACATCTATTTTTCCCAGATCCTTGGCATAAAAAGAAACACCATAAAAGACGGATTGTAAGACCCAGCTTTGTTGAGTTATTGGACAAAAAATTAAAATCGGGCGGTTATTTTCATGCCGCAACTGACTGGGAAAATTATGCCCACGCTATGTTAAAAGTTTTATCGGAAAGCTTAAGCCTAAGTAATACCAGTGCCACTAACGATTACTGTCCACGACCTGAATACAGGCCGTTAACCAAGTTTGAACAGCGCGGATTACGCTTGGGTCACGGCGTTTGGGATTTAATCTTCTCGAAAAAGTAGTCTTTCTTTTATTTATTGACCTTACCTCCCAAGTTACGAAAGAAAATTTTCGTCAATACTTGCACTGTCGAAATTACTGGGGAGCCACCCCCGTTCGACACAATCTCGAAAACACCATGCAGGTGTCGTTTCAGTTTTGTAACTCCAAAAAAACCAACCCGCATATTTTTCAAAAGTCATTAATTGCGTTGCCGCATAAGCGCGGTAAGCCATTGATTTTTGAAAACCATCCATAGCTTGCAGCTTATCTTTAACCGGACCCTCAGCCCAAAGCGAAATAAATTTTAAATGTAGCCCTAAACTCCATTCACCTAAATATACCGAGTGTCCTAGGTTAGCATTAATATCATCAGCTTGCTGCCTCCAATCATCGATACTGATACGAAGATGGCCATATATATCCAAATCAATATCAGACTGAACAAAACACTGATAACGATGGATATCTAACACCACATTGCTAAATTCCGATGTTATTAAAAAGCCCTCATACTCATGAAATGAGCGAAAACCATCATGAAAAATAATGGCAACATCCTCAGCGCAGCAATACTTTCGAATTCTATGGTAAGCCTCTGTAGTATATTTTTTTAAAAGACTTGTATCGATGTCCCAGCGAGGTTCATTCAACACTTCAATACCATGCAAGACAGAACGATTATAGTAACGCTCAGCCAATCGCTCTAAAGTTAGCAATGAATAATTGATGTACTCTTCTTTTGTGTGCCATTCACATACATCCTGAATACCACCATTATCAAAGCCATTTTGACAGCCTGGTGCTGCATGTAAATCCAAAACTATCGATAAACCATAGCGCTCTGCCCAACCAAAAGCATTATCGAGAATAGCCAAGCCGCCTTCGACATAAGGATAAGTTAACGATCCATACGCACGATGATAAGGATAATCAGGAGCAAACAACCAATGGCCGATTGGTATCCGCACGGCATTTATACCTATCCTTGCCAACCAAGCAAAATCCTCCGCCGTAATAAAAGTATTCCAGTGATTTTTTATGGATTGTTCTGCTTTTTTACCCAATTCGACACAATAAGAAGTTTCATCTGTGGCTTTAAGTCCCTCAAAAATACTGGGCGTCATCCATTTTTCAAGCACCAACCAACCGCCCAGATTAACACCACGCAATTTTTTGCTGAATTTATTAGGAATGCTTGGACTCAAAACACCAACCTTTTTCATTACTGTGAAAATTTACAGACTAATATGCCGACTATGAAATGCCTTAGCTGTCGGTTGACTGGTAATTGTTAGTAACGTTGCCTCAGGTAAATGCTGACAGATCAACGTTAACATCAACACCTCACCTTCCGGATCTAACGAATCGAATGCTTCTTGCAATAGAACCCATTTCGGGCGGTATAACAACAAACGAACCAATCCCAAACGTTGCTGTTGATCACGGGTTAATACTTTTTCCCAAAAATCATTTTTATCAAGCTCATTTATTAATCGTTCAAGCCCGGCAAGTTTCATCAAGGCTTCCAATTCATTACCACTAAAAGCATCAGGTAGTGAGGGATAACAAATTGCATCTCGCAATATGCCATCTGGCAAAAACGGGCGTGGTGGCATAAAAAACATAAGCTCATTATCCGGCAGATCAATACTTCCTCGTCCCCAAGGCCAAAGACCCGCAATCGCTTTGAAGAGTCTGGCGGCTATAAATGCATTGCCAGAGATCAAGATCCGTTCCCCCAGCCTAATTTCGTCATTCAAACCACATATCATGACTTTTCCATCTAGTTGAGAGATACACAGATCCTCAAAGCGCAAAACAGACTCGGTATTTTTTTTCATCAAGATTCGTTGCGGATCGGGACGAACTATCTCTGCTTCCAAATCTTCCAAGGCTTTCACTAACCCTAAAACTCGCTCAACCGATGCACGCCACTGCGCAATTCCAGCCATATTGTTAACTGGCCATGACAATGCTGCCGACATTTGCTGAAATGCTTGTACAGATTGCATTAAAGCACCTAAAGTAATACTACCAAGAATATATCGCGGAGCGGCAATCAAGATGGGAAATGCCATTGACATGACACCATAGCCAGAGTTGAACAGGAGAATATTTGCCCAAGCATTAGTTTGATGATCATACTTATGGATAATATCTTGAAAAAAAGTAAAAAACCGCTTTTTCTCATTAACCTCACCATGAATCAAGGCAATTGCCTGCGAGTTTTCTCTCGCTTTCACCAAGCCGAACCTAAAATTAGCCTCAGCAGTTTGCATCGCATTAGTTGTCAATGTCAACGGTCGACCTGCCCACCAACCCAATATTGAAGCAAGCGCTGAATAAATAATCGCCATCCAGACTAAATAGCCATAAATAGGAAATTTAAAAACAATCAAATCAAGAACGATAGTACCGGATAGATCCCAAAGTATCTTAGTAAAACTGATGAGTAACAATAAGCTATAAAGTAACATGTGGCAGAGCGCAATTGCTTCATCTGTTGCAATACGAATATCCTCAGCTATTCTTCCATCTGGGTTATCATGCTCGACTGTCTGTATATGCGTAACTAGGTAATGACGACCATCATTCATCCATTGACCGATCACTCTATCTGTCAACCAAGATCGCCAACCAATTTGTAAATGCCTCTTCATCTTTAGATGCAAAACTGTGACTACCATAGTGGCCAAGAATATTAAAACAAGATAGCCAATCTGTTTAAATAAATCCAACATAGAATGCTGTTCAAGTGCATCAAATAAAACAGCACTCCATTGCGTAACAATGACTGCAAGCCCCATCTGCATGACTGTCAGCGCTATTAAAGCTAAAGTTTGAAAACGGATAGTAACCTTGTTTTCAGAGTTCCAAAAAGGGCCAGCTAATTTTAAAAATTGAATGAAAAATCCACTTTGAGCCGGCATACCTGATTCTCCTCGTTATTGTGCATAAACACATTAAAAACGACTTTTTTATAGCGCCAATACGCATCATATTTCTTAACAGGCCTAATAATTAAGTTACCCATTAACCAACAATCAGTGATCAGCCTTTCAAATCTATCCCAGTTAGTTTAGATCCTATATTCTTTTTAGCACTAATAATCATCAAAAATCAGCCTAGCACTATTCTTAAGTAAGCATCCACAAAAAGTGATGGTGTTATTTGTGACAAATCTACCTCTAATCTGCCTTCCCTATCCACTCCTCTAATGCTTCAATGATGCTTTGAGCTTGATCTTTACTGGATATATTAAATTTTGATTTTTGTTGGTATTCACCATTACGCTTTTGGTAACGGCGAATAGTATATTTATCTGGACCATATTCTTCTTTTGCACGATTCCAATCTTGATAACGATACATGATTGTAGCCCATGCACCTTTTGTCAGAACCTTTTTATCTAATTCTTTAACGGTCTCAATACCCCCATCTTCATAGGTTACCGTTAATTCATCTACAGTTTCAGCCATTTCATTCTCATCTAATTAATTTTTAATTTGCAGTTTATCACAACGACTTTTTTAGACTCTTTTTTTCCGATAATTTTCTGTTTAGGTTGTTATTATTACTCCGTAAATAAAATGATCAGCCATAAATATAACATTGAAGATTCCCAAAATTGATTTTAAAAAGCTAAGTGTTATCATTCACAAGGCCCATTATAAAAATTATAAGCAAAGTTTAAGGTAAATAAATGATTGGATATATTGAAAGTTATGATCCCGACAATCAAAACGGGTTAATAAAAAGCGAAGAGACATCTTATACGTTTCATTTAAACGATTGGATGCCTCAAGTACCCCCAGAACAAGCCGATGAGGTAACTTTTGAAGTAGAAGATACAATGGCTCGTCAAATCAATTTAGTAGGTGCCCACCTACCCCCCCCAAAAGCCGTTAAATATAAATATGTTGCAGGGGCATTAGCCTTGTTTTTAGGCTTTAGCGGGATGCACAGATTCTATCTAGGATTTTATTGGTTGGGAATTGCTCAGTTAGCACTAACTGCCGTAACAGTTGGATATGGGGCTTTATGGGGATTTGTTGAAGCTATTTTATTGTTTACAGGCAATATTAATAAAGACGCCAAAGGCCGTCCTTTAAAATAATTTCTTAACATTAAACCGCTTAAAAATTTACAAAAAAAACTCTTGCCTAGGCAAGAGTTTTTTTGCATTAACTTAATAATACTTACTTTGGGTAAACATTAACTGCAGTTAAGCCCTTCGGACCAGTTTCGATGTCAAAAGACACAGTTTGACCTTCAGTGAGCGTTTTAAAGCCTTCTCCTTGAATGACAGAATGATGAACGAAAACATCTTCGCCACCATCAGAAGGTGCGATAAAACCAAAACCTTTAGTGTTGTTGAACCACTTTACAGTGCCTGTTGCCATTTTGAAAAACTCCTAAAAATAAAAACTTACGGTTAACACAGAACTACAACATTGATAACCGGAACTTCATCTAGTTCAATATCTTTACTCTGCTGGTGCAAATTGTACTGCTATTTTCGATAGGATGCTATTTATTGAAAGGTTTTGTATAGGCCATCCAATACTAATGAATTAGGACTAACCATACCAATAATTTTATTATTTTCAAGAACAGGGGCTCTTACCAAGTTATAATTAGCAAAAAGCCTCGAACAATAGCGTATATCCATATCTGGGTGCACCGAAATTATTGGCTTGCTCATAATTTCATAGACATTAACCCGATCAGGTGCGCGGTCTTTAGCAAGCACATGTCGAGCTATATCTGCGGAGGTAACCATACCATACTCATCATGTTCATTACGTTTATTAACAATAAGTACCGCCGTTTTAAGGGCTTTCATCTTTTTTAAAGCTTCAGCTACCGTTGCAATACCATCTATCGTACCAAAATCGGTTTTCATAACATCTTTAACACGAATCAATTTGCTATTTTCTATCATATTTTATCCTCAATTTCATGCGTCAATTCTTCAACCTGCCGCATAACGCCTATCGCATCTTCAACATCAATCTGAAAAGCAATCCCAGTGCCGGGTTGACTATCAAACTCTGCAACCTTAGCAATTTTTTCCAAGATATCCCGACTCAGATGTTCTTCAACTAAAAACAAGAGAACATCCCGTTGAGTTTCCAAGGTCAAACCAAAAAAAGTTTTTGATTGAACTAAACCTTCACCCCTGGCCTGATTTATTACGGTAGCACCTTTAGCACCGCTTTGGCGTGCCGTATCGAGTACTATTTCAGTTTTATCATCTTCGACAAAAGCAATGATTAATTTAAAGTGCATGGATTTCCTCAGGATTTAGACGAACGACTACGACTATAAAGCCATTCTGCAATTTGCGCATAACTCAGTACAGCAATAATGGGAAATAAACTGGCAAAAGCGATTAAACCAAATCCATCCAATAATGAATTTCGTCCAGGAATAGTTTCAGCTAATCCAAGTGCCAATGAAGTCACCAACGGAACAGTAACCATAGTCGTTGTTACTACCCCCGAATCGAAAGCCAATCCAATAATAAGCTTAGGAACAAACAAAGTTTGTATGAATACAATTAGATAGCCAGTAATTATAAAAAAATAAAGCTCAGTGCCAGTAATAATACGAAAAGCACCCAGTGCTAACCCAACTGAGGCTCCCATAGCAACGGCAATTCTTAATCCCCACGCTTGAATAGCACCCCCTGAAATTTGCTCGGCTTTTATTGCAACAGCCAACAAAGCGGGCTCAGCTAAAGCCGAAGCAAATCCCAAGCAGGCAGCAAAAACAAAAACCCATTTATATGAATGCCATGACAACGTTTGCTCAAAAGAATTAAGTCCTACAAGTTCCGGCGCAGTGAGTTGTGACGCCATTAACTTACCTAGAGGAAATAATGCCATCTCAAGGCCCTCAAGAAAAAAACTCATCCCAAATAAGACAAAAACAAAACCAATCAAAGTTTTTTTTAGATTAACTAAAGGCCTACGGATAACAAATAATTGAAACCCAATTAAAACAATAGCAATTGGCAAAAAATTTCTACAGGTGTCAGCAAAACTTAATGCAAAATGTAATATCCATTCAATCATACAAACATTCCATAAGCCATAGCAAAAATCATCGGCGTTAAGGAAGCAAGGGCAATAAGTCCAAAACCGTCAATCATTGGGTTACGACCTTTAATAGCTGTTGCCAACCCTACACCTAGCGCCGTTACCAAAGGCACAAGAATAGTGGAGGTTGCAATACCCCCGGCATCATAAGCAATACCAAGCATTTCAACAGGTGTAAAAGGGGACATGATTGCAACACACGCATAAGCAACAAATATCGCATAATAAATTGGCCAACCTTGGATAATTCTTAGAACACCCACTAAAATGGCAAAACCAACTGAAACAGCAACCGTAATTCGTAATCCTAACGCGTAATTAGCTTTTGCTACATCTGTTTTTTCAATCATACTACTGACGCTAGCTATATTTGCCGCTTTTTTGGCTATCACCATAAGGCCTGGCTCAGCAATCGCCGCACCAAAACCCAAACAAAAAGAAAAAGTGAGTAACCAGAATAAACTACCTTTACGGGCAAAAGCATAAGCCATTGATTCGCCCATTGGAAACAAACTGAGTTCTATGCCTTGAATAAATAAAGTAAGGCCAAGAACAATAAAAAATGCCCCCATCATCAGACGGGCAACATTCAATACAGGTTGCTGAATAATGAAAATCTGGAAAATCAAGATAACTGCAATTATCGGCACTAAACCCAAAAAGCTGCCTAACAATTGTTTAAAAAACCGATTATTTATCATCGAAATTCCAATCTCATAAATATGTCTTGATTGCCTGTACCCCAAAGTAAGATTATCTGTCTAATAACAGAGTTATTCATCAAACATCCTTTCTAATCAATCTCTTTTTCTTTTTCAAATTGTAATGCCGCTTGATATAACAGTTTTTTTCTAACTCCAGTAATTTCAACTGCCAATGCAACGGCCGTCTTAATAGAACACTCTCGTAATAAAATAGTAAGTATTTTCTCTTGCTCCGGCGTTACTATTTGCTCTTTTTTATCTTCAATAGCGCCATCCACAATAACAACAAACTCCCCTTTTCTCATATTGTCATTTTGTGTTACCAACAACAAAGCATCACCCAAACTGGTTTTTACGATAGTTTCATGAAGCTTGGTTAATTCTCTTGCAATTACAATTTGGCGATCTAAAGGTAATATTTCGGCCATATCCTGTAATGTAGCCAAGATTCGATGACAGGATTCATAAAATATCCATGTTTTTTTGGCCTGCAGTCTTTCACTAAAAAAAGCTTTACGCGCAGATGAAGTTCTGGGTAAAAAGCCTTCAAATGAAAACTGTGTAACAGGCAATCCTGCTGCAGACAAGGCCGTAATTAAGGCACAAGCACCAGGTATGGGCACAACATCCAAGCCCGCTTCCTTTACCATTTTCACCAACGGCATTCCAGGATCGCTTAACAATGGCGTACCAGCATCCGAGACTAGAGCAATGGATTGCCCCTCACGTAATTTCTCCAGTAACACCAAAGCGGCTTTATCTTCATTATGTTGATGTAATGAAACCAACTTATTAGTGATCCCATAGTGTTGCAAAAGCATTTTCACATGCCGGGTATCTTCTGCGGCAACCAGATCTACCTTTTTTAATACCTCAACCGCTCTAAAAGTCATGTCGGCTAAATTACCTATTGGCGTAGCAACCACGTATAATTTGCCGCAACCACTAACATTTGATACTGACATTACTATTACCTTTTAACTATAAAGAGACTACATAAAGCAACAAACTGTCATGATAGTGCTAAATTATATCAGTATCTCGTTTTTTTAATGGCTACTGTATCCCCCCGAATAGGAGAGCATCTGTGCTTTTTACCAAACTCAAGAGCAAAGCCGCACATCTAATTCGCGGGGAAAATGCTGAAGAACAAGCGCATCAATTCCTCATAGAAAAAGGACTTAAACCCATTTGCCGAAACTATCGCTGCAAACTGGGCGAACTCGACATCATCATGAGTGATCAACAATCACTAGTCATTATTGAAGTTAAATACCGTAAAACGGATCAATTCGGCAGCGCTTTAGAGAATATCACACGCACCAAACAATCCCGTATAATAGCCGCAACACAAATGTATTTATCAACCCAAAAAGTAGACTGTCCCATCCGTTTCGATGTTATTGCTATCTCTGGTAATGGAAAGATAGAGTGGGTACAAAATGCTTTTTAACTTATTCATCACGTCATGAGTATACAAGACAAGATTATTAACCATTTCTCTGACAGCATCCAAACCCAACAAGATGCTATGGCTTCACTTTGCGAGTTAATAGAGTATGCATCTCAATGCTTGGTTACAGCTTTGCTAAATGATAAAAAAATATTCACTTGCGGTAATGGTCGCTCTGCTACCACAGCACAAGCGCTGTCATCAGCGATGATCAACCAATTTGAGCGTGATCGCCCTTCATTTCCTGTTATCGCATTAACAGCTGATTCAGCTATCATCACTGCCATAGCTAATGACTTTCAGTTTGAAGATATTTTCTCAAAACAATTAAGAGCGCTAGGACAAAGTGGCGATATATTGGTAGCCTATACGGATGGCACTAATTCAGCCAATATTGCCAAAGCTATTGCCGTCGCCCATGAGAAAGATATCTCAATTATAGCCCTGACCGGCAATAATGGCGGCATCATCGCTCCCTCGCTACGCGAAACTGATATAGAGATTCGCGTACCCTCGGAATCGAGCGCACGCATTCTAGAAACGCATATCCTGATTACGCATTGTCTTTGTGACTTAATTGATTATCAATTATTCGGTTGATAATCCTTTTACCTACTCCATAGGCTAAACCATGAAAAAATTATTTCTACTTTTTTTACTGCTTAATACACTCTTGATAGTCGCCTGCTCATCCGTTGCAACCAATCCGGATAGCTTAGTTGAACAAACACCAAAACCGGATCGACGAAGCCATGAAGCCATCTCGATTGATAAAGTTATTGAAACTGAAGCGACTGCTGAGCTCAATTCAGACGATGAAATAGCCAGTCAATCTCACGTAACTATTAATACCTATAATGGCGCTACGCTGATTTCTGGCGAAACCGCTAACGAATCACTAAAAAATAAAATTGTTTCAATTGTCCAAGTTATACCCAATATCACATTAATACATGATAATTTAATTATTGCACCACCGAGTGATGCGAACTCACGCGCTAATGACCAATTGATTACCGATACCATTAAAACTTCATTAGTTCAGATTAAAAGTCTACCTGATTTTGATCCTGCTATGATTAAAGTCGTTACTGAAAACGGCACCGTTTTTTTAATGGGTATAGTACGTCGTGCAGAAGGTGCTATTGTGATTAAAATTACCAGACTACAGCCTGGTGTTAAACAAATCATTACGCTATTCGAATATGCTGACTAATACCCCAAACCCAAAAATATCGTAACTTACTGATATAAATCAGCACTACCATCCATGTCACCTGTCTGTTGATACAAAATCGGATGCCCTTTATGAAGATTTGCTGCTGCCGTAACCTTACAAATAACTATTTTATGGTCGCCAGCATCGGTGTAATGGCTAACCTGACAATCAAAATAGGCGAGACTTGTCGATAAAATAGGGGCACCTGTGGTATCGACTTGCCATTGAAAACCCGTCATTTTATCTCTGTCTGAACGGCCAAAATGCTCAGCGATAGCAAACTGCTCCTCTCCCAACACATTAACCGTACAAACCCCTGAAGCTAGCAATAACTGATAAGAATAATGCTCAGGATTTATACTAATCGCCAATAAGGGTGGCTTAAAAGAAACCTGCATTACCCAAGCTGCCGTAAAGGCATTTTGATGTACTCCATCACTAACACCTATTACATAAACACCATGACTGATGTATTTAAATAAGTTATCAAGATTTTCAATCATATCTATCGCCCAATTGACTTTCAATAAAAAGTTTAATTAACCCACCAGCTTTATACGCATCGATAAATCAACGGCTTTAACATGTTTAGTCAAGGCGCCAATTGAAATATAGTCAACGCCTGTCTGGGCAATACTATGAATATTATCGAGATCAATATTACCGGAAGCCTCCAACTCGACGGCACCGGCTGTCAATTTAACTGCAGCGCACAAATCGGCGAGACTAAAATTATCTAACATAATCCGATCCGGCTTTGCAGCAAGTGCCTCAAGCAATTCCGACATAGACTCCACCTCTACTTCCACGCATACAGAGCTAAGTTTACGAGCCATCTGTATGGCTTTCGTGATTGAACCGGCTGCCATAATATGATTTTCTTTGATTAACACACCATCATACAAACCTATGCGATGGTTATGACACCCTCCACATGCAACGGCGTATTTTTGAGCCTCTCTTAAACCGGGAATAGTTTTACGGGTATCCAAAACCTTACAACCGGTGCCAGCAACTGCCTCTGCATATTGCCTCGCAACTGTTGCTGTTGCTGACAATAGTTGCAACAAATTTAATGCCGTACGTTCGCCCGTAAGTAATGCTCTGGCTAAACCACTGACTTTACATAATACCGTATCCTTTTTAACAGCCTCACCTTCTGCCACCAGCCAATCAATGGCCACATTATCATCCAGGTACTTAAATACGGCATCAAACCAAGCTTGACCACTTATTATAATGTCTTCACGCGTCAGCACTTCTGCATGTGCATAAGTCGTTTCGGGAATAATTCCAGCGGTTATATCACCAGATCCGATATCTTCTTCAAGAAAGGATTTTATATCTATATTTTTTAACAGATCTTTCATGGGGGTTAACTATTAACAGATTAATACGAGGCTTTATAAAAAATTAATACCTTAACTTAATTACGTTGATCAAACGACTCTAATTTCTTTGGTCTAAGATCTTAACAAGCAATAAAATTTATTATTTTTTATGTTAAATTGGATGATAGTGGTTAATTTAACACGTATACTTGCAAGCAGTTTACTTTTCATAACTATAGCTACAGAACATAAATATATATCAATTTACTTGGCTATATGACCAATCTTAAGAAAGTAACCATTTAAGGCAGGTGATGGAATTTTTCTATTCAAAATATAATCCCCAAATCAAGCTTTCCTCAATAGAGATGCATGAGATTAGCCTTCAAATCAATGAAGCCTTTGTCCCGACTTTACCGGTGGAGACTAGAAACCTTACTGACCCCTCTGATATTTCTTCAGAAGAAATGCTTGAGATCAGTGAGAACATTAGTGTCGACTTTGCTCCCAAATCCGCTAATAACAGTCAGAAATTCGTCCTGTTACCCGTTGACCCTCATCATATCCATGCCTACTGGAATCTGGGCGACTACTTGGCAGACGATAGAAAGAACAGTGCATGTGAAGATCAACTAACCTTGCGCATTTATTCCGAACCTGGCCAAAAAGCGTTACCGAAAACCTCCGTTTGGATTGATATACCCATTAATAGTGCCCGCTCTCAACAAAACATTTTTTTACCCAACCGTACTCAAGAAATTAGTTACAGCGCATCGATTGGCAAACGTGACCAAGATGACTGCTTTACGGCATTCGTTCATTCCAACTCTACACCTATTCCGCTTGGGAAAGTAATGCCCAAGCCAATTGAAGATGATCAGCCCACTTTTAAGCCTCTACCAGAAACGATAGAAGTAAATCAGGCCACCCCACTTGCCTGGAAACCAAACCGTTCGGGCCAAAATAATCATTAGCAAGCACATGAAAACCGGATTTCTTAGCCTTATACTCCATGCTCACCTGCCCTATGTTCGACATCCAGAACATGAATGCTTTTTTGAAGAGAACTGGTTGTTTGAGGCGATTACTGAATGCTACATCCCCTTAATCAATGTTCTGGATAGGCTGGAAAAAGACCAGATAGATTATCGCCTTACCCTGTCACTTTCGCCACCGCTTATTTCCATGCTCCGCGATGACTTATTACAGGCACGTTATTTAAAATATTTACATAAACTACTAGAACTAGCCAAAAAAGAAGTTATCCGAACCGAAAAACAACCCGAATATCAAAAACTAGCACAGTATTACCTGCACATTTTCCAACACACGTTGGATACCTATCAAAATCAGTATCACTGCGATTTATTAACTGCTTTCAAAAAACATCATGCAACCGGCAAGCTTGAACTGATAACTTGTGCAGCAACGCATGGTTTTCTGCCTTTATTGAACATTAGTGAAACAGCCGTCCGCAATCAAATAAACACAGGCATTCAAACATTTAAAGAGAATTTGGGATTCTTACCCACCGGTTTTTGGCTGCCTGAATGTGCTTACTATCCAGGCGTTGAAACACTATTGTCTGAAGCTGGCATTACCTACTTTTTTGTTGATAACCACGGCATAACCAATGCCAACCAAGCACCTAAAAATGGTGTTTATGCGCCTTTGGATTGTGGTAATGGAGTAACTGCATTCGGTCGAGACCCTGAGACGTCTAAACAGGTTTGGAGTTCTCATGAAGGTTATCCTGGTGATTATGATTATCGGGAATATTACAAAGATATCGGCTTTGATCTCGACTTTGATTATATAAAACCCTATATCCTCGATAATGAAATTCGTATCAATACCGGTATTAAATACTATCGGATAACCGGTAAGGACTTGCCAAAAGAACGCTACAACCCCGAAAATGCGTTGGCAAAAGCACAGCAACATGCCCAAGACTTTATCAATAAACGGCAAGCGCAAATTGAAACACTTAACACCACCATGGATAGACCGCCAATCATTGTCGCTCCCTACGATGCTGAACTCTTTGGCCATTGGTGGTTTGAAGGGCCACATTGGCTTGAGAGTGTTCTACGCTTGGCAAATGCTCCTGACAACAACGTTCAGACCCTTAGCTGTAGTGCTTATTTAAAACAACAAACTAGTCATCAAGTGGCGACTCCTTCTGCTTCAACTTGGGGCGATCAAGGTTATTCGAGTTACTGGATCAATGACTCCAACGCTTGGATCTATCCTTTCTTACACCAAGCCGAAGCAGAAATGGAAATCCTTGCCTCTGATCTAAAAAACTTAACCGTTACACCTCTCCAGATCCGTGCCTTAAATCAGGCTGCACGATCTATTTTACTAGCACAAGCCTCTGATTGGCCGTTTATCATGAAATCAGGAACCACAACCGAGTATGCCATTAAACGTATAACAGATCATCTTGCCCGTTTTAACTATTTACATGACTGTATTCGAAAAAACCGGATTAACGAACGCCATTTGGTCGCATTAGAAATCATGGATAATATTTTTCCGAGTATTAATTTCAGGGATTACAACCCTAACAAAGCAAAATGAGTCAACTGGATACAACAGAACTTAAAGAGCTCGTTAAACGTTATCAAAAACTACTGATATCTCAGCAAACAATCATGCTTTCAACCGCTTCAAGCAGCGGCGTCCCCGATATCAGCTATGCCCCTTTTATACGCAGCGACTCAGGTGTTTTTTATATTTATGTCAGTGAAATGGCTAGACATACTACTCATTTACTGACTAACCCACAGGTATCATTGCTCTTTATAAAACCTGAAGCTGACTGCCAAAACCAATTTGCACGGGAACGAGCAATATTAAACTGTACCGTGCAAAAAATACCCAAAAGTGATAAAACTTACGAGCAACAACTGGATGCTTTACAAGCTAAATTTGGCGACGTGCTGGGTTTATTACGCACCTTAACTGACTTTCATTTATTTGCCTTACAGCCAGAAAGTGGACGCTATATCATCGGCTTTGGACGCGCTTTTAACATTCAAGTCAACACTGACAGCTTGCAGCCTATTTAGCTATCACTAAAGAGAAAATCACTTGTTAATCTTACAACTAATCATCAATCAATGGGATAAAAGCCAACGCAGCCCAGCGCATATTAAGTTACGAGCCACCATTCCAGATCGCTATCTCATCAATTTTCCACCAGCTTTTTATGCTTTCGATCAACAATGCATTATAGATCAACAGGGAGATGATATTCAGGGCACTCGTCTTAACTATTCACTCGATACTAATGGCAAGCTGTTAATTGATCGTTTTCAAATTGATTTAGACCATCACATTCTGACTTATTTGGGTAATAAGTCCGTGGTGAAATCTGAAGTTATTGGTTCTTTGAATAATCAATGGCTACAATGTCACTATAATTGCCGCTATGCTATCTATGAGTCAGACTACTATTATTGGTTGTATGAAGCAGTCACCTTAAATGCCATTCACTTAAATCAACTGGATGAGCATATATTTTTAACTACCCAACCTACCATCATTTATGAGGATATAAATGACTTGGATGCCTCCAAAAAATCCATATGAAAGCCATCAATAACCCATTGACCGAAATAGAAAAGGTAACGCTAAACCATTACAATGAAAATGCCAATGCGTTTTGGCGTGGGACAAAAGACCATGATGTCAGCCAGAATACGGCGGCTTTTTTAGCGCCTTTTCCAGATAATAAAAAACTGGATATTCTAGATCTGGGCTGCGGTCCCGGCAGAGATATCAGTTATTTCAAATCATTGGGTCACAGACCAGTTGGACTAGACGGTTGTGAAATATTTTGTAACATGGCGCGCCGCTATACCGATTGCACCATACTTCATCAAACATTTCTTAGCTTGGACTTGTCTGGTTTTGAGTTCGACGGTATTTTTGCCAATGCTTCTTTGTTCCATGTGCCCAGTCAAGAACTACCTCGCGTCCTTAAGGAATTAAAAACTGTATTAAGACCTGACGGTGTTTTATTCTTATCCAATCCGCGAGGCAATGATGAAGGCTGGTCTGGACAACGATACGGCCATTACATGGAACTAGATACCAGCAAACAATTTCTGGAAGCCGCAGGCTTTACCTTAATCAATCATTATTACCGCCCTTTTGGCAAACCCCTTCATGAACAACCTTGGCTTGCCATTGTTGCTCAAGTCAATAACCATCCATCAGACTATACTGGGACATAAAATGATTATTTTAACGAAAGACATCCTTTTGAAAACACATCTATTAGCATTGCTGATAAGCACTACCCTAAGTTTTTCCGCGACTGCAGCAAACACTTATACAGTTGATCCCAAACACACTTTTCCCGGCTTTGAAATTAATCATCTGGGCTTTTCAATTCAACGAGGTAGATTTAATAAAACTAGTGGCAAAATTACACTTAACCCTGAATTATCAGCAGGCAACATTGATATCACCATTGAAACAGCCTCAATCGATACAGGCTTTGCCGAGTTGGAAAAGCATTTACGTGGTCAAGATTTTTTAGATGCTAAACGTTATCCTAAAATAACCTTTCTAGCAAATAGACTAAGCTTTGACAAAAACCAACTGATTGCCGCTGACGGCTTGTTAACGCTACATGGCATAGCCAAACCCGTGCATTTAAAGATTGATCATTTTTATTGTGGAATGAACCTGATTACGCTTAAAAACACCTGTGGAGCCAATATAACTAGTACGCTTAAACGCTCTGATTTTGGCATAGACAAATACGCTCCAAAACTAGCTGATGAGGTCAGTATTGTCATACCCATTGAAGCCACCAAAGATTAATCCCCGTTAACCAAAAGGAAAAACGATGAAACTTTATTATAGCCCCGGTGCTTGCTCCTTATCACCCCATATCTTTGCTTGCGAAGCAGAATACCCACTTGAACTGATCAAAGTTAATTTAAACAACAAACTCACTGAGACCAACGAAGATTTTCAATAACTAAACCCTAACGGCTACGTCCCTCTTTTATTATTGGATAACGGCAATCAACTAACAGAAGGACCTGCCATTGTTCAGTATCTTACTGGCCAAACCCCTGAGCTATTATTTTATTAGTCAGAGCTTTTTTGCTTAACAGAAAGTGTCAGTATTTTTTACACTATCCTTCTCGATGAGAATGTACTTTTATAAATATATTTAATAACGCATTGTTTTAAAATAAAAATAAATTACTGGCATTGTCTTTGCTTTATTTATTCTGTGTTTCTGTTATGACAATATTTTTGAGAATAGCCGGTATAGAAGTTATCCACGCTAATCAACATAATGTCATCAAGAACGCAGTGTTAAAATTTTCTACAACAGCCTCTGTCTGCTTCATAATTTGAGACAATTATTTAGTCAAATTAGCTCTAATATACTGTTTTATAATATATTTATATTAAAATTTTCAGTTATATTGTCGCTAAAGATAAATAATTAAGAGGTAAATTCTTACGTTACGATAAAGCGAGTATAAAGCGATGAATAAAAAAATAATGAACATGGTTATTACAACCATAGCCCTAGGGGGAATGTTATGTGCAACAACAGTATTTGCATTTCCTATAGTTACAGACTGGTCTTACACCATTGATTCAGGATTCATGTCTTGGACAAATAGTAGTAACAGTACAATAGGCACTCCTACCTCAAATGTGGGAACCGGCATCACTACCTCCGATTTTAATACTCTCTTGAGCAATCCGTCGAAATTGTCTTGGGGAACCGGTACTAATGGACAAAGTTCTTTCTCAGTTGGATCTGCTTCCGGAGGACACGTCGAGGGCAACCTACTAACTGATGCCGCAGCTGTCAACACCGTGCAAGTAATTCACAATAATCAACCAATCAGTGGAACTACGCTAACATCTGCTGTCCTATTCGACCAGATAGTGCTAAACGCAACTGCTCCTGCTGGTAGTGTTGGCACCGTGACTCCTAATCAAACACTAAACTTCTTTATTAACTATGTAGAAACGCCTAACGCGACACCATGCGTTGCTAATAGTCCATTCAACAACCCTTGTAATGATATTTTTGTTCTGGACGTGGCGGGTGCGGGATTCAACCCTCTTGATAAAAGCCTTAATCAGAATTTCTTCTACCAGGGTAATCCGTATAATGCAGAACTTTTTATTTCTGGTTTAGATTACCTGACAGCTGAAGAATGTAATGCTGCCGGTTCGTCTAATTCTCATTGCCTAGGTTTCACTACTGTAGAAGGACAGACAAATAACTTCCAAGTCTCGCTTAAAATATCTACTGAACAATTCTTCCCTGTCCCAGAACCCAGTATTCTACTTCTTTTTGGTGCTGGTCTGTGTGGAATGGGTTGGATGAATTCACGAAGACAACAAGCATGATTGATCTATAACGAGCTGTTAAAATTATTCTGGCACTAGATTTAAGAAGTTTCTTCTGTCAGAAACAACACAATTAGTACCGCCATTATTAGACGGTTTTTCAGATGTCATAGGTTGTTAATAATATTCAGATAAATAAAGCTCACTAGTAGTGATAATGAGCTTTATTTAGACCTTAGCTAAAAAAATTGGCAGCAACACTTAACCTCGATATACAAGTTTTCAAGTACATTCATTCAACCAGAAATCAAATAAACGGATCAATGTAAAATTAGACGTCAGGTATTTCAGCATTTTGTTGATTTATGAGCCTACGCATTTTATAAAAACGATTGTAACTAAATCAAATGTCGCTTTAGGAAAGCTAAAGCCTAATGACAGACTGTTGTAGTTGCAAAGAGTTTGGCTGGAATTATTTGCTGTTGGCCCGTGTAAATTAAATTGATGCCTGCTGCCGATACCTTTGCCCGTTATAAAGTACAACAATGGCTAAACTTTATTGCTACCGAAATTCATAAAAACTTTGCCCCTCTGTTTAATGCCCAAGCCCCAGAAGCGGCTAAAG
>CAIVQX010000170.1 GCA_903908165.1 uncultured Methylococcaceae bacterium | reverse complement strand
TTTTTTAAATTTTGTTCTCGCCTTTATTTTGGTAGAGTAAACTTAGTTATTTTTTGTATCGAAGCGGAGCTTTTCTTTACGCTCTACTTGTACAATCTTGCCGTCATGAATAACAATTTCAACAGACCCAAAACGAATGCTTTGGACAATCTTAGTGATTTGTTTGACTGTATCTACTTTGCTATCTATTTGGCTTTTCTCAGTTAATTCAGACGTCATTGAGTGCCTCATCATTTAAGGTTAAAGATTTTAAAAACCTTGGATGCACTATAACTTCGAATTATGAAATCATTTAATGATCATTTTCGATATATATATCTAATTTAGTGATATAGAAAAGAAGCATGAAATAGATGACATTGGACAACTGAAAAAATACTAGGCAATCCAACTAATTTTTCGGTTGCACAAAAATAGGGAATTAACTGGAATCTTGATTTTTAATAAGTGCTATTAAAATCAAGTTTTGACATACAAAAGGGGGTAACCTTTGGCTACATAATTCTGAGAAAAGTATCAGGTTGGTTTAATTTAAACGAAGTTAAAACTATTTAATCAATCTCTCTAATCAAAGCCAACATATCCTCAACAGACATTTTGCCACTCACTTCACCGCCTTCAAGCAAGCTATTAGCCAAATCTCGTTTGTGGATATGCAAGTCCACAATTTTATCTTCGATAGTATCCTTTGCTACCAAACGATAAATGGTAACCGGTCTTTTTTGTCCCATGCGATGCGCGCGATCAGAGGCCTGATCTTCAACTGCCGGATTCCACCAGGGATCCATATGGATAACGTAATCAGCTGCCGTTAAATTTAAACCCGTTCCACCCGCCTTAAGACTAATTAAAAACAAATCACCATCACCTGCTTGAAATAAATTCACCGCTTTTTTTCGCTGAACTACTGGCGTAGAACCATCCAAGTAGTGATAATTTATGCCTTTTTTATCCAATAACTCTCGGATAATCATTAAATGCCCTACAAACTGACTAAACACCAGCGCTTTATGTCGATTATCCAACAACTCATCGACGAGTTCCTCAAACGCTTGTAATTTGGAACTACTCAGCGTGCTCCCTTCCATAACCAAACGTGGATGGCAACAGGCACGACGTAATTTCATAATTTCAGCTAAAATTTTCAATTGATTATGGGCTGGTTGACTAGTATTTCGCCCCATCACTTGCATTGCATTTCGACGCAACGCTTCATAAAGCGCTCTTTCTTCTGGGCCCAATTCAATATGGAGAGTAACTTCTGTACGTGAAGGTAACTCAGTTAACACATCATTTTTAAGTCGCCGCAAAATAAAAGGTCGTAATAACTTTTTTAATCTTTGTTGTGTGTCGTGATTTTTATCATTCTCAATGGCTTGAGCGTAACGTTCATTAAATTTCTTCAAAGAGCCCAATAAACCGGGGTTTATAAAATTGAATAAATTCCATAACTCACCCAAATGATTTTCAATAGGAGTTCCAGTAGTTATCAATTTAAAATCTGCCTTTAAAGCTAATGCTGCTTTAGACCGTTTAGTCAGCGCATTCTTAATAGCCTGAGCTTCATCAGCTACCAACGTATACCACTGTTTTTGTTCTAAGCGATCTGCTTCTGTTTGTAATAACCCATAACTGCAAACAATTAAGTCAAAGGGACCTGCTTTATCTAACATATCCTGCCTATCACCCATTCCAAATTGATAGGTATTTAAAGTTGGCGCAAAACGGCGAGCTTCCTCCAGCCAATTTATACATACCGAAGTCGGAGCCAATATTAGCGTTGGGCCTTGATGTGCGCGTGCTAAAATTAATGCCAACGCTTGTACTGTTTTGCCTAGCCCCATATCATCTGCCAAACATGCACCGGCACCCCAGTACGCCAAGCGCATCATCCATTGAAAACCTTCACGCTGATAATCTCTCAACTCACCCTGTAGAGTTGAGGGTAACTGGGGATTTAATTCTCCCATTTCATTAAGTTTACTTAATTGATCTTGCCATGGTCTGCTGCCAACAATAGCCATACCATTGGTTATTTCATCCAAGGCTAAGCTAGCCAAAGGGTGAAATCGTACACTGTCTTTTTGTACTTCACCTAAACCGGTTAAATCGTCAAGGCGTTGACGTAATTCTTGTGTCAGTGCAATAATCTGTCCGTCTTCAAGCTTCAGAAATCGTCCTGTTGAGGTGTGCAATAGCTCCATTAAACACTGCATATCTAAAACCTGATCACTATCAACCTGAATATTACCTTCAACACTGAACCAGTCATTTTCTTTACGAACAGAAAATTGCACTTGTGATAAACCCGTTTCACGACTGAGCTGGATCTTTTTACCTTTTGGCCACTCAAGCACAGCAAAATCATCGAATTGCTGCAAATGCAGCAGTACCTCCAATGCTACTTCAGCATCATCCAATAGCCATTTAGACTCTTTATTTGGATAGAGCTCGACACACTCATTCAAGGCTCGCTGTAAATAGTGATTTTCCAGTGTAAAATCACGTGTAGTCTGTAATTGTTTACCTTCAATTTCTGCTAATACCGTTACCCCCCCCGCACCGGGCTTATAAAGTGGGCCACCACTTGCAAATGGTTGCACAAATATTTCTATTTGTATGCCTTGTCCCACTGGTTGCAAATGAATATGTAAACGACTATCCACATCAACGCATAATGAATGACTAGATGAACCACCAATATCTGATTGTACGGTTAACATTGAAGCAATCGAAGCAATCGAATCAAGAACTTGCTGACGTGCAGCAATTGGCACTGTTAATCCACTTTTACCCAGAATATCAGCAACCTGACGATGCGCCTCATTTATGACATAAACAATTAAGCCATTACTTGCAGTTCGTTGCACAATGACTTGTTGAGTAGTGAGCATCGGTATTAGAGAAATATGTAAACTATCGTCCTGTTCTTTAACTAATAACTGAGGCTGTGCCAAACTGATATCTACGGGAATATCAAATGTTTCTTGATTGAGCCAGTAAACATTAGAACTCCCTATAGCCGCAATAATCGCCTTACTTGATAAGTCATAAAACTCTTTGCTGGAATAACCATAATAATTTGATTCTTTAATAATCTCGATATAACTACAAATGTTACGATCCTGCTCGGTCAGATAATCAAATTCAGTTATGTCATGATACAATCTTTTTAAAGCAATCGACCTACCCTTGTTCCAACGACCATTTTTACCAAGACTTTGTTCTTTAGGCGTTAAAGTTATAACATTATTGTCCATACTAAGAGACCAGATCATCCGTAATTCTTTTTGAACTGATACAACAGGTTCTTTAGTTAATTGGTTTAAGGCATCTAATGCTCTTTCCCACCTTGAGACTTGGGGTAATAAATCAATTATTTCGTTAAAGGGTGATTGTAAATAGCGTTGTGCTATAAGTTCACATTTCTCATTTTTATATTCTAAACGCTGTAATAAAGATGAGCTTACTGCCGCGAACCAAATATAGCCTAATTGCTGAGCCTGTTGACAATATGTCGCCAACTCTGACAAAAAACCACTATTCTTAACATCGCCCGTCATTAAATCGCCTTCACCTATCCAATATAACAACAATGCATGGAATAATCGCTCATGAGCTAATTTGTTAGTTTTATATAAATAGGTACTATTTTCAATAGTAGCTTTACCTTGATATATCTCGACTGAATCAAGCAAAATAAGATTAAGCAAGCAAAGACCTTCGCTTTGCCACCCTTGTTTAGCTGTCATTCGTGCCTGTTGTTTTAGTAAGGTTAAATTACTTAAACGCTGGCTTTTTAGTAAAGCAAGATTAAAAAAATAGCCGTACAACCCATCAATACAGATATTCCGTTTACCGGTTTCTTTTTTTAAGCTTTTAAGTGCTACATGAAAATATTCAATAGCTTCATCATTACGATTTTGTAAAAAACGTAAGGTAGCTAATAATGTTAAACCTTGTGCTGACCTGTCATCTGCTAACCATCGCTCTAAATCCTTGAAGTTTCCACGCACTAAGCGTTGTTCAATTAGTGTGTGAACAATATCTGTGTTTGCATGCTGATCGACGCCAAAAAATAATTCAAGTAATTCATATTTATCAGTCACATCATTTAAGTTAAGGTAACTATTATGCAAATAGTATTTCAAGACCAAAAATTTGATGCTACCTGATAAAGATGCAAACCACTTTGCATCATAATTGTTGAAAAAAATTTTATTTATTATTTCTGGAAAGATATCGCGATAATCAGTGTAAAAATGTTCAATATTTGCAGCAAAAGCCAGTTCATTACCTTGATATAAAAAAATTCGCAGTTGTTTTATGGCATGGAATACACTTATCCTGGCAGGATAATAATAGCTAGGTTCAGCAATCAGCAGTTGTGCTAACTTAGTAAACCAAGGTTCCAAGATAGCAAGTCGCATTAATGGCTCAGCACTATCTTCACTACAGCACCAACCATCTTGTGTCAAAATAATCAAACCATTTTCTTGGAGTTTTTCGCACAAAGGTCTATCTATAAATGCAATGGTGTTCGCAGAGAAAAAACCCGTTGTCCTTAGCAATTTCTGTAAGCTAGATTGACCTATAGGAGCATAGATAACAGCTAAAGCGAGCATGATCATTTGCTCATCAATTGCCAGAGCATTGAAAGAAGTAAGTGCTTTATTTTTCATTTATGATTTATTAACTTGCGATGGTTCAAGATTAATGGCAACTTTCAAAGTTGCCATTAATCTAGACAATTTCTATCGTTTCAAATATCAATCGAATACAGAAGGTTATGTGGCTTTAATTAGATAGCTAAAAGTTACAAGATATTGGCATAATCTTGCTCTAATTGTCTAAAGTTAAGTGATGTCATAAATCGACTAAAACTTAACCAACAAGACAATCCCATCAAATCCTTAAACTGAGGGGGTAAAAAAACAGGTGCTATTACAGTCCCTTCCTCTACCAAATCAACTAGGATTTTCATATCTTCAATCATAGTTTTTCCACAAAATAATAAAGGAATACGATCCGGCTTACCTTTACTAACAGCTAGTCGCATGAAATTATATGTTAGTACAAAACCTTTAATATAAGTTAGATCTTTAGTAAAAGGCATTCCATCAGAACTGCTACCCCTAAAAACCCGACTACTATGCATATAACTTTCTTCATCGTCCAAACCTTTATCTTTGAAAAAAGAAAATACATCCATAAAGTCTGCACCTTCTTCAACGAGAGTTATAGCACGTACCCGATTAATCAATCGCATAAGTCTATTAGGCGTAGAGCTAAATGTTAATATTTCCATTAATACTGCCAATCCTTCTTGCGTAACAGTAGCTGAAGGAGGACCTTTACCTAAAAAAGTACAATATGGCTGGGCCAAACCATTCAAAGTAGTTCCCAAATGAACCCAAATTTCATGAACCTCAAGTATACGTAAATCACGCATATTGAATAAAGCATCGGCACGTAATTTGATGTAATCAGTACCTGCTGCTGCATCAGCAATGATTCCATCACTTAGCATTGCGCGGAGACCTTCCCCAGGAAATAGATTTTCTATTTTTTCATTAAGAATAACCACTGCTTCTTTTGCCAATATTGTTTTAGGTTCCTCAGATAAAGAATCAAGTGACAATAATTGGGATAAAGTTGCTTCCATCATACTTCCCAAATTGGCAATAGTAGGATCACCCACATGAAAAACATCTTGGGAAGAGCCGTATAACTCCTGAGATATACTCGAAAATTCTGGCGTCCCCCTTGCTTCAAGCATGTAAACTACATCTTGGTACTCTCGGCATATTCGTCGCATAATAACACTTAAGGGGTTGAGTTGACCTAGTTTACGTACTAAATCTCGCTCAATTTGATAAAACTCTTGTTTTTTTTCGGCGACCTCAAACCCTAAAGGTCGATTACGGTAGTAGTCTATTGATACTGCAGGGAGTTTTCGACACTTATTTTTAAAAAACTCTTGTTTGATAATATCATCCCACTTAATTGCATCAAGAATCCGAATGGGTTGTTGAGCCTGTAAGATTCTGTCAGAAAGCGCTTTAACTTCTAAAAGGTAAGTTGATGGCTTAACATTTTTTATACTCATAGTTATATAATCCTTCAGGTATACATTAATGTTATGGTAATCAATTTAAGAATTTGAAATACATTTAGCAGAAGTAAATTTCTTGTAGCATCACTTTGAATATCGAATAGTAAATCCATGTATAAATATAAAATCTAACTTATATTAAATTATTTTATGTAACATTACTTTCATATTTTTTAATTAAAATCAGAATTATTAAATTATTTACATCAACTTAAGATAAATTTAAGGCTTACTAGTAGACAATATAATCTAAGCGTTACCAGAGATAACTCTATGAATGAAAAACTAGTTAAAAACACGATTGACGAAGATAGTGAAATCAATTCAAGACGCACATTTCTTAAACAAATTATGTGCGGATCTTTTCTTGCATTAAGTGGCTCTGGAATTGCCAATGCAACCGTACGTGACACCCTGCATCTTGGAAGGTATGTACACCCACAAAATGCAAAACCAATTTCACAGCACTTAAAATCTCGGTTTTCAAGCAGAGAAAGATATGCCAAAACTTCCCAAAAAAATGGACATAAAACATTAGCGCTAGAACATGCGCATACTGGTGATAAATTAAAGCTAACCTATTTTGAGCGTGGTAGATACATCAAAGGCGCACTTCAAGAAATAAACTACTTATTGCGTGATTACCATACGGATGACGTGCACCCGATTGATACCGCATTATTGGATCAATTATTTGATTTGAAACAAACACTCAGAATAAACAAGCCTTTTCATATAGTGTCAGCATATCGCTCACCTTTTACTAATTCGCAATTACGTAAACATAGTCATGGCGTTGCTGAACATAGCTTTCATATACAAGGAAGAGCTATAGACATCAGAGTTGAAGGTGTTCATGCCAAAACCATTAAAAATGCTGCCTTAAACATGGCTAGAGGCGGCGTAGGTTATTACCCACATAATGATTTTGTTCACCTTGATACAGGCGATATTAGAAACTGGTAACGCTAACGATTTAATTATTTAGTAAATTTCCAAACCAAATCTACATCAAATTAATTTCTGGCGATAATGGATCAATTGGAGTTAATGTAGGCACCGGAGCAAATATTTCCACATCAGACACATCCACAGATTTAGCCAGAGCATCTAGCAATACGGTATCATACCCATAAATGTCTGAATAAAAATCCACATCACCATGCTGATCAATAAACGCTGTCATATAAAAAAATAATACCGGAATAGATTTTTTTAGAATGATTCGACGTGTTTTTTGAGTTTGCATTGCCTCAGTAATAGCTTCTTTACTTAATTGGTTTTTAAGTACAAATTCAGCTAACTGATCTGGATTAGCAACCCTAACACATCCATGACTAAAATCTCTTCGCGCTCTACTAAATAAAGCATGTGAAGGTGTATCATGCATATATACATCATTCTTATTTGGAAACATAAACTTAACCCGCCCTAATGCATTCTTATTACCAGGACGCTGTCTAATTCTTAGGTTACCACGTTTCAGCTCAGCTATGGTTGATGCATTATAAACAACAGGTTTTGACTCGCCACCAAAAGTAGCTACTAATTCCATGTTTTCTCCTGCCAAATAGCTAGGATTTTGAATTAATTTAGGCAGAATTTCTTTCTTTACAATATTATAAGGAACATTCCAATAAGGCATGAAATCAATAAATCGCATTTCAGCCATTAATACTGGAGTTTCATTTTTCGATGCTTTACCAACTACAACTCGCATATTAGGCATAGATGCATTAATCTCATCAACATCATCAAACGCCCATAGTTGAAAGGCGGGAATATTAACAATGATAGAAGTTCCAAAACCTGGCATAACTTCAGGTAACCAACGCAAACGCTCCATTGCCAACTCAATCTGAGTAACTCTCTGATTTAATGGTACATTCAAAGATTCAACAGTAGCCTTACCTAAAACACCATCCTCATTCATACCATGACGCGATTGAAATTTTTTAACACCTGTAACTAATCCCCCAATATAATTAACGGATATTTTTGAGTCAATTTCCATATCACCTAAAGCGCTCAAATATTTCATTAGCTCGTTGGCTTTTGGAAGATTTTCACCTGGTTTTATGGGTCGTGTAAATTCGATAGAAAACACAGGCTGTGTCTTAGCTAATGCGCGATAATTAGCTAATGCTTTTTTTAATTTTTGGTATTGTTTTAATTTAGGTTCAACAAGATCAGGTAATTGTTCAATTGTAGTTTGAGCAATATTAGCTTTGATAAGCATGGGTAGATCAATAATCTTTTTTTCTCTTAATTTCAAATTGAAATTAATATCCTTTGGGTTTACGCGACCATAATGTAAGTCATGTAAAAAACGTAATAAGGCAATGCTAATAGCAGTGTCATATAACGCCAATTGCTTATAATTCTCAGAGGCTACACTCGGTTTTTTTTGTAGCAAAGTCTTTACATCATAACTAGAATCACTTAAACCATTAGCGTCAGCATGTTCCAATAGATTTATTGCATCAACTCTATTTTTTTCTACTTGATTATCATTTATCCATAACAAATGATAGTCCGAAAGCTTATAAAGCGCGTCAAGATCTTCTGCTCTATTTGTAAAATCGGAATGTAACAAATAGGGGTGGTTTTTGGCACTGACAATTGAAGCAATTTCATTCGCTAATCGACCATTTTTATTCGTTATTTGATCTGCGACAAGATTAGTTATTTGAGAAAAAAGACCATCTGCGTATATTGGCTGTATTGGTACACTTAATGAAACAAACATCAACAAAGAGCATAAAGCTAATCTACTGTTTTTCATAAATTATTAACCTGGGTAATGCAATATATCCAACAGCTAAAATTATTTTTTTTATGTGAAAATAATTTTCTTAATACCCGCATACACATCCCATCTGCTTATATACCTAAAGTTGTAACGGTAAATACAATTAATATAACAACCTTAATCTACATTAGTACCGTATCTATATGCAATATTACCACTTACAGTTTGTTTTAAAAACATTACCAGGTACTATTAAAAATATACTTTAACCTACCTATATAACTAAAATTGAATTAACACTACTTTACAAAGTAGTGCAGACGAAAATAACCTTAACAGTCTAAGAACACAATTTTCTAACAATAATTTAACAAATTCTAGGTAACGGATCGTCCTCAAGTTCTTGTAATATTCGCTCTCCACCTAATAGAGTTTCAATCATTGCGTAAGCAGAACCATTTTCTATTTGACCGATTATTGCAGCATCTGAAAAACCTAATCCATGTAGTTCTTTTACAGCTATTTCAGCATAAACATTATCAATAACAGCTAATACACGTCCTTCACAAGCTAAATATAAAGGGTCATATCCCAGAATTTCCGAAACAACTTTAACTTGATCATTGATAGGAATTGTTGACTCATAAAAACGAACCGTTTTATCAGTTGCTCGCGCTATTTCATGAGCTATAGTAGCAATTCCACCTCTTGTAGGATCGCGCATAAATCGCAACCCTGGCAGCTTAATCAAACAATTAGTAATAGGCAAAACACTTGTTGAATCTGATTGTAAATTACCACTCAATCCAAATTGCTCCCTTGCCAACATAACTGTTGTACCATGATCACCTATAGTTCCACTTACTAAAATCGAATCACCGGGCTTTATATTTTTCATACCTAACTTCAAACTTGAAGGACGCTGACCAATTCCAGTAGTAGCAAAATAAATGCCTCCACCCTGCCCTCGCCTTAACACTTTTGTATCACCCGCCACTATTTTTACACCGCATTCTTGACAGGCTTTTGACATGCTTTGCACGATACGATCAAGTAAGGCAACTTCCAATCCTTCTTCAATAAAAGCATTCAATGTCAAATAAATTGGAGTAGCTCCAGCAACAGCTAAATCATTAACAGTGCCATGCACTGCTAAACTCCCAATATCCCCACCAGGAAATTCAAGTGGCTCTACAGTGAACCCATCAGTTGTCATTAACACAACACCTGCTTCAAAGTCTAAAGGAATAGAAGCTGCATCTGCACCTGTATCTAATAAATCATTTTTAAGATGACGAGCAAAAAGTTGCTCAATTAAATCCCGCATTAATCGACCGCCATTCCCATGAGCGAGACTTATGTGTTTATCAGATAATGTTGGGAGCGATTTCAAAATTAAACCCTTAGTTATAGTTGTAGTCTGAATCAAAGATACTTATCGCACAAGAAGCTCAAACAAATCATTATGTTAATTTTTGCAACAAGAATTTTTATAATTGATAGAACATAAAATCCAAATTTGTATTCAGGCTAACAGATTAGGAACCAGTTCTTCTAACTTTAAATTTGCTCTGTTAAAATTAAAATTTAATTCATGGATTTCCAAAATGTTTGAACTATATCTTGATACAGCGAATGTCGAACATGTTGCTAGATTTAACGCTTGCCTACCTTTAAAAGGAGTAACAACTAATCCTTCAATAGTAGCTCGATATGGTATCGGATTAAATCAAGCGTTATCTCAAATTGAATCAATTATTGGAACTGGTGCTCGCTTTCATGCACAAGTTGTGAGCCAATCAGTCGATGGCATGGTAGAAGAAGCAAAGCGTATTCATGAGTTACCTTTTGACATGGTTATAAAAATACCTGCTACCGAGAAAGGGCTTACTGCCATCAAACTAATAAAAGATCAAAAGATTACAGTACTTGCTACAGCTATTTATAGCGCTCAACAAGGCTTTTTTGCGGCTTTATGTGGCGCGGATTATTTGGCACCTTATGTAAATCGCATCGATACCATGGGAGCTGATGGAATCGGTGTTGTAGCGGATCTACAATTATTAATCAAACAACATCACTTAAACAGCAAGCTATTACCAGCAAGCTTTAAAAATACCCAACAGGTTATGGATGTGCTCAAATTAGGTGTAGACGCCATTACTCTGCCCTATGATGTCGCAGTTGAGATGTTTGCACATCCAGCAGTTCAGCCAACAATCGATAAATTTAATTCTGATTGGCGAGAAGTCTTCGGAGATAAACTATCATTTGAAAGTTAACATTAATAAAGTTTGCCAACAAGATCAAGATAAGTCAGATAAAGTCTCATATCAAATTCAAGTTGATGATAATTGGGTTCCATATAAACACACAACTTATAAAAGGCTCTGTTATGTTCTTTTTCCTTCAAATGTGCCAACTCATGAACAACAATCATAGTTAAAAACTCAATCGGACACTTTCTAAAGACTGATCCGATTCGAATCTCATTTTTAGACTTTAAGTTATTACCTTGAACTCTAGATATAAAAGTATGCAATCCTAATGCTTGATGAAGCACATCAAGTTTATCATCATAGATAACTTTACTAATTGAATTAGATTGACGAAGATACTGAGTCTTCAAGTCGATTACAAATGTGTAAAGCGCCTTATCCGTTCTTATGCTGTGACTAACCGGATACTTTTCTAAAAGGAAACCAGCTAATTTATTATTGTTAATAAGTGTATGAACTTGATCTATAACCACCGCAGAATAACCCCCTAAGTATTTTAATTTATTCATTTTTTGGTTAATTACTACGGATTTAAGAATCAATTATTCCCAAGGTGGCTCATCACCATTGTAAGCTTCAAAACCCTTATCGACAGGGTTGGTAAATACTGGAACAGTTGAGCTTTTTGCTGCGATAGTACTACTTATATCAGAGGATATAACTACGTTTGACTCGACTATGAGCTTTGAGATTGTCTCTGAAGCGAATGAGTCAGTTTGCCATTTTGCGAAAAGTGTCATATCAATATTATTTGGAACATACCATTTTTTGATCGAAGGATCCCAACGCCCTCCAAGTAATTTTACAGTATCTTTTTGTGCGAAAGGGACATTGAGATAAGTTTTAAATGTTTTCATTTTTAAATGAATGATGAATTTTATTAAATAGAATTCAACGTATTGTAATTCATTGACTATAGTACAAGCGACCTAGAAATATAAAAATTCATTACCCATACTATACATAAGATAAATACATGATGCTTTATGTTTAAAAATGGTAAACTCGAAATTAGTAAACTCACAACAATGAAGTTTGTCATAAAAAGGTAATAAGCCCTTTGTTATAATGATACTTTATTTTTATTTATGAATTAATTATGTCTAGTTTAAAGATTCTCGTTGTTGAAGATGAAGATGCTATCAGAGGAATGTTAATAATGGTTCTTCAGCAGGCAGGTTTTTTCCCAACTGCGGCAAAAGATGCTGAAGAAGCTCAGAATATAATTCATGACAACCCACCTGATTTAATACTATTAGACTGGATGCTACCAGGCATTAGTGGCGTTGAATGGGCTAGACGCCTTAAGAAAGAACCTATTTATAGTGATCTACCTATCATTCTCCTAACTGCAAGAGGTGAGGAAGAGGATAAGGTAAGAGGTCTTGAGATTGGTGCAGATGATTATATGACCAAACCTTTTTCACCCAAAGAATTAGTTGCACGTATCCACGCTGTTTTACGAAGAAGTGGAAAAATACTTGGTCAGGCCCAAATCTGTTTAGGTGATTTAATACTCGATATTGATCAACACCGACTCATTATTGGCGATAGACAACTTGAAGTTAGCCCGACTGAATTTCGCCTTATGCATTTTTTCATGACGCATCCAGACAAAGTATACACTCGCACTCAATTACTAGATCAAGTTTGGGGACGTAGTGTTTATATTGAGGAACGTACCATTGATGTTCATATACGTCGGCTAAGAAAAATTCTTGAAGAATATGGGCGTGATGATTTGGTTCAAACGGTTCGCGGGTTTGGTTATCGGTTTTCCATGGTAGATTAATACCATGAATGCTTGGAATAAAGAGCTTTTTACATTGCTTTGGTTATTGATCGCAATAACTATCTTAGGGGCATTAACTGGACATTTTATCGCCTTACTATTCCTATTGATGTTATTTGTAATTATTAAGCAAATAACTCAAATTAACCGATTTGAAAAATGGATGCGATCCGGCGGAAGAGGAAAACTTCCTAAAACAACTGGGATTTGGGAAGAAATCTATTACCATGTGTATCGTCTCAGAAAGAGCGAAAAGCGCCGAAAAAAGAAATTAAGTACAATGATTGACCAGTTGCGTCAATCAACTGAAGCTCTACCTGATGCCGCGATTGTCTTAGGCATAAATGATGAAATAGACTGGACAAATAAAGCAGCAAGAAATATTTTTGGTTTATTACAAGTTGATAAAGGACAGCGTATTCAGAACCTTATTCGTTATCCCGAATTTATTAGATATCTTAAAACAGGTAATTATAAAGAATCTGTTATTCTACCTTCACCGACAGATAATCGAGTTACCTTAGAAGTTAGAATTATACCTTATGGCACTGGACTTCGACTGCTTCTAGCTCAAGATATATCACAAATAAAAAAGATGGAACGCATGCGCAAGGATTTTGTTGCTAATGTATCCCATGAACTAAGAACACCTCTAACAGTATTAAAAGGTTATCTTGAAACTTTACTGGATATGGACGACCAACATTCACCACTACTAACCAGTTCATTTATCCAGATGCAAGGGCAAACTGAGCGCATGGAACATCTGGTTGATGATTTACTACTATTAACTCGACTTGAAACGCAACAGAAAAAAACAGAATGTGTAGACGTTCCTTCCTTATTAGAGAAAATTTGTGAAGAAGGTGATAACCTCGATAATGGATTGGGACGAATAAAATTAAATATAGAAACTGGGGCAAATATTATAGGTGAAGAACAAGATTTACGGAGTGCATTCACAAATTTGTTAGGTAATGCACTTAAATACTCACAGGTTGATTCTCCTATAACAATACGCTGGTACCAAAACACTAAATCATTAATTCTATCTGTTGAAGATCAGGGCGAAGGTATATCAAAAAATGATATACCAAGACTAACTGAACGTTTTTTCCGTGTTGAAACTAAGCGTCCAAAAAAAATAAGTGGCACAGGACTTGGTTTAGCCATCGTCAAACATGTCCTCATGCGTCATGATGCGCGTTTGAATATAAGCAGTGAACTAGGGAAAGGGAGTTGTTTTAGCTGCTATTTTCCAATTGAACGAATCTGTAATAAACAAGAGGCTTAAATAATTGAAATCATAATGCAGAGTTTTATAGCCGTTAATCACAAAATAGCTTTACATTACAGAGCTGGCCCCAATTGTTTAAACAGACATTATCAATTTATAAGTGAATATCTGTCATTGTATTAAGCTGCTTTTTTTAATGGTGACAACAAACCATAATAGGCTTCATCGGGAGTCAGTCTATCCAGATTTGAATGAGGTCTTTCCTGATTATAGAGGGTGTAAGAAATTTTGTGTAAATAGACATTTTGCAGGAAACTGTAATTTTCAGAAATGGAATAAAAATGACTACACAATCATTATTACCTAACGATTTAATTGATGCCCTATTATCTAATTATAAAAAGCCAG